>CBDVBZ010000014.1:0-40034 GCA_965372355.1 uncultured bacterium | reverse complement strand
AAAATACTCGTTGCCCTACAAGTACGGCGAGCGCTATTTCTTCACAAAAAACGACGGATTGCAGAACCAGTATGTTCTTTACATGCAGGAATCGCTCGATGGCGAGGCCAAGGTCGTTCTCGATCCGAATACGCTCAGCGAAGACGGAACCGTCGCGCTGAGGGCTCAAGACTACAGCCACGACGGCAAATTCCTCTGCTATGGCATGACGCAGAGCGGCAGCGACTGGCAGATACTCAAGATCCGCAACGTGGATACCGGCGAGGACTTCGACGAGGAGATCAAGTGGTGTAAGTTCACGGGGATCGCCTGGAAACTGGACAACTCGGGGTTCTACTACAACACGTTGCCCGAGCCCGGGAGTGTTCCGGAAGAGGATCAGGCCAACTTCAGCCGCGTGTACTGGCACAAGGTGGGGACACCTCAATCCGAGGACAAGCTGATTCACGAGGATCCGGAGAACAAGGAACTCGGGTTCCATCCGTACGCCACCGAAGACGGCAAGTACCTCATCATCTCGGTCTATCTTGGAACGGATGATCGAAACGGTCTCCTCGTCCGGGAGATGGATAGTCCTGGAGAGTTTGTGAGACTGGTCGAGAACGGGGAAGCAGAGTACAGCATAATCGATAACATCGGCTCGCTCTTTTATGTGAAGACAGATCTCGATGCGCCGAGGGGCCGCATCATCACGATGGATATCGAGAACCCGCAGCGTTCGCACTGGCGGCCGGTTCTTGGCGAAACCAAGGATGTCCTCGATTTTGCCGTGATGGTCAACGACCATCTGGTCGTCGCCTATATGCAGGACGCGCATCACCTCGCGGCCATCTTTGACACAAAAGGCAAGAAGGTCCGCGATATCGAGCTGCCGACGGTCGGGTCGCTTCGGGGACTTTCCGGTGAGCGCAAGGACACCGAGATGTTCTTTGGCTTCACGTCATTCTTGTATCCCTATACGATGTTTCACTATGATTTCGACAAGGATGAAGTATCGGTGTTTCGTAAACCGTCGATCAACTTCGACGCGAACAAGTTCGAGACAAAACAGGTCTTCGCGACCTCGAAGGATGGCACAAAGGTGCCGATCTTTATCACGCACAAAAAGGGGCTCAAGCTCGATGGTAACAACCCGACGATTCTCTATGCGTACGGCGGTTTTAATGTCGGTTTGACACCTTATTTCTCGGTATCGAGGGTTGTGTGGATGGAGGCAGGTGGTGTGTACTGTCTGGCGAATCTCCGCGGCGGTGACGAGTACGGGGAGGAATGGCACAAGGCCGGGATGCTGGGGAACAAGCAGAACGTCTTTGATGATTATATCGCCTGCGCCGAATGGCTCATCGAGAACAAGTACACGAGCACCCCGAGACTGGCGATCGAAGGGGGCAGCAACGGCGGGCTTCTCGTTGCCGCGTGTGAGCTTCAAAGACCCGATCTATTCGGCGCGGTTATTTGCCGCGTGCCGGTGACCGATATGTTGCGCTATCACAAGTTCACCATCGGTCGTTACTGGACGGTCGAGTACGGAAATGCCGAGGAGAATCCCGAACACTTCGAGTTCATGTACGCATACTCGCCGCTTCACAATGTCAAGAAGGGTGTCGCGTACCCGCCCACGCTGATCACGACGGCGGACACCGATGACCGGGTTGTACCGGCGCACGCAAAGAAGTACGCCGCCACATTGCAGGAGATGGATGCCGGCAAGAACCCGATCCTGGTCCGTATCGAGACCAAGGCGGGGCACGGCGGCGGCAAGCCAACAACGAAGAGAATCGAGGAGGCAGCGGATATCTATGCGTTTCTCTTCAAGGTCTTTGGTATGAGTGCCCCAGTGGTCGGGCAGAATTAGCGCGGCGGCGATTGCCGGTTGTGCATGGGAGAAAACAGGCGAACCATATCGATCGTCATTCCCGTCTACAGGGAATCCGAGCGGATCAACCAGCTCATCGATCACGTTCGTCGGCTCGATCGGAGCGGTCGATGCGAGATGATCGTCGTGGACGGTGATCCGGGGGGCGACACACTCGCCGCTATCCGGGACGACCAGGTGGTCACAGCGAGGAGCGAAAAAGGCCGCGCTCGTCAGATGAACGCGGGCGCGACCTTGGCGCGTGGCGACACGCTGCTCTTTCTGCACGCCGACACGTTTCTGCCAAACGGCGGGATCGAACTGGTGACGGAGACGATGGCGGACCCGCGTTATGTCGGAGGTGCGTTCGGTTTCAGCTTTGACTCGGGACGCAGGACGCTGAGGTTTCTAAGCACGCTGGTCTCGATCCACTCGCGTCTTATGCGCGCGCCTCTCGGTGACCACGGGATCTTTGTCCGGCGCGAGTATTTCACGCAAATCGGGGGGTACAGCGATATTCCCATCCTGGAGGACCTCGAGTTCGTTCGGCGGATCAAACGCAGGGGTGACAGGGTAAAGCTCCTCAAGCCCCGGGTCAGGACCTCGCCGCGGCGTCTCGAGCAGGAAGGGATGTTCTACTATCTCGCACGGAATGTATCGCTGGTCCTGTTGTATTCGATGGGAGCATCGCCGGAGCGCCTCAAGAGGTATTACCCCGATGGGGCGTAATGGATTGTAAGGAGGCCAGCCGCTTCCCGACCCATTTCTGACCTGAAATGCCGATGGACATAATTAGCTATATCACTGTTATTGGATATCTTGCGGTTCTCGGGGTCCTGTCGATCTACGGCCTGCACCGCTATTTCATCCTATTCCTCTACTACCGCTACTACAAACGGGGACCCGCGCGGGAGCCGGCCCCGCTCGCGCCCGAGGATTACCCGAGCGTGACGATCCAGCTGCCAATTTACAACGAGTACTATGTGGCCGAGCGTGTGATCGACAGCATGGGTGAGATCGATTATCCCAGGGAACTCCTCACCATTCAGATACTGGACGACTCCACCGACCGGACCCGGGAGGTTACCAGAGCGGCGGGGAGGAGGCTCGAGCGAAATGGCGTCAGCGTTCAGTATATCCATCGGGAAAACCGCAAAGGCTTCAAGGCGGGGGCGCTCAAACACGGGCTGCAGTACACGAGCGATGAGCTCGTCGCCGTCTTCGATGCGGATTTTGTCGCGCCCCGGGATTTCCTGCGCCGGGTGGTTCCGTATTTTCAGGATGAAAAGGTCGGCATGGTCCAGTCGAGGTGGGGCTATCTCAATCGGGACTACTCGCTCCTGACCCGCATACAATCAATTCTTCTCGACGGGCATTTCATGATTGAACACACGGCCCGGCACTTCTCCGGGCGCTTTTTCAACTTCAACGGTACCGGCGGTGTGTTTCGGCGCCGTGCGATCGATAGCGCCGGTGGTTGGGACGGCACGACGCTGACCGAGGACCTGGATCTATCGTATCGCGCCCAGATGGCCGGGTGGAAGTTCGTCTTTCTGCCCGATCTTGTTTGCAAGAGTGAGCTACCCGTCGACATATATGGTTTCAAGACGCAACAACACCGGTGGGCAAAGGGATCGATACAGGTGGGCAAGAAGCTGCTCCGCCCGTTATGGAAAAGCCGCTTGCCGCTCCGTATAAAGGCGGAAGCCACATTTCACCTCACGGCAAACCTCTGCTATCTGCTCGTGGTGGCGCTGTCGTTTTTGCTTCCGTTGTCGCTGTTTTTTAGACACCACTTGTTTTTGGGCGGCGTCGAGTTTTGGGAGATCGTCGTGTTTATCTTCACGACGACATCCGTGCTTGTCTTCTACGTCGTTTCACAACGGGAGATCTACAAGGACTGGAAATGGCGTCTCAAGGACATTCCCGTTATCCTCGCGTTTGGCATCGGTATGTGTATCAACAACGCGTGGGCGGTTAGCGAGGCGCTGTTGTCTCGTGATACACCGTTTGTGCGGACCGCCAAGTACCGCATTGTTTCGTTGAAGGACAGTTGGAGAGGCAAGATATACCGTTCGGTCAACCGCCGGTCGCTTCTGCTCGAGCTCTTCTTTGCCGTCTACATGTCTGTTTCGTTCTTCGTCCTCGTCTCGCTCGAGAACTGGGGAGCCCTGCCTTATCTTGCTCTCTTTGTCACCGGGTATCTCTACGTCGCTGGTTTGTCATTGATACACGCCAGACGCTGATCGGTGCGAACGGTATGAAACCCGACTACCGATGGTACATCCTGGTCATCGGGCTCGCGATGGTCGCCCTTTGTGTCTACATCGCCACCTTGGGAGATCTCACCCGGCAGATTCCTCGTTTCCTTATCGCGTTTGGCGCCCTGTTTGCGCTCTATGTGACCGCTGTTTTTCTAATATCACGCATCGGCGACACTCGCCGGCCGACGATCGTGCTCATATTTGTCATTGCCGTGGCTGCCCGGGTGGTGCTGATCGGTTCGACGCCGGCATTATCGGATGACATCTATCGCTATGTGTGGGAAGGCCGCGTGCTCCACGCGGGGTACAATCCGTTCGTCCATGCACCTGCCTCGGAGGATTTGCGAGGCTTGAGGGACTCGGATTTCGACAGCATCAACCACAGGCACATGGAAACGATCTACCCCCCGCTTGCCCAGGGAGCCTTTTATATCGGTGCCGCCGTCGGCTCCGGTGTGACTCCTCACAAGATCATCTATGTGCTCTTCGATATCGCCACAATGGTGTTGATCGCATTTCTTCTCCGGACGAGGGGACGAAATCCTGCTCTTAGCGTCGTGTACGGGTGGAGCCCGCTCGTCATCCTCGAATTCGCGCATTCAGGACATATGGACTCGCTCGGGATCTTCTTCTTCGTGCTGGCGATACTCCTCGTGGACCGGGGAAGAAACGTTCTGGGGCTCGTATCGATGGCGCTGTCGTTTCTTGCGAAGTATTTCTCCGTTGTCTTGATCCCGTTCTTCGCGATGCGGAAACGGTATCTCCTTGGCCTCACATTGTTCGGAGTTCTGGCCGTGCTGGGGTATCTGCCTTTTGCGGACGCCTCGGCCAACCTGGCATCGAGCCTGGGTGTCTACGGCCGTCACTGGAGTTTTAACTCGTTTGGCTATGTCGTGGCGTTGCGGGTCATTGGAGTCTCCGAGGTGGTCCGTGTCGGCCTTGCGGTTCTCGTGATTCTCTTCGCCGTTTACCAGGGGTATCGTCAACGGGATGTTGTCAGGTATGCCTATCTGGTGACGGGGTGCGCACTGCTCGTGTCTCCAACGTTGTATCCCTGGTATTTGTGCTGGCTGATACCGTTCCTGTGTTTTTATGCCAGCCGGGCATGGCTGTTTTTGACCGGGGCGATCGCGCTATCGTACATGGTGTGGCCGGTGTTTCGGGAAACGGGTGTCTGGCGGATCGGTTGGGGGGTGCTCCTGATCGAGTATGTGCCGTTTTTTGTTTTGCTCATCCTTGATGCCTATCGGTCGCGACTCGCGCGGAGGGTTGTGACGAGTTGAAAGCGGGTATCGTCATACCAGCCTTGAACGAGGCGAGATCCATCGGACTCGTGATCGACGAGATTCCCATGGACGATGTGGCCGAGGTGATTGTCGTCGACAACGGCTCGACGGATGACACGGCCGCCGTGGCGCAACGTCATGGCGCCAGGGTTGTCAAAGAGCCCCGCCCCGGTTATGGTGCGGCTTGTCTTCGCGGCATCGCGAGTCTCGGAGAACACTCGCGGATCGTCGTGATCCTCGATGCCGATCATTCCGATTATCCCGAGGATCTGACCGCGATCCTCGAGCCCATCCAGCGGGGAGAGGCGGATTTTGTCATTGGGTCCCGCGTGGCCGGACAGGCGGAGAGCGGCTCGCTGCATTGGAATCAGCGTTTTGGCAACGTCCTCGCCTGCACTCTCATACGATGGCTCTACGGGAAACGCTACAGCGACATGGGGCCCTTCAGGGCGCTTCGCCGCGAGAGTCTCGAACGCCTGAGAATGCGGGATGAGACCTACGGGTGGAATGCCGAGATGCAGGTCAAGGCGATCATCCAGGACCTGACCGCACTCGAGGTTCCCGTCCGGTACCGCAAGCGGATCGGCCGGTCAAAGATCTCGGGCACGATCAAGGGAACGATTCTGGCTGGCACAAAGATTATTGGTACAATCCTCCGGTACTATCCCGAATACAGACGGTCGCGTCGAGCGTGATTGCGGGGGTGGCGCCGAACGGGCGCCCTTCAGAGGGCTATAGTGACAGGGCGCAGCCCCGGCGAGCACGGCTGGGTTGTTCGGCGACCCCCTCCGGGGGCAGGCAGGACCCGCGCAGTCGGGGAGCCCTCTTTCAGAGGACAGGCGAGTGAGGTCTCACGCAGGGGAATCAATGAACGCGCCGCAGAACAAAGCCGATACACCCGAGATGTTCTCGAGAATCGCTCACCGTTACGATGTGCTCAACCATGTGTTGAGCCTGAACATCGACAGGGTTTGGCGAAGGGCACTGGTCCGTTCGGCGGATGCGTCGGGTGGCGTCAGGATTCTCGATGCCGCGACGGGTACCGCCGATGTCGCGGTGGCCTTCGCAAACGCACTGCCGGACTGCCACGTCGTCGGTGTCGATCTTTCGGAAGGGATGCTCGCCATTGGCAGGGAGAAGATTGTGAAGCGCCAACTGGGGGAAAGAGTCCAACTGCACGTGGGCGACGTCATGACGTTGCCATATGCCGACGGAGAGTTCGACGTGGTGACCATCGCGTTTGGTTTGAGGAATCTGACCGAGTACGATACGGGCATCTCCGAGATGGCGCGGGTCCTCAAGCCGGGTGTCCGGCTGCTGATCCTGGAGTTCTCGCCGCCGACTCGCGGGCTCCGTCTCAAACTGTACGGTTTTTATTTGCGGTGGATCATCCCCATCGTCGGCGGGATTGTTTCGGGATCGCGGGTGGGCTACCGGTATCTGGCGTCGTCAATCGGGGATTTTCCGCCCCGCGACAGGGTGGTCGAGTTGATGCAAGGCGCGAATCTCGACCACGTCCGGGCGGAAAAACTGACAGGCGGTATCGCGTACATCTATCGTGGAGAGCGGGCGGCAGAGGCCGTTGGCGCCGAACGGGTGTCGTGATCGAACGTTCCCGCGCCTGGGGGGTAAGTGCCGATCAGCGCTTGAGTTTCATTTTCCTCTGATGTATCTTCCAAGGCGACGCGGCACGGATTGCAGCCTGTTCTGGAAGGGCCTGTCCTGCAAGGGGAGTCACGATGAGAACCAGGATACTATTCGTCTGTTATGCCAATATGATCCGGTCACAGATGGCCGAGGGTTTTGCGCGTGATCTCGGGGAAGCGTTTGTCGATGCGTACAGCGCAGGCGTGCATCCGATGGGTCAGGTGAGCGAAGATGCAATCGAGGTCATGCAGGAAAAAGGTATCGATATCAGGGTGCAGCATTCCAAAGGTCTGCGCGAGGTGCCGGTCGATGAGATGGACTATGTCGTCAGCATGACCAACCGCACTGCGAGTGACATTTGTCCGCCGGGATTCGAGGGGGTGGCGCTTGACTGGGACATCGAGGATCCAGTGGGGGAACCCGTTGATCAATTCCGCATGACGCGCGATGACATAGAAAGAAAGGTTCGCGACCTCATCCAGCGGATCTGGCAGGACGGCGGGTCGTCGAACGATGGCTGATTGCACACAGGAGATTCTCCAATGAGGCTCGGAAAAGATCTTGATTATTTGTTTGAACCTAAGTCGATCGCGGTGATCGGTGCCACACCGCGCAAGGGGACGATTGGCCATCAGATACTTGCCAACCTCGTCGAATACGGCTTCAACGGGATGGTTTTTCCCGTCAACCCGAAGCACAAGTACATCATGAGCATAAAGTGCTATCGCTCGATCAGCGAGATATCGGATCCGGTTGATCTGGCCGTTATCGTGGTGCCAAAGGAATACGTACCCGCGGTGGCGGAGGAGTGCGGAGAAAAGGGAGTGAAAGCGCTGATTATCATCAGCGCCGGCTTTCGCGAGATCGGTGGGGAGGGAGTCAAACGTGAAGAAGCCCTGCAGGCACTCAAGCGAAAATACGGGTTTCGGATCATCGGTCCCAACTGCATGGGTGTGATCAGCACCGCATCCGACGTGCGGATGAACGCCACTTTTGCGCCTTGTGAAACCGAGAGCGGCTCGTTGGCGATCATGACGCAGAGCGGCGCGCTCGGGGTGGCGATCCTTTTGTCGGTAGACAAGCTGAACGTCGGTTTGTCCTACTTCGTGAGCGTCGGCAACAAGATGGACATCACTGGTGATGACCTTCTCGAGTACTGGGCGGAGGACCAGAGAACGCAGCTAATCGCGCTTTATCTCGAGTCGTTTGGTGAGCCACGGCGGTTCACACAGCTGTCGAAGAAGATCACACGACACAAGCCGATCATTGTCGTGAAGTCAGGTACGACGGAGGCCGGCGCCCTTGCGGCGTCCTCGCACACGGGTTCGCTGGCGGGACTCGAGATCGCCGTGCACGCGCTGCTCTACCAGTGCGGTGTCATTCGTGCGTCGACGATCAATGAGATGATGGATCTGTCGCTTGCGTTTCTCAAAAACCCGATGCCCAAGGGGGACAATGTAGCGATTCTGACAAATGCCGGGGGGCCGGGCATCATGGCGACGGATGCGATTATCAACGAGGGTCTGGAGTTAGCGACGCTCTCCGACAAGACGCTCGAGCGGCTGTCCAAATTGCTCCCGGAGGAGTCCAGCATCCGCAACCCCATCGATATGATCGCTAGTGCGAACGCAGAGACGTACGAGAAGGGGTTGGAGTATCTTCTCGATGATCCCAACGTCGATGCCGTTATCGTGATCTTTGTCCCGCCTATCATGGTCGAACCGATGGAGGTCATGGAAAGGGTTACTGCGTCCACCTCGAAGTTCGACAAACCGGTCTTTACCGTGCTGATGGCGGAAGATCATCATTACGATGCAATTCCAAAGACAATTCCGAATGCTCCGCCGCAGTATCGGTTTCCAGAATCGCCGGCGCGAGCGCTCGCCGCAATGAAGCGATACCGCCTCTGGTGCGAGAGGCCGGAAGGTATCATCCCGCAGTTCGAAGTCGACGAGGTTGCTGATTCCATCATCGCCAAGGCACCGCGAGGCGATCAGGACTACCTGAGACCCGACGACGTAAACCGGATCCTCGGTGCCTACGGGTTTCCCGTATGCAGTGCCGAGTTGGCCCCGCTCGACGCCAACATGGCCGAGGTCGCCGAGAGAGTGGGATACCCGGTAGCCATGAAGGTTTTTGGCAACAGCATCATCCACAAGTCCGACTTAGGAGGCGTGGCGCTCGGTATCGAGAACGCGAAGATGCTCGAGACGGCCAGGGTGCAGATGATGAAAAAGCTCGAGTCCGCAGGTGTTACCGATGACGTCGAGGGGCTGATGATTCAGGAAATGGCGGGTGACGGCAAGGAAGTGATTCTCGGGATGGCAACCGATCCGAAGTTTGGCCCGGTCTTGATGTTCGGTATGGGCGGGAAGTATGTGGAGATCATCAAAGACATCACGTTTCGAGTCATGCCTGTGACCGATATTGATGCCTGGGAAATGGTAAGGGGAATCAAATCATATCCGCTGCTCGAAGGCGTCCGCGGGGAGGTTGGCGTCGATCTGGACTTCATCGTGGAATCGATCCAACGGCTCGCGCAGCTGGTCGACGACGTGCCGTGCATCCTCGAGCTCGACATGAATCCGGTGATCGTGACACCGGACCGTGCCTCCTGTCGCGTGGTCGACGCGCGAATCCGCGCCTGCAACCCCTAAGAGACTGTTGAGGAAGCGAGCGAGGTTCCTTTCTAGGGACCCTCGCTCCACTTCGCTCCCTTCCAGGACAGGCGGCTGACCGCGTCCCTTGTGAACCTCTAGGCGGCTTTGAGGCTCGTTATGCAGTGCCCGATCGTCTAGGCTGCTTTATCGGACGACGCGGAGAGCATATGAATGCTCCGCTGCGGGAATGGGATCTCGATCCCGTTCGCATCGAATTCGTTCTTGATCTTCTCGGTCAAATCGAACTTCAGCGCCCAGTAATCCTCTTTTTTCACCCAGGGCCGTACCACAAAATTCACGCTCGAATCCGCCAGCTCGGCGACCGCGATCGTTGGCGCCGGGTCATCGAGAACCCGGTCATCCTGCTTCAGCACCTCGGTCAAGAGTTCGTACGTCTTCTGGATCGACGATGTATAGCCGATGCCGACGACGAGGTCGAGACGGCGTGTCGGGTTGGCGGTGATGTTCTTGATCACGTCACCGTAGATCTTGCCGTTTGGCACCAGGATCAGGATGTTATCCGGTGTCGTTATTATCGTTGTGAACAGTTGGATCGATGTGACCTTGCCGATGACACCGGCCGCTTCGATTACGTCACCCGTTTTATAGGGACGCAGGATCAGAATGAGAACGCCCGCAGCGAAGTTGGCCAGCGATCCCTGCAAGGCGAAGCCGATCGCGAAACCCGCAGCGCCAAGCACGGCGACAAACGAGGTGGTCTGAATCCCGAACTTGGCGAGCGATGCCAGGACGGCGAAGACCAGAACCAACATGTAGGCGAGACCCGCTGCAAACGAGACCACCGAAGCATCGACATGGCGGGCAATCAGCATTTTCGTGATGACCTTGCGCGCCAGACCCGCTGCGAAGCGACCGATGATCAGTATTACAACCGCGCCGATGACCCTCAGTCCGTACATAGTTATATACGGGACGATCTCCTCAACCCAGTTCTCCATGGTATCCTCCGTATGAGAGTGTCACGTGTGAGAGGTTCGTAGGTCGTGGATTATACCGATTGTTCTCGTCTTGACAATAACCGATTTGTTTCGTGCGGACCAAAGAGGGTGTTCGCCCGCCGGCAGCCTATCCGACCACGTAGGGGTCTTTTACCGGCTCGCCTTCGGAGAAACGTTTCAAATTGAGGCCGTCGATGGGTATCGATGTTGTGCCGGTGGTGATCAGCTCGGTGAGAAGTTTGGCTACCATGGGACTCAGCATGAAACCATGCCCACTAAAGCCGCAGGCATGATAGTACCCGTCCACACCGTCGACCGTACCGATTATCGGACGGGCATCGGGAGACACATCGTAGAGTCCAGCCCATTGTCTGATGATCCTGACGCTCCCCAACGCCGGAAACACATCGCGGAGTGCTGCGGCGTACCGGAAGAGGAAATCGGGGGATGATGCCGTGCTGTACGTCGAGGGCTCGTGCTCGTCACCGATGCCGCCGACGATCTCCCCGCGAAGACTCTGCGAGAAATAGAAACCCTTCGTAACGGAAATAACCATCGGCTCGAGAAACGGCTTGAGGGATTCGGTTACTGCTATCTCGTGTCGATACGGTTGGGTCGGTATCGCGATTCCGAGCATCGCCGCGATGTCCTTTGTACGTGCACCGGCCACGTTGACGATGCGCGGCGTACGAAAAGTGTCGCCGGTTGTCGTGACCTCAAAACCGTTTGCTCCCGCCTGCGACACGCCGAGCACTTCGGTCTTCGTCCTGATCTCGACCCCGTTACGCCTGGCTGCTTCACCGTAACCCCACAGGACGGCGTAGGGGTATGCGGTCCCGTCCGTCGGGCAGTACGCGCCGCCACGGATGCCTTCGGTGTTGATCCCCGGCACGAAGTCGGCGATCTCGTCGGGCTTCATGAATCTCGTGGGCACACCGAGTCTGTTCTGCAGCGGGATAGTCTTTTCTACGAGTTCCTGTTCGCGCTCGGTCGCGATGAGCATCAGGTAGCCACCCTGCCGAAAGAATGTGTTAAAACCCAACTCGGCGGATAGCTGCTCGAATATCCTGACGCTATCGCGGGCCATGACGATGTTTTCCTCGAGGCCCCACTGCTGTCTGATGCCGGCCCCACAGCGTCCCGTGGAACCGACACCGAGGTAGCCCTTCTCCAGGACAACGACGTCCTTCATACCACTCTTCGCGAGGTTGTACCCGCACGCCAACCCGTTGACTCCTCCCCCGATGATGACAACCTCGGCCGTGCGCGTCATCGCTCGTCATCCCCGCTTTCCACAATGTCGTTGATTCGAAGCGGCAGGATGGGTGGCCGCAGCGTCGGAATACGAATAGAATCACCGGTCACCTTCGGGTCTCCCGAGGATCGTTCAATGACTTCCTCGAGCACCCGCAGCGTCTGGACAAAACAGCACTTGCCCTGACATTTTCCAGTCCCGATCCCCGTGTAACGTTTTAGCGTTTCCACATCTCCGTATCCCTGGCGGATCGCGGAATACACCTCGTCGATCTCAACATCTTCACAGTGGCACAGTATTTTCTTTGGCATATGTTATTCCGCCTTGGACGTTTTTCGCCGCGTTGCGTCTGTTCCGGCTTCCTCGCCGGAGGCTATTCTCTCGCGCCACGTCTCGTGACCGGAGAGCTCTCCAACGACATAAAACGACACCCCGTCTCTGCCGCGAATCGACCGTTCGGTCGGCGACATCGTTCGGGCCTCCTGCACCGGACCGCCGGACATCTCGAACGCAAACCCGGCCTGGTAGGCGAGTTCGTATGCCCCCTGACCGGGGAACGCGATGCACAACAGATCGCAGTCGACGGAGGTCTTCCCATGTCCATCGCGGTTCGCCACGGTGACGGACGATACCCAGTCACCCCCGCTTGCCCGCACAACCCGGGAATCGGCAAAGTACCGGGTCTTCGAAGACAGGCCCTCCTGCGATGACGCCGCGTCGACAGCGGCGGAGATCTCGATGTCATGATGGAGAAGATAATGGACGGTCTCTTCGAGGGCACTCCCCGTACCGTAGACGACGGCGCGCGACCCGGGTTTGAGATCATCTCGCTCGATAAGGAGACGAACCGCCCGGTTGCCGAATATGCCCGGTGTGTCGTTATCCTCGAACAGCGGGATCAGGTCGTAGGCACCGGTGCCGAACACGAACGATCGAGCGCGCACGCGGTACATGGCGGTGAGTGCATCGGAAATTATCGAGAAGGCGCTCTCGCCGGCCGAGCCGCCAGGCCCGATAAGAAGCGTGTCCGGGGGATAGAATGCCTGTGCTATCGTATTGGGGAAGAAGTCAATCGATGTGCTGGATGACAACTCGGCGATCAGGTCATCACGAGCGGATACCAGTTTTTCGTCACCGTGCGGGCCGATGGCGTGGCCGCCGGCACGAGAGTATTCGTCGACGAGCATCACCGAAGCGCCGTTTTTGGCAGCAGCGAGCGCGGCAGCCATTCCCGAGATGCCCGCCCCTGCGACGACAACATCGTATTCAGGCATCGGGCGGCGGTTGGCCGAACGACCGGCGGCTTGCCCGTCGCCGCGTGGCACGGCTCGCGGGTGGCGTGTCTGCGCCGTGAGCAAACGACCAACGCCGGCCATTTTGCGGAGCGAGTTCAAGAACAGATTTCGGATAAACGCGGGACGCGTAAACATCCTGTAGTAGAAACCAGCCGGCAGGGTCACCCGCCGCACCGCCGAGGTCAAAAGAGGCGCAAAGAACGGGCGGTAGTTCTCGCGCCGAACCTGCATCCCTTCCGCCGCCGGCGTGATGCACGTCGGGACCCCCGGTACGCCGTTCACCTCCATGTGACACATCACGCATCGGCCGCGCGCGCAGCGGATCCCGCGGGGGCGCTTGTATTTAACACTGTAAGAGAGTGTTCGGACACCCGCCCGAAAGAGCGCGGCAGCGATCGACTCACCGAGTTTTGCCTGGATTCGACGGCCTTCGAAGCTGAACGTGATCTCTCCGCGACTCATAATCGCAGTAGCTTACGCCAAAACTCCTGTCATTTCAAGGGGTTTGGAGCGCCCCCCGCGCGGTGCACGGAGCCGTTGCGGCCGCCTTGACAGGCCGCCCGATTCACGGTATAACCCCTAGAGTATAGAGAACATATTCCCATAACTTTTCCGCAACAGATTCGTAATTCAATGCACGTGGCGCCTCGCCGGTGGGCGAGGGGCCGCACTGTCTTGATTTGAATCACAACCAACCCAACGGGAGGACTTATGAAACGGTTCGTCGTGTGGGGCATGCTGGCCCTGCTGATCGTCTTCGCCTGTGCTGTTCAGGCGGGTAAGAAGGCGGGCTACATCGACTACGAGGAATACACGCTGGACAACGGACTGCGTGTCATCCTATCCGAAGACAAATCGGTGCCCATCGTGGCCGTCAACATCTGGTATCACGTGGGAAGCGCGCACGAGGAAGAAGGGCGGAGCGGTTTTGCCCACTTGTTCGAACATATGATGTTCGAGGGTTCGGAGAATGTTGCCAAGCGCGAGCACAGCGATCTGATTCACAAGGCCGGTGGAAACCTCAACGCCACGACCAATCAGGATCGGACCCTGTACTGGGATATCCTCCCGGCGAATCAGCTAAACATGGCGCTTTGGCTGGAGGCGGATCGGATGCGGGCGCTCGCCGTAACAAGCGAGACCTTCGAGAACCAGCGGAGCGCCGTCAAAGAAGAGCGCCTCCTGCGGATCGACAACCAGCCCTACGGCGCGGCGTTCCTGGCTGCCGATACCCTGGCGTACGATTTTAAGCCGTACAGCCACACGGTAATAGGCAAAATGGTCGATCTGGATGCCGCGGAGGTTGGAGACGCTCAAAGATTTTTTGACGATTACTATAGTCCCAACAATGCCGTCCTCGTTGTGATCGGGGATATCAACAAGAAGAAAACCAAGAAGATGATCGAGAAGTATTTTGGTGAAATCCCGCGAGGGCCGGATGTCGCACAGATCAGCGGTGTTGAACCTCCGCACACCGAAGAGCGGCGCCTGATGATCGAGGACAAGAACGCCAACGTGCCCGCGGTCTTCATCAACTACATGATACCTCCACATATCCACGAAGACAGCCCGGCACTGGATCTCATGGGCAACATACTGACCGACGGTGAGGCCAGCCGGCTGTACATTCGGCTCGTCAAAGAGGAGCAGGTAGCTGTTGTGGTCTTCGGAGGAGCAGACAGCCGCAAGGGTCCGAGCCTGTTCAAGTTCATCGCGGCGGCGAATGTCGGCCAGGACATAGGCGATAGCGAGAAGCTGATCTATGAGGAACTCGAGCGCCTCAAGAAGGAAGGCATATCGAACGAGGAGCTCGAGAAGGCAAAGATCCAGTTCAAATCGGGATTCATCATGAATCGCGAGACCGTGATGGACAAGGCCGAGGCGATTCAGCAATACGCCTTCTATCACGGCGATCTGTCCGGGGTTAACACGGATCTGGAGAAATACATGGCCGTCACGAGGGAGGATATCCAGCGAGTGGCCAGGGAGTACTTCAACGCAGCAAACAGGACCGTCGTTATCGCCAATCCCGCCTCGGGAGGAGGCTCCTGAGCGATCGAGACCGATGAACGCGTGGGATCAACGATGAACACACCAAGGAGGACAGGGGTTATGAGCTGGAAAACAAGAGCGATCCTCGGAGCGATAGCGGTGATGGTACTGCTGTCGTTCACCGTGATGGGTCAGGCCGTGGAGCCTCGGCCGGAACCCGAGAAGGTAAAGAAACTGTCGTTTCCGAAGTTTAAAGAGTTCGAACTCAAGAGCGGGATGGAAGGGCTCGTTGTGGAACACCACGAGCAGCCTGTTGTTTCCATCTACATGATTTTCAAGACCGGCGATGCGGTGGACCCGGATGGCAAGGAAGCGCTGGCCAATTTCACTATCGATCAGCTCAACAAGGGTACCGAGACGAGATCGGCGCTCCAGTTGGCCAAGTGGATCGAGTCGGTTGGTGGATCCGTCAATAGCTGGACCACCGGGGACTACTCGGCCGTATCGATCGGTATCCTCGGCGAGTATCTGGATGTCGCGTACGATTATCTCCAGGATATCGTGCTGCACCCGACGTTTCCGGAAGACGAGCTGGCGCTTATCAGCAAGCGCATCAAGACCGCGCTCGAGCTGGAGCTGTCCCAGCCCGCCGCCGTGGGGCAGCGTCACTTGAGAAACCGCGTGTACGGCGATCATCCGTACGCCAAGCAGCCCACGGTAGGATCCGTTGAGGCGATAACACGCGATGACCTCGTCAACTTCTACAAGACGAATTTTGTCCCCAACAACGTGATGATCGCCGTGGTTGGCGATGTCAAATGGAAGGACGTGCGGAAGTCACTGGAGAACCGGTTTGGTGGCTGGGAGCCGGGGACACCGCAGCAGGTTACGTATGGCGGCGCTCCCGAGGCGGGCGAAACCAAGATCTTTCTCTATCACAAAACAGGTGCCGTTCAGACGGAGATCTTTGTCGGCCATCTCGCCCCTGATGCTACGAACCCCGATTGGCCGGCGATCATCGTCGGCAATCGCATTCTCGGGGGTGGGTCGTCTTCGAGATTGTTTGCCAACATCCGGGAGACAAAGGGATGGACGTATTCGATCAGGACGAGCTTTGCGAGGGAAAAGGACCTGGGATTCTTTGTCGCCAGAACACCGGTGAGAACCGAGGTTACCGATAGCGTACTCGTCGAGCTGATGAGTGAGCTCGAGCGCATCACCGAAGAGCCGGTGACCCAAGAAGAGCTCAACGATGCAAAATCGTACCTTGTTGGCAATTTTCCGATCACGATCGAGACACCCGATCAAATCGCCATGCAGGTGACGCGTTACAAGCTGCTTGGGCTCGATCAGAAGGACCTCGAGAACTACCGTGACCGCATGAACGCCGTCACGATCGAGGATGTGTCACGCGTTATGGGAGAGTACCTGCACCCGGACCGGGCATACGTCGTTCTGGTCGGTGACGGGCAGCAGATTGCGGAAAAGGTCGAGGCTGTCGCCGATGTCGAGATGTTCGATCTCACGGGTGAGCCGGTATCGCTCGCGCTGATGGTGGTTCAGCCGGTTGACTACGAGTACGATACGTCCAATCTCACGAACCGTTCCGTCACGTACTCGCTGGCCGCCCAGGGGATGGTGCTCGGCGATATGATCGTCCAGGTGGAGAAGAGGGAGGACGTGGTGGCGGTGTCGAGCAAGATCACGGGAATGATCACGATGGAGGAGAGCCAGGAGTTTCGCGTCAAGGATCTGTCACCCGTGGCGTACAGGGCAAGTATGCAGATGGGGCCTCAGACCATGGGGGCGGAATTCACGTTCACCGAGACGTCCGGTAAGGGCACGGTTAAGGACATGGGATCGCCGGAGTCCAAGGAGGTGTCCTTTGACCTGGTCGACGGAACCATCCTGGACGGTACGGTCGAGTACGCGATCACCTGTCTTCCGATGGAGGTGGGCAAGGCATATCGGTTTCCGGTCGTCGATAGCCAGACGGGGAGCGTGCAAAATGCGGATGTCGAGATCCTCGAGGTCGTCGATGTGGAAACCCCCGCCGGCAAGTTCTCGACGTTCAAGGTGAAGATCAAGCGGGCCGATGGAGAATCGTACCTCTACTACGACACAGCATCTCCGCATCTGCTTGTTAAACAGGAAGTTCCAGCGCAAGGCATCGAGCTGGAGCTGAAGAGCGTCAACTAGGATCACGTCCAATACCCACGGACAAACACGTGCGGGCGGCCTGGGGCCGCCCGCACATCTCTCAAGAAATATCCCACCGCTCGATCAATCGAACAGAAAGACCTTGTCTACGACGTGGACCACGCCGTTCGACGCGTCGACGGTGCCGAGTATCATCGCGCCGTTGACATACGTGTTTCCGTCTTTGACCTCGACCGCGACGTACTGTCCCGTTGCCAGGTAGATCTCCGATCCGTCGCTCAGAAGATCCCCTGTGAACGTCCCCGGCGACGCGTGGGATGTGATGATATACGCCAGCTTGGCCTTGTTCTCCGGTTTGAGAAGCTCGTCCACGGTGCCCGGAGGAAGCTCGTCGAAGGCGGCATTGGTGGGGGCAAATACGGTGAGTGGCCCGGGATTGACCAGCACGTTCTCCAATTGGGCCGCTTTTACGGCTGCAACCAGGGTTGTGTGATCGGGTGATCCCATCGCGATCTGCAAGATGTTCTGTTTCGAGACATCGTCAACCACGCCGGATTGGCCGTGGTTGTCGGCGAATTCGGTTTGCCCGCCCGAGCTTGACTGCTGATCGCCGCCGGTGCTGCACGCACCGAGCACCACTGCGATCGACAGGCATAGAACGGGCAGAGTGTACCTTCTCATGGGTGGCTCCTTTTGGTTGAACACTGGGTAGGCGCCCAGTGTACAGATGAGATCAGGTCTGTTTCAACGGGATTAAGGTGCGGTGCTCGATATTGGGTCGATTTTCGGATCATTCCCCGGTATCGCGTGTCGGGCGTATTCTCGCCCGTCCTGGGTTTCTTGGCACGGGCTCTGCAACGACTTCTTCTTTTTGCAGGAGAGTCGGATCATGCCAAATAGGACTCGTAGCTTGTTTTACGTCCATCACCCGGAGACGGTGGGCGGGGACCCCGAGCCCCGAAGCTGGGACGATATCCTGGCGATGTGCCGGTGCGGCCATCTGTCGATGGATAGCCTGATTTTCTTCGAGGAGACGGGTGAGTGGAAGAAAGCAGCCGACACGGAGCTCGCCGCCCTCATCGAGGAACAGCAGGCACATGCTGCTGCCGCCGATTCCGGAGACGTCGACCAATCCGAGCTCAGGGAGCAATACGATCGGCTCCTTTGTGAGATGGAGGGATTGACGGGCGACTGGAACAAGCACGTCCAGCTCGCCGAAATGGCGGTTGCCCTGGGTGATCGGGCGTCGGCGGTCAGACATTTCCAGGATGCGCTGAACGCCAACCGTTATCACATGCCCATCGCGCAAAAGGCCAAGAGATTCCTCAAGCGGGACGAGTGGCAAGAGCTTCACTATCTATCGAGGCCCGAGCCCATCTGGAACATCCCCGGCACCCTCGCTGGCTATCCGCTCGCGCGTGGCCCGCTCTATCTGGCGATTCCCACTTTGGTCTTCGCGGCGCTTTTCTGGTTGCCGAGCGTGGCGCTCCCGGGCGCTTTTCTCCTCTATCTCTGGATGGCAGAGGTGATCCGTGTCGCCGCCGCCGGTGAGACAAAGCCTCCCCTGTGGCACGGTGTCAAGTCCGACCCCGTCAACACCGTGCTCAGGCCGCTCGGTGTCGCGTTGATCATCTGCGTGGAGTTGTACGTCCCCTTCATTGTGCTGGCAACGGTCGTCGCCATGATGGGCGACACACAATCGTATGCGTGGACGGTGATACAGAACAGTCCAATCATGATCGTGGTGATATCGACCCTGACCCTGCTCTACGTCCCGGCCGTGCTCGTGATGGCGAATGGACCGGAACGCAACGTCAAGAACATCCTGAATCCTCGCCGGGTAATCTCCGCAATGATCAAGATGAATCACGAATACGTCGCATCGGTCGGCGTTATTGCGGCGCTGGTCGCAGCGTGGGGTGTTCTCGCGTACGTGTTGACCCTTATCCCATACGCGGGGCATGTTGTCGCGGTCGGAGTGGGTCTCTATGTTGCCGTAGCGGGTGGAATGGTGATTGGCAGGCTGCAGTCGCGTTTCAGCGAGGACCTCGGTTGACAGATCGGGGCATTCCCCTACGCATCCAGTAGTTCACCAATATTGAAAATCGATTCGAGTCGGCAACCGATCTTGCGCAGGTTGTCCCTGCCGCCTTGCTCGCGATCGACTACGACGAGCACGCGTGTGACCTGACCGCCTGCGTCCCGTATTGCCTGGATCGCCCTGGCGGACGAACCGCCCGTTGTCACGACGTCCTCGATGATCACCACCCGGTCGCCCTTCGACAACGGTCCCTCGGTCAGCTGCCCGGTGCCGTGTCCCTTTGCCTCTTTGCGGACGATGATCCCCTTGAGCTCCAGATCCTCCATCCCGGCGAGTGAGAGCATCGAGCCGATGATCGGGTCGGCTCCCAGCGTCAGTCCACCGATGGCATCCGGCACGTCGGCGGCCATCATGACGAGGAAGATACGGGCGACGAGGTAGGCGCCCCTGGAGTCCAGGGTCGTTTGCTTGCCGTCAATGTAGTACGTACTTTTTTGTCCCGAGGCGAGAGTGAAGTCGCCTTTCTTGAACGACTGCTTGAGGAGGATCTTCAGAAGTTCATCGCGGTGTGACATGGCGTGGCTCCGTTTCGTTTCCGCAGTAGCGTATGTTCGCAGGCCCACTCCGTCAAGAGTTTCCTTGCGTCGTGACGGGCCGCTGAATTAGCCTTTAGCCAACCATGACCAACGAGGAATCCAGAAAAACGTCCTTTCTCGACAGGCTCGATTCAGCGCTCACCGGCAACTCACGGTGGTTAGTCGCGTTATTTGTCGGGTCGTTCCTGCTCAAACTCATCTATGTCGTACAGAGTGCCGACGCGCTGCGCGTGACGGTGCCGATCATGGATTCCGAATACTACTACAACATGGCCACCGACATACTGGGAGGACGAATCATACGCAGCGAAGCGTTCTTCATGGGTCCTCTCTATCCCTACGTCCTTGCAGTCCTGTTTGGAATATTCGGCAAGAGCATCGCGATCGTTCGGATCATCCAGGTTCTGGGTGGCGCCATTGCGGTGCTGCTCACCTATCTCGTGGGCAGAAACGTGCTTCGGCCAAGCGTCGCACTGCTCGGAGCGGTTCTTCTCGCGCTCTATGGCGCGGCAACGTTCTACGAGGGCCAACTGCTCATGATGTGGCTGGGTACGGTCCTGAACATGACGGCGCTTCTTGCGCTGTATCACTGGAAGGATCGTCCCGGTCTTGGAAAGTATGTCCTTGTAGGGGCCCTGATTGGTCTCTCAGCACTGGCGCGTGCCAATATCCTGGTTTTCCTCGTCGTGGTTGTCGTTTGGATCGCCTTCGTGTCGGGTGAGCGGAGGCGTCTGCCGAGCGTCGGGATCCTGCTTATTAGTGTGATTGTCACGATTCTTCCAGCCACTATTCACAACTATCTGGCCGATCGGGATTTCGTGCCGATCACCTCGAACGGCGGTGTGAATTTCTACGTTGGCAACAGCGAGGATGCCACGGGCATTTTCTATCCCCCAAAGGGAATCAATCTGGTGACGGACGACGCCGTCAAGAAGTACGTCGAGAGACATCTTGGTCGGGAAATCACGGCCTCGGAGTTGTCACGATACTGGTACCGAGAGGCTTTCGAGTTTATAAAGGAGCATCCCCGGCAGGAGCTCGTGCTGCTTCTGAGAAAGACGGCGATGTTTTTCAACGGTTACGAGGTCCCCCAGATCGAAAGCTACGACGTAGCGCGACAAGACCACTCGGCCCTGCGGGTGTTGTTCGTGAATTTCTGGATGCTGATCAGCCTGGGAATGATCGGCATGTTCTATTCGATCAAGGACTGGCGAAAACACTTTCTCCTCTACGGGTATGTCCTGGCCTTCGCGACGTCGATCATTCTGTTTTTTATCACCGCGCGATACCGCGCCCAGATTGCACCGGTGCTCGCCCTTTATGCCGCCCAGACCTTGTTGGTGATAGTCCCGGGGGCCATCGCCAATGTCCGGCGTCAGCTTCTACCGGTCGGGTTGATCGTGCTGGTTGTCGTAATGACTCGACCGGGTCTGTTCGCGCTGGCGGATGACGATGTGCGCTGGCGTGAATCCACTCACAAGGCAAGGCGATGGGGCAAGCTGGGTGATATGGAAAAGGCGATTGAAGAGATCAACCGCGCCATCGAGATCAAGCCCGGCTACGTCGACTCCTATCTGCAGCGCGCGGTGATCTACAAGGAGGGAGGGGATTTGTTCAAGGCGGTGAGCGACTACGGCATGGCGGTCGACCTCAATCCGAATATTCCCTCGGTGCAGTATGATTTTGGTCAGACACTGAGACAGCTCAGAATGTACGAGCCGGCGATTGGGGCTTACCAGCGCGCCATAGAGCTGAACCCGACCATGCTGGAAGCATACAACAACCTCGGTATTACATACTCCGAGCTCAAACGTTACAGGGAAGCCGCCGGCTACTTCCAACGCGTCATCAAGATGAACCCCCGGTATACAAAGGCGTATAACAACCTTGGGGCCGCGTACGCCCAGTCCGGAGATATGGACCGGGCCATGGAAGCGTTCAGACAGGCGATCGAGACCGATCCGGAGTACGCGAACAGCTACAAGAACCTGGCGATGGTGTATGTCCAGAGATCGGAGGTTTCCGAGGCGTACGACACGATGAAACAGTATTTGGTGCTGCGGCCAAACGACCGGAACGCCCAGGGTGTTCTCGAGAAGCTTCGAATCGTTCTCGAGGGCGACACCGTGCAGGCGACGCCATAGAGATGGGAACGCTGGTAACCTTGGAAATCAGAAAAGACGCAGCATCAGACCGAGCGAGACATTGTAGAAGACGGGGTTGCCGTCTCCCTGCGAATAACGAAAGAACCAGTCATCGATGTCCGCGGAGGTCCAGAACTTGTGGGCCTTGACGCTCGCGTCGAGAAACCAGTTGCCACTGATCTGGCGGATAATCCCGCCGCCCGCGACCACCCCAAAGTGGCTGTTGCTCAAATCAGCCTCTGAGAAAGCCTGGTCGATGAGCACGCTTACCCTGTACATGCCGCCGCCCACGGACAAAAAAAGGTGCGTCCGCTCGCCGAGACCGAACTCCATCATCGGGGCCACGGTGATGTGGAGTAAGCGCATGCTGACATTGTCAAAGCGCTGGCCAAATATCGAGATTGTGATATCCTCTCGTCCCGTGCTGCCCAGATAGACGGCGCCGAGCGTCGCATCGAGGGCAAACGGGTACTTGAACCGATGGACCCAGTGAAGCGACAGGTCCATGCCGTTGCCAAAGGCATTGCCGATGCTGCTCGATGTCCCCACGTAGCCGGCCCGGATGCCGAGCCGATCGCGGTGGGGATCCTTGGTCTTCTCGGGTTCTGCTTCCGGTTGGGCGAGAGCAGCCGTGCCGGAGGCCACAAGGAGCGCCGCCGTGGTGAGCGCAAAAAGGATTGATCGCATAACCCTAATCTAATGCCCTGAAGGGGCGACGTAAAGGGCGACATCGCCCCTTCGCCGCCATCGGGGCAGAATGCAGAGATGCGTAACACACTGAAATTTGCGTCATTTTTTGGGATTCCCGTCCGAATCCACTTCACTTTTCCCCTGATTCTGGTCGCTTTCGGGGTGGAGGCGGGTCTGAGGGGAGGTTGGGTGGATGCGGCGTGGGCCGTGCTGCTCGTGCTGGCCGTGTTTGTCTGCGTGGTCCTCCACGAACTCGGCCACAGCCTGCAGGTGCGACGCTACGGGATCGTTGTCCGTGACATCATCTTGCTGCCCATTGGGGGGATGGCGCGCGCGGAGAGAATCCCTGACGATCCCAAGCAGGAGATCGTTGTGGCGATCTCCGGTCCGCTGGTCAACTTCGTGCTGGCGTTGATGCTATTCACCGTGTTGATGATCCGCAGGGAGCCCCTGACCTTCGAGAATGATTTTCTCGTCAATCTGCTCTTCATAAACATTGCGCTCGGCACGTTCAATCTGATACCGGCGTTCCCAATGGACGGAGGTCGAATCCTTCGGGGTCTGCTCGCGACGAAGATGGACTATCTGCGGGCGACACGGTTCGCAAAGAACGTGGGACAGATCATTGCGGTACTGTTCGTGATCATCGGCTTTGTAGACACGAGCTTTATCATGCTGCCTTTGATCGCCGTCTTTATCTTTTTTGGTGCAATGACCGAAGAGAAGATGGTCCGAGTCAAGCTGAACCTCGATGGAAAGCGCGCAAGAGACTTTATCCTCCGTGATGCTCCCATTGCAGATGCGGAAGGTCTGCTTCTCATTGCCGCCGACACACCCGCCTCGCAAGTTTACTACTATCTCCGATCTCACAGGCTCAAGGCCGCGGCTGTCAGGGAACAGGACGGACGACTTCTCGGTCTGCTCGATATGGACGCTCTTGCCGCACGCGTGGGCTAGAGTGGGAGTCGGCCACCTGGGCCGTCCGGCGGAACGCATCTTGCCGTTTTGCCCCATTCCCAGGGGAATGTGGGTGTTTGCGGAGCATGTTGCACGATCCGCCCCATGCATTGCAACGCGGTACCCGGAGACTCGACCGGAGGAGATCAGAAATGGAAGCAGCGACGGAAATCCAGAGCACTCTGGAGTCTCATTCGTTCTATAACCGGGCGATCGAAATGATTCACCGCAACAAGTACGGCGTTGCCCTGGATCACCTGATCGAGGCACTCCGCATCGCACCCAACAATCCCGTCTACCGTTCGTACTTCGGTCTGTGTCTCGCGCACGTCGAGCGCGATTTCGATCGCGCGATTCGAGCGTGCAGGCAGGCCATCATGGCGTACTCGAAGGACCCGATACTCCGGGTAAACCTCGGCAAGGTCTACAAGCTCGAGGGTGACAATGCCTCCGCGCACAAGGAGTTCGTTCGCGCGTGGGAATTGAACAACGAACACGCGGCATCCGCCGCGGAGCTGACACGCATGGGAGTCCGCCGACCACCCTTTTTTACGTTTCTTTCCAGGGGCCACTTTGTAAACAGGTATCTTGGGGTCGTCCGGGCGTATCTCGAGAGAACGCTGGTTGGTCACCGACAGAGCTAATCCCCCTGGCACGCACACCGTCAGTTTCCGCTTTTTCCGATACTGTGGCAGGTGTATCTTGTGGATGAGACATCTGCCCCTGTCGAACACGTTATTGAAATAATCGTTTCGGGAACGGCGTTCTTGCATGCGTATCAATCGCGTCGCACTATTCATTCTGATCCTCTCTTGTAGCTGCGCCTCCTCCGGCCGTGAAGGTGGCTCGCGTGAGCCCGACGAGGTCACACTATCCCGCAAACAGCAGGCCCAACAACTGCTCACCGAAGGGCAGTACCAGACGGCCGTCGATCTGCTGGCACCGCTCGCGCTGCAGGGAATCAGGGACCCGCAGGTCAATTCGATGCTCGGCAAGGCGTACTGGAAGCTGGGTGCTTACGACCAGGCGGTGAAGAACTTCGAGAGCGCGCTGCGGCTGGACTATGCGGATGCAAACACGCATCTGGAATTCGGTGAGATGTTGATGGAGATGCGCAAGGTCGGCAGAGCGCTGACCGAGTTCGAGCTGGCGATCAAGTTCGGGGAAGGGGATGCGGTGGCGTATTACAACTACGGGCTTGCATTGTACGAGTTCGGCCGAGAGGACGCGGCACTCGGGCAGTGGGAAGTTGCGTTTACGCTGGATCCCTTGAACGAGCAATACGCCGAAGCACTGGGCATAGGACTGACGGGCAAGGAAGACAAAAAGGCGCTCGAGTATTTCGAAAAGGCTATCGAGCTTGGCGCTGATGATCCCATGTTCCACAACAATCTAGGCCTGTTGCTGATTCGCCTGGGCAGGCACGCCGAGGCGGAAGCGCATTTCACGACGGCGGTCAACGCCGATTCGACAAACGAGTCTTATCAACTGAACCTCGCGGTCGCTCACTTGAAGTCGAAGGACTTCGTGTCGGCCATCCCTCTGTTGGAAAAGATGCGTGCACGGTCACCGGACAACACAACGTATCGGGTGTACCTCGGTCGGGCGTACTACGAGCAATCGCGTTACCAGGAGGTTATCGATCTGCTCGAGGCGTGGTTGGAGGGTGACGTGGCCGGAGAGAGTTCGTCGGCCGGTGGCGCTGGTGTTGGGTCACGGTCGGGGTTGAATGACGCGTATGATGTGCTCGCCATGAGTTTCCGCGGCGTGGGAGGACTCGACAAGGCCGTCGTTTACATTGGCAAGGCGGTCGAGCTGGAGCCCGAGAATACCGTCCATCTGAATAACTATGGCGTCATTCTCGCCGAAAGTGGTAGGATAGAGGACGCGAAGGAGCAGTGGAGAAAAGTGCTCCTTCTCGAGCCCGACAACGCGGTGGCGAGGCAGAATCTTTCTGCCACAGATGGGTAACAATCCGCCGCCTTTATTCGTAGATCTAAGGCGGAACACAGAATTCCCCTCACCAGCGCAGGTTTTGGCAAGGCGGGTATGATATGTACTGCAAGTACTGTGGTAAGACAATTGAAGAAAAGGCAGAGATTTGCGTCCACTGCGGACGGCGTGTCCGGAGCTCGATTTCGAGTTTTCTCGAGAACAACGAGATCACCAGGCTGCGGCCGATCAAGGATCAGAAAAGCCCGGGTTTGGCCGGATTTCTCGGTTTTATTCTTAGCTGGGTCCTTCTGGGGCCACTCGGATACCTCTATCTGGGCCAGTGGAACTGGTTCTGGATCACTCTCGTCATTACCATCATCGCCTACCCCCTGACCTTTGGCCTCGCGTTGATTCTCTTCCCATTCATCTTCGGGTTCCATCAGTATCAGATGGCAAAGGAGCTCAACGAGTCGCTGGATGCTGCAGACGAAGGTGGAGGCAGCCCAGCCGAAGGGTAACGTCTATCCCCGATGGAACGAAACTTAGCGCTTGAACTCGTCAGAGTGACGGAGGCCGCGGCGTTGGCCTCTTCACGCTGGATGGGAAAGGGTGACGGTCGCAGTGCCGACCGTGCGGCCTGTGAGGCGATGGTGATCGCCATCCAATCGGTCAAGATCAAAGGGACCATTGTATTCGGTGAGAAAAGAACCAGTCACGAGTTGTCAAAAGGCAAGTCGGTGGGTTCGGGTTCTCAGCCCGAGGTCGACGTTGGCCTCGACCCGCTCGAGTCGATCGAGTCGGTTGCAATGGGGCGTCCCAATGCGGTGTCCATAATTGCCGTTGCCGACAGGGGCGGCTTTTTTGATTCACCGGTTCAGTACATGAACAAGATCGCGGTCGGTCCGGAGGCTGCGGGCCGGATCGATGTCAACGCCAGTCCCCTCGAGAACCTCGTCAATATTGCGGATGCAAAGCGCACGTATGTGGAAGACCTCACCGTCTGCATTCTCGACCGCGATCGACACGAGGACCTGATCGAGAAGGTGCGCTCGACGGGCGCCAGGATCCAACTGATCGATGACGGCGATGTCGCCGCCGGAATCGCCGTTGCCATACCGGGGAGCGGTATCGATGTTCTCATGGGTGTGGGTGGTGCGAAGGAGGGTGTTCTGTCGTGCGCGGCTCTCAAATGCGCCGGCGGTGATTTTCAGGGAATGCTCCATGTGGCGAGTGAGGAGGATGCCGCAGCGCTCGATAGAGCGGGCATAAAGAACAAGAAACGTGTCTACGGCATCAAGGATCTCATCCGGGGTGAGAAGGCAATGTTCGCCGCGACCGGTGTGACCAACAGCGACATTTTACGGGGAGTGCAGTACCGGCATGGCGGCGCCATCACACATTCAATCGTCATGCGCAGGCAGTCCGGTACGATTCGTTTTATCGAGGCCAACCACTCGTTCGATAGAAAGCCGCGCTGCCGTTGATCCCACGCTCGCCGGCCTCCGCAGCACGTGTGTGAGCGCGCCGCCGGGCCAACAGCAAACCACAAGAACCCGATGGAACTTCCGTTTTTCGAACCAATCGACAAGAGCAAACCGCTCGCCGACCGTATGCGTCCCCGTAAGCTCGATCAGTTTGTCGGCCAGGACGATGTGGTTGGGCAGGGAACGCTGCTGCGCGAGGCGCTCAAACTGGGTGAGCTCAGGCAGTCGCTGATTCTCTGGGGCCCACCTGGATGCGGCAAGACGACGCTTGCGAGAATTATCGCCGCCGAGGTCAAGAGCCGGTTTGTGACCTTCAGCGCGGTGACATCGGGTATCGGCGAGGTCAGGCGGGTGATCACCGATGCTCGAAAACTGCGAAGCGGAGACGCAAGGCCGCTCCTGCTCTTTGTCGACGAGATCCATCGTTTCAACAAGGCACAGCAGGACGCGTTTCTGCCACATATCGAGGATGGGACGATCATCTTCATCGGTGCTACCACCGAGAACCCGAGTTTTGAGGTCATCACACCGTTGTTGTCGCGCTCCCGCGTGCTCGTTCTGAACGCGCTCGACAAGGAGCACGTGCTGACCATTATTGGGCGCGCCCTGAAAGACAAGGATCGGGGGCTCGGAGACGCCGGCCTCGACGCAAACGATAACGTGATGTCGTATCTCGCCGATGTCGCACAGGGCGACGCAAGGGTCGCGTTGAACGCCCTGGACTACGCGGCATCGGTCGTGGTGCGTGCCGGGGGCGAGCGGGTTCTAACGGAGCGGCATATCAAGGACGCGCTGCAAACGCGGATCGTCAGCACCGACAAGGCGGGGGAGTCTCACTATAATCTGATCTCTGCGCTGCACAAGAGCCTGCGCGGCGGCGATGTCGATGCCTCGTTGTACTGGCTGGCACGGATGTGCGAGGCCGGCGAGGACCCTCTCTTTATTGTGCGGCGGCTCGTTGTGTTTGCCTCCGAGGACGTCGGCAATGCCGATCCTCAGGCGCTGGTTGTCGCGATCGCGGCAAAGAGTGCGGTCGATTTCCTTGGCTATCCCGAGTGCAAACTGCCGCTGGCGCAGGCGGTAACGTATCTGGCACTGGCGCCCAAGAGCAACGCGTCGTATCGCGGCTACAAATCGGCGGCCTCCGCCGTGCACGACCATCCACCCTATCCTGTCCCGCTCCACATTCGCAATGCGCCGACGCGGCTGATGAAGGACCTCGGCTATGGCAAAGACTACAAATACCCCCACGACTATCCCGATGCGTTTGTCCTCGAGCAGTATCTTCCCGACGAACTTCGTAGCAGCCGCTTCTTCGAACCACGCGATGCGGGATTCGAAGCAGAACTAAAGAAGCGCCAGGACGAATTCCGAAAACGTCAGAAGCGGGATTGAGTGCCTTCATGGTTTCTTTCTGGACCCGGTGGCTAATCAAATGGCGCGCGGTTGTTCCTTTCTGAATTGCTCCATGTGTTTTTTGCCGTAGACCCGTTCCGCCTCGAGTCGATTGTGCTTACCGCAGAGCAGCCTCAAGTTGCCCACAGTCGTTTCACCGCCCTGTGCAAACGGACGGATGTGATCGATCTGTAAGTCCCTCGTTGCATCACACCGCACACCGTCACTCCCGACAAATGTGCACCGACCACCGTCGCGTGCACGGACGTCGTCACGGATCGCCGCTGGGATGTGGCGTGAGTGCTTTTGGCTCGTTTTGGCTGAGTCGTTCTTGCTCTTTCTGGCTGCCGAGCGCTGTTTCGCCTTTCTCTCTTCTTTTAACCGCCGCCGCCGCAGGCGCTTATCCGGGTCGTTGCGCTCGATATAGCGGTCCATCGTCTGCTCGAAAAGCTCCGCGAAGCCAATGCCACATGGGTACCGGAGGTAGAGGAGCGCTTTGATTGTCTCGAGCTTCATCATGAACTCGTGCGTCGCGGTGAACTCGATCCGGTAGCATTGTTCGAGTGACGCACCGTTTGCATCAGCGGTGGTAAGTTTTTTACCGCCGCTGCGGCGGTAACTTTCCTTGCACCCATTGGCGATCGAGGATGTCCACACACTCACCGGCCGCACCCGGTCGGGCTGGGCACGCTCCGGACGGTAGCGGGAGAGTACTTCGCCGACCTCGCGTTGTGATTTTCCGCAGACCTCTGTAATCAACTGGCCCTTGTTGTCCACAGTCAGGACCCCGGTGAGTTTGGAGACGGTACTCAGGGTGAGATCACCCGACTCGAGGAGGTCGCCGATGTCGGGGTGCTCCCGGATGCAGCGGGCCGTCCGGATACGGCGGAGAGCCGCCGACTCGGAGTAACCGAGCCTCCGCACGCAGTATGTGAACAGCGATGAGTAACCGTAGGGCAAATAGAGTCTCCTGCGATCGATCTCCATCAAATGATGAAGAACCTGGAGCGTGAGATGCCGCTCCTCGCGAACGAGTGCATCCACCCGTGACATGAGGACACTGTCGGAGAGATAGCGGACCATTCGAGTCGCGTTGTGCGATTGACGTTGAACGGAAACAGCGGTTTGCATGGCAGGACCTCCGTGTGATCGAGTTTGAAGGCCGACAATGGGAGGATGTTACACATTATAACATGGCTCTTTTTGACACGAGTACATGCGCAGAGGTCTAACAAAACACGACATCGAGGCATTGAAGACCAATTTCGTGTCTTCGCAACCCAGGCCGCGAGTGTGCCGTTCAGGCAGTGCAAAGCGGTGAGATTAGTACAGAAAGACAAGGACGGTACGAAAACACGTCAAGCCTAAATCTCCTTTTGCCCTTCGTTTGTTTCTTTTTTTTTGTGCATACGGACACTGAATACGCCGCGGTATCGGCAGGGTAGTATGAGGCTTTGACGACTGCCGGGATTTATGATATAATATGTCCGATTAGGCGTCTAAACAGGACGCCTGAGGTGGGAAGACGCAAGAGGATGTGATCGTGATGAGAGTATTCCTTGCCTTCCTCGTGTCGGTTGTCACCTTCTTGTCGGTTCATCCACAGCTTGCAGCTCGACCGCCGGGAAAGGCAAACCCCGTAGCCGATAAACATATCGGCGTCGACAATCCGCATGGTAATCAAGCCCTGGCCGACCGTCGGGGCCTTTTTGTCTCGTCCGCAGTAGACACCTACGTACTCGCAGAATTCGATTTTGGACTGGTCAACCCGGATCCACAGGGATGGGTGGGTGTGGATCGCAACGAGGAAGACGGGACGTTCTTTCACGTCGATGACTTCGCCGGGCTAGGTGGTGGAGAATCCGGGCGACTGCGGCCCATTCACGGCCAGAAGTCCCTGTGGTGCGGCAGCCGGGCGCTTCCACAGTATCCACAGTGCGACAGCCGATGTTACCCCGGGTATGGCGACGAGTGGGACCAGTGGTTTGAATCCGTCGCCTTTCCAACGGTCGGCGATGTCGCGTTATCCTTCCAGATTCAGTACGACTCGGAGCCCGGCGATGATATTACGTACGTGGAATACAAGACCGGATCTGGGGGTTGGTCAGAACTCTACAGATTTGACGGCGTAGGCAAGCTGTGGGTGACCAAGATCATTCCCGAGGAGAATCTTCTCGGCGACGTGGCGATTCGCTTTCGCTTCGAGTCCAATCGATGGGGGTCGGACGCCGATTGCGCGTGGCCGTCCGATGGTGCCGTTATCATCGATGACATCAGCATCATCGACTCGACGGGGACTCTGGACTTTCAGGATTTCGAAGCAGAGCCGGTGGGGGCGCTGACCACGGCGGATGGCGATTGGTCGGCGACGACGATTCAGGGGTATGTGAACCTGGCCACCCTGTATCCGGGCGTGTCCGTGCTCCAGGAGGATCCGTGTACATATAAATGGCTGTACATCTGGGGATTTTTCGACGAGAGCTTGAGCTACAATTGCCACACGCCGTACCCCGTACCGGATCAGGGTACCATCCCCTGGGGCTCTCCCGATGGTCTATACATGAAAAACGAGATCTGGTCGCCCGAGATCGACTGGAACGTGGACGCCGACGGCAACCCCATTCCCGCCACCGCATCGAGTGCGCTCCTGGAGTTCGACGTCTACAGAGATCTCCCACTCGACTACCTCCTCTTTTATGTCTGGCACATTCGCACCGTGACCGATGGCTGTCCGAGCGACTGGAAGGATCGCGACTATGTCTACTACGGTGGCCAAAGGAATTGGATCCGATTTCGGACCGAAGTCGCCGATTTGATTCCACCCGCTGCCGAGCGCGTGCAGATCGCTATGGGTTGTTGGGATATGTGTGACTTATGGTGCGGTATCTACGCCTTTCGGAGCTGCCTCAGCCAGGGACCGCTTTTCGACAACGTGCGGCTGGTTCGCATCGATCACGTCGGTCCGATCTGGACGGTGAATGAGTTCGATCTCTTTCAGGACAGCTTCGCCGCCGATGGCACGACGACGGGAACCGTCCGCATCGATATGGCATCGGATATTCTGTCTCACACCAATCCGAGTGTTCTCCCTGGGGACTCCACGTGTGTCACGGTGACATCGACCCATCTTGGATTGGATTATCACACACCGGGCGACCCGGCAAGCGGGCCCGCCGTGTACTGCCACGTGAGAGACATTGACCCAGATAAGTCCGGAGACGCTATTTCCGGCGATCTTTACCGCTGGCCCGTTGTGGATACGGGAGACGAGTGGACGGTTCTCCGGTTCGATTCGGTTCTTGCGCCCGGTGGCGCGGCGGTCGAGAATCGTTTCTGTGTCGATCTAAACGACGATCTGTACGCTCCTGGGGATACGGTCTGGTTTTACTTTTCCGCGCGCGATGCGGGGGGAAACACGACGTACTGGAGCCGATTCACCGGTGCCGTTGGTGACGAGACCGTCGTTCGCTCGGCACCCATGGAGATGACCTGCCTGCCGGCAAACGCCGTGAACGGCGCCACCGATATCCTCTATGTCGATTCGGTCGATCCATCTAACGGTTCGCGTTTTTTTGACACCGCATTCGAGATGCTGGGGATCACCCCGGACCGGTTCGATGTTCGCGCCTCGCAATCGTTGAAACACAACGGGCCGGGCACGCGGGTCGTGGACATCTCGCAGCAGCTCATCGCCAATTACAAAACGATTATCTGGGACTCGGGCAGTCTGGCGTCGGTGACGATCAATAATGGTGGGTCGGGGTACGGTGGAAAGTCCGACGACTTTAGTCTGCTCTTCGAGTTTCTCGATTCCCGTTCGGATAGCCCCGGCCTCTATCTGGCCGGTGATGCTATCGCATACAACTGGCGGTACTACTCGACAGGTGGTGCGGCCAGCCTCAAAAACGTCTATTTGAACCACACCTTCTACGGCAATGATCATGTGGACTACGGTCAACCCGTTTCACCGCTTGTCGTCGGTCAACCGGGGTCCCTGTTCGACGATGCGGAGGGTCCCGACTCACTGGTTGTGTTCGGCGGCTGCCCGACCATCCGTAGGTTCGACGTGCTCGCGGCGACGGGAGCCTCAAGCGTGGCATCCGCCTATTCGAACAATTCTTCTCAAGGAGCCGTGATCTCGCAGGCGACACCCAATCCGGCGGGCGGCACGGCGCGGGCGGTGCTTTCCGGATTCGGCTTCTACGCGATCCGTGACGACAAGGTTCAGTTTCCCCCAGACAGAATCGAGCACCTGAGAGACGTCCTGGTGTGGTTTGATAATGTGATCGATCTGCCGACTGCTGCGGATCCCACGCCACAATTTGTGAATGCGCTTGGCCAAAACTACCCCAACCCGTTCAATCCGACGACACGTGTTCGGTATTCGCTCAAGGAACGATCTCACGTGACGATCAAGATCTACAACGTCGGGGGACAACTGGTCCGGACGCTTGTCGACGAGATCCAGAATGCACGGTCACAGGGGTATGTCGTTGAGTGGGACGGAAGAAACAGTCGCGGAGAGGAAGTCGCGAGCGGCGTGTATCTCTATCAATTGGTATCGAGGAGCTTCTCACAAACAAAGAAGATGGTGGTTTTACGCTAAGGGAGTTTCCGTTGCGGTTTTGCTCGAAGTCGATTTTCATAATGGTCTTTGTGGGCGTCGTACTGACGGCGCAGACGGCGTTTGCCGAGGCCCCACTCGCGCCCGCGGCACTCGAAAAGCCACCCAAGTTGCAGTATATGCCTTTCAACGCGGATGGCACGGTCAACGTCGAGCAAGTCGTTCGGGATATCGAAGATCCCGAAAAGCGGAGACAAGTCTGCGATTGGCTTCGTGCCATGATGCATGACCGCGGGCAACTGGGTGACCACCTTTTCCCGAACGTGGAAGAGGTGCTTTCGTCGGTCCCCGAGGATTCGAACTGGAGTGGTCGCTTCGATACACCCGGGGTGGACGATTGGGTCTTCGCAATCGCCGAGGGTACCGATGACGTGTATGTGGGCGGCGACTTTCTTCAGGCAGGTAGTGTTGCGGCCAGTCGCATCGCCCGTTGGGATGGGGAGCGTTGGCACAGCCTGGGAACCGGACTCGATGGGCCCGTGTACGCGATCGCCGTAAGCGGTGACGATGTCTATGCAGGAGGGAACTTTCAGACCGCAGGAGGGGTGAGTGCCCGTTATGTCGCAAAGTGGGACGGCACAAGCTGGTCTTCATTGGGAAGCGGTGTAGACGGCATTGTCAATGCGATCGGCGTGCAGAACGGCGAGGTCTACGTGGGCGGCACGTTCGCGACGGCTGATAGCACGTTGGTCAATAGTATCGCCAAATGGGATGGCGCGAGCTGGAGTGCCCTGGGTAGTGGTTTGGGTGGCGTGGCGTATACCGATGTGTTTGGCATTGCGTTTATCGGTGGTGACGTGTATGTCGGGGGTGATTTCACAACGGCCGGTGGCGTGTCGGCCAACCACATTGCGAAGTGGGACGGCGCTGCGTGGTCGGCACTTGGCCAGGGTGTCGACGATGTAGTCTACTGCCTCGAGGCGGCGGGAAGCGATCTGTACGTCGGGGGTTTCTTCACGACCGCGGGTGCGGTTAGCGCCAGCAACATCGCCAAATGGGATGGTAGCAACTGGTATAGTCTCGATACGGGTGTGAACAACTGGGTGTTGTCGATCGGGGCGGACGGAAGCGAGATCCACGTCGGCGGTGGTTTCACGATAGCCGGTGGCGTCCCAGTCCGTCTCGTCGCCACGTGGGACGGCAATGTCTGGTCGGGGCTGAACGACGGTGTCGACGCCTCGGTGTACGCGCTGGTCGCACATCAGGGGGAACTCTACATCGGCGGGCTCTTCGTAAACGCGGGCGACCTTTATCCCCACTACGTGGCGAAGTGGAACGGCTCCGAGTGGCTTCCCCTTGGGGACGGCCTCCTCCCAACCTACAGCATTTACTACGGCGTGTATGCCGCAGCGGCGGATGGCAACAGCATCTACGCCGGTGGGCGTTTCCGTACGGCGGGAGGGCTCCCAACGCGGAACATCGCCAAGTGGGACGGAAACCGGTGGCAGCAGCTGGGGTCAGGGGTTAGTTACAAGGTTCATGCGATGGCATTCGACGGGTCGCATTTGTACGTGGGAGGCAATTTCAGCTCAGCCGGTGGCCAGACCGCTCATAACTTCGCTGTGTGGGACGGCAGCTCATGGTCCGCAATGGGTTCCGGGCTAGACCGGGTTTATGCCGTATCGAAAAGCGATGGTGCGGTGTTCGTCGGCGGGCGCAACTTCATCAAGATGTGGGATGGCGCCAACTGGGTCTCGCTCGGGACGGTCGGCGAGGTGTTCGCCATCTCTTCGGATTCGAATGACGTGTTTATCGGGGGCAGTTTCGGTGTGGTCGATGGCGTGAGCGCTAGCCGAGTGGCCAAGTGGGACGGCACCACGTGGAGCGCTCTCGGAGAGGGCGTGAATGGGACCGTCTATGCGATGGCGCTGGAGGCCACGGACCTGTATGTCGGCGGTGATTTCATCATGGCCGGTCAGCAAACAGTCAACCGTATCGCGCGTTGGGATGGAAACGACTGGCAACCGCTGGGGAGTGGTGTGGGCGGGCGCGTTCGTGCAATCGCCGTTCAGAACGGCGCGGTGTATGCGGCCGGCACGTTCCTCACGGCGGGTGGGCAGACGGCAAATCGCATCGCGAAATGGGACGGCGTTGCGTGGCACGCATTGGGGAGCGGGACCAGCAGGACAGTCGAAGCGCTCGTCGTGACCGGCGACAATTTGTACGTTGGTGGCTCCTTCAACATGGCCGGGGGCAAAGGGTCGTATCAGTTTGCCCAATGGGCTATCGGACCGGCCGGGTCGCCCACCGCGGTGCCCCGTTCATATGTGCGTGGACTGGGCCAGAACTATCCGAACCCGTTCAACCCTTCCACGACGATCCACTATGCAATCACCGAGCCCGCGCGTGTCACACTACGGATCTACAACGTTGCCGGTCAGCTCGTCAGGACATTGATTGACGAAGAGCAGGTACCGAATACGGCGGGATACACGATCAACTGGGATGCCAGAAATGACTCAGGCCAGTGGGTATCCAGCGGTGTGTATTTCTACCAGCTCGTCACAAGGCATTTCTCGGAAACAAAAAAAATGATCGTGCTCAGGTAGGTGTGGTCGTGATGAGAGTATTCCTTGCCTTCCTCGTGTCGGTTGTCACCTTCTTGTCGGTTTATCCTCAGCTCGCTGCTCGACCGCCGGGAAAGGCAAACCCCTTAGCCGATAGACATATCGGCGTCAATAGCACAACTGGGAAACAAGCCCTGGCCGACCGTCGGGGCCTTTTTGTCTCCTCCGCAGTTGACACCTATGTACTCGCAGAATTCGATTTTGGGCTGATAAACCCGGATCCACAGGGATGGGTGAGTGTGGATCTCCACGAGCAAATCGGGACGTTCTTTCACGTCGATGACTTCGCCGGACTCGGTGGTGGGGAATCCGGACAACTGCGGCCCATTCACGGCCAGCAGTCCCTCTGGTGCGGGAGCCGGACAACTCCACAGTATCCCGAGTGCGACAGGGAGTGTTACCCTGGGTATGGCAACCACTGGAATCAATCGTTTGAATCCGTCGCCTTTCCCTCGCTCGGCGATGTTGTGTTGTCCTTCCAGATCCAGTATGACTCGGAACCCGGCTACGACTTCACGTACGTGGACATCAAAAGCCCGTATGAAGATTGGTGGACTCTCTACACATTTGACGGCGTTGACAGTTTGGCGGTGACCAGAATCATTCCCGAAGAGAATCTCCCCGGCTATGTGCAGATTCGTTTTCGCTTCGAGTCCGATGTCATTTGGTCCGACGGCGACTGTGTGTGGCCCACCGATGGGGCCGTCATCATCGACGACATCACCATCATGGACGCGACGGGAACCCTGGATTTTCAGGATTTCGAGGCGGAGTCGGTGGGGGCTCTGGTCACGGTCGATGGCGATTGGTCGGCGACGACGATTCCCCCGTTTGGAGACTACGCGACCCTGTATCCCGGCGTTTCTGTGCTCCAGGAAGATCCGTGTACCTATCGATGGCTGTACCTTTGGGGTTTCTTCGGCGACAGTTGGGGCTACGACTGCCACACGCCGGATCCCAGACCGGATCAGGGTGCCATTCCCCCGGGTACCCCCGAGGGTCTCTACATGCGCAACGAAATCTGGTCACCCGAGATCGACTGGAACGTGGACATCGACGGAAACCCCATTCCCGCCGCTGCATCGAGTGCGCTCTTGGAATTCGACGTCTACAGAGACCTCCCACTCGACCACCTCCTCTTCTACGTCTGGCACATTCGCACCGTCACCGATGGCTGCCCAAGCGACTGGAAGGACCGTTATTTTGTCTACTACGGTGGCCAAAGGGATTGGGTCCGCTTTCGGACCGAAGTCGCCGATCTTGTACAACCGACCGCCGAACGGGTGCAGGTTGCCGTAGGTTGCTGGGATATGTGTAATGTCTGGTGCAACATCTATGGCGCTGGGTACTGCCACAGCCACGCACCGCTTTTTGACAACGTACGGCTGGTTCGTATCGATCACGTCGGTCCGATTTGGACGGTGAATGAATTCGATCTTTTTCAGGACAACTTTGCTGCCGATGGCACCACGGCGGGAACGGTTCGGATCGATATGGCATCGGATATCTTGTCTCACACCAGTCCCGGTGTTCTGCCCGGGGACTCCACGTGCGTCACGGTAACATCGACCCATCTTGGCCTGGACTTTCACACACCAGGCGACCCGGCGAGCGGGCCCGCCGTGTATTGCCACGTGAGAGATATTGAGCCAGCCAAGTCCGGTGACGCCATAGCCGACGATCCGTCCCGCTGGCCGGTTGTGGGTGCAGAAGACGACTGGACGGTGCTCCGGTTCGATTCGGTTTTTGCCTCCGGCGGTGCGGCGGTCGAAAATCGTTTTTGCGTCGACCTAAACGACGACCTGTACACACCCGGGGATACGGTCTGGTTCTATTTCTCCGCGCGGGACGCGGGGGGAATCACAACGTACTGGAGCCGATTCACCGGCGCCATCGGGGACGAGACGGTCGTTCGATCGTCACCGATGGAAATGACATGCCTGCCCGCAAACGCCGTAAACGGCGCCACCGACATCCTCTATGTCGACACGGTCGATCCACGCAATGGCTCGCGCTTTTTTGATACGGCATTCGAGATGCTGGGGATCACTCCGGACCGGTTTGATGTTCGCTCCGCAGGATCGTTGAAGCACAACGAGCCGGGCACCCGGGTCGTGGACATATCCGGGCAGCTCACCGCCAATTACAAAACCATTATTTGGGACTCAGGAAACCTGTCGACGGTGACGATCAATAATGGTGGGTCGGGCTACGGAGGAAAATCCGACGACTGGGGTCTGCTATTCGAGTTTCTTGATACCCGACCGGATGGCCCCGGCCTCTACTTGGCCGGTGATGCCATCGCGTACAACTGGCTGTACTATTCGACGGGTGGCGCCGCCAGCCTGAAAAACACGTATTTGAACTTCACATTTGTCAAACGTGACCACGTGCGTGTCGGTCAGCCCGTTTCGCCGCTTGTCGTTGGTCAACCGGGGTCACTTTTTGACGACGCGGACGGTCCCGACTCGCTCGTTGCGCACGGCGGCTGCCCCACCATCCGAAGGTTTGACGTACTGGCGGCGACCGGTTCATCGAGCGTGGCATCCGCCTACTCGAACAATCCTTCCCACGGGGCGGTGATCTCGCAGGCGACACCCAATCCGGCGGGTGGCACGGCGAGGGTCGTGCTGTCAGGGTTTGGCTTCGACGCGATCCGTGACGACAAGGTTCAGTTTCCCCCCGACCGGATCGAGTATCTGAGAGACATCCTGGTTTGGTTCGACAACGCGATCGGCACGCCAACCTCTGTGGATCTCGCTCCGCCATTCGTGAATGCCCTTGGCCAGAACTATCCCAACCCTTTCAATCCGACCACGCGTGTGCGGTATTCGATCAAAGAACGTTCTCACGTGACGATCAAAATCTACAACGTGGGAGGCCAACTGGTCCGGACGCTTGTCGACGAGATCCAGAATCCACGGTCGGACGGGTATGTCGTTGAGTGGGATGCCAGAAACAGTCGTGGAGAGGAAGTCGCGAGCGGCGTCTATTTTTGTCGATTGGCTTCAGAGAGCTTCTCACAGATGAAGAAGATGGTGGTTCTGCGATAAGCGCCGTGCCTGTTCCCGCATGTTGTCGCAGCACGGTCGTTGCCACCGCTTTCCAACCAATTGCCGCTGACTGGTTTTCGTTTCAAATAGTTACGTGTTACCACGCGCAGAAAGTCGTGTGAAAGTTCGTTTGTGCCAACTAAGTGATCTGCTACAATCCGCCCGACGGCCAGCCTCTCACACGGGATTCGCGCATGTCTTCGGCCCCAGAAACAACCGAGAAGATCAGAGAGTACCCGCCCGAGAAGCACTTGCGTGTCCTCGGTCTGCCGGGATCCGGCAAGACGCGTTCGCTTATCGAGCGATACAAAGCCCTTCGCGACGACGACGACCCAGACGTTTTCATCATCACGTTCTCGAGAGACCAGCTAAGACGCATCACCGAGACAATACTCGATGATGGCGCCGCCGGTGAGGGGCTTCCTCCCGTTCTCACGTATTTCACGTTGGCGCGCGAGATCATCTCGGCGTCGGGCAGAAAACCGACGCGTGTCATACAGGACATCGAGGAGCAACTGCTTGCGCAGCGACTCATCAGCGATCATCACCACGAGTTCAAGAGCGACTACAAGAAAATCAGGAATTCGGAGAGACTCCAGCGCGATCTCCTCAGAGTTTTCCACTTGTTTATGCAGAGCGGTATCGACGGAGAGCAGCTCGACCGTCTCGAGGCAGACGCCCGGGACGACCGGCTGAGGGATATCGTTTTGCTTTATCGTCACTACCGCGACGCTCTTACGGGCAATGGATACGTGACCTACTACGATATTGCGCGGGTGGCGGCCGAGGCTTACCCGGAGATCTCCGGGTCACACCCCCTTAAGACCTCACGGGTCCTGCTTGTCGATGACTTCCAGGATATCGATGCCGGGCAGTTCGAGCTTCTCACCTCGCTGGCTCCACCGGATGGTGATACAAAGCTCAATGTATTCGGTGATCCGATGGGAGCGTACTTCGGGTTCCGTGGTACGGATTCCCGTTATCTCCTGGATGTTTTCCCGGAGATGTACTCCTGCAAAACGCTGTGTATCGCCGGTGAATCCGTCGACGATGAGGCCCTTGGTGGCACGCTCGGGGCGCTCGCGGCCGAGGTACTTGGGCGTGAGGCGGGCAAGCTCTCGCCCACGCCACTCGGCGATGAGGCGGGCAAGCTCGCACCCGCGCCACCACGTCAG
>CBDVBZ010000013.1:0-40962 GCA_965372355.1 uncultured bacterium | reverse complement strand
GAGCGTCAGCCTTCCAAGCTGAGGGTCGCGGGTTCGAGTCCCGTTTCCCGCTCCAGTTTTCTGAAACGTACTTAGGACATACGCCCACGTAGCTCAGCTGGTAGAGCATTTGCATGGTAAGCAAAAGGTCAGCGGTTCAAGCCCGCTCGTGGGCTCCAAGCAAATCTTTGGAGGGGGGATATGGCCAAGCAGAAGTTTGAACGGACCAAGCCACACGTGAATGTTGGGACGATTGGTCATGTGGACCACGGGAAGACGATGTTGACGACGGCGATCACGTTGGTGTTGTCGAAGAAGGGGCTCGCGGACTACGTACCGTTCGACCAGATCGACAAGGCTCCTGAAGAGAAGGCGCGAGGGATCACGATCGCGACGGCACACGTGGAGTACCAGACGGAGAAGCGGCACTACGCGCACGTGGACTGTCCGGGACACGCGGACTACATCAAGAACATGATCACGGGTGCGGCACAGATGGACGGAGCGATCCTGGTGGTGAGTGCGTCCGATGGTCCGATGCCACAGACTCGAGAGCACGTGTTGTTGGCACGTCAGGTGAACGTGCCGTACATCGTGGTGTTTCTGAACAAGGTGGATATGGTGGACGATCCTGAGCTTCTGGAGCTGGTGGAGCTGGAGGTTCGGGAGCTGTTGAGCAACTACGAGTTTCCCGGGGACGAGATACCGGTGATACAGGGCAGTGCTCTGAAGGCGATGGAGAGCGGGGACCCGGAAGCGGAAGCGACGAAGTGCATCTTCGAGCTTCTGGATGCGGTCGACGACTATATTCCGACACCGGAGCGGGATACGGAGAAGCCGTTCTTGATGCCGGTGGAGGATGTGTTTTCGATCACGGGCCGCGGGACGGTAGGGACGGGCCGCGTGGAGCGTGGGAAGATCAAGACGGGCGACAAGGTGGAGCGCGTCGGGATACGCGAGACACGAGAGACGGTGGTGACGGGTGTGGAGATGTTCCGGAAGATCCTGGATCATGCGGAGGCGGGGGACAACGTGGGGCTATTGCTCCGCGGTGTAGAGAAGACGGATCTGGAGCGTGGGATGGTGTTGGCGGCACCGAAGTCGATCACTCCGCATACGAAGTTCATGGGCAAGGTGTACGTGTTGACGAAGGAAGAAGGTGGGCGGCACACACCGTTTTTCAACGGGTATCGGCCGCAGTTCTACTTTCGGACGACGGATGTGACGGGCGTTGCGACGTTGCCGGAGGGGACGGAGATGGTGATGCCGGGCGATAACGTGGAGTTGGAAGTAGAGATCATAGCGCCGATTGCGATGGAGAAGGAACTTCGCTTTGCGATCCGAGAGGGCGGCCGCACGGTAGGCGCCGGAGTGGTGACAGAGGTTATCGAATAACGACCAGGGACACGGGTTGAGCTCGACTGTTCGCGTAGCGGCAGGAGGGCGAGGCCCAAAACAAGGACGGATGCGAGTAGGGAAACGCGATGAGAGACAATATCATTTTGGCGTGCCAGAAGTGCAAACGCAGGAACTACACGACAACGAAGAACAAGAAGAAGCACAGCGACAGAATCGTTCATAAGAAATACTGCCGTTTCTGTAACGCGCATACGGAGCATAAGGAAACGCGTTAGCATTTGGACGCGGGCACGATCTGCAGGCTCGTAGCTCAACTGGTAGAGCACCGGTCTCCAAAACCGGGGGTTGCGGGTTCAAGTCCTGCCGGGCCTGCCAACCTCTTTGAGTAACAAACCTAGGACGAGCAAATGTTCGAGCGTTTGAAAAACTATTTGGCCGAGACCCGGGTGGAGATGAAGAAGGTGACATGGCCGACGAAGGGCGAGCTGAAAGACGCTACTCGAGTTGTGATTGTCGCGACGATTATCCTGACCGCTTTCATCGGCGTTGTTGATCAGATATTGAGTGCCATCGTCAAGCTGGTGTTTGGCTAGACGAGAGGTAGCGAGGCAACATGGATCCGAAAGAGTCAAACGAATCGGTGGAGACCAATGCCGCCGATACCAAAGAGAAGCATGAAGAGGAAGAGGCGGTCGCTCAGGACGCGGCTGCCGAAGCCGAAGAGGCGGCTAGTAAAGAGCCTGCGGCCGCGGCGGAAACCGTGGCCGAGACGGTAGAGGCCGCAGCGGGCGCCGAAGCCGAAGAATCGAAGCTCCCGATGAAGTGGTATGTCGTTCACACGTACTCCGGTCACGAAAACAAGGTAAAAGAAAACATCCTGAAGATGATCGCCACGTCCTCGATAAAGGACCAGTTTGGGCGGCTGATCGTGCCGACCGAAGAAGTCGCCGAGATGAAAAAGGGGAAGAAGACGATAACGACCCGCAAGTTCTTTCCCAGCTATATCCTGATCGAGATGTTCATGAGCGACGAATCGTGGCATCTGGTCAACGGGATTCCCGGGGTGACGAGCTTTGTCGGCACGGGAACCAAGCCTCAGCCATTGCTCCCCGCCGAGGTCGAGAGGATACTGGGGAGAATGGATAAGGAAAGAGAAACGATAGTACCGGAGATACCGTACACGCTCGGAGAGCACATCCGCATCAAGGACGGCCCGTTCAGCGATTTCACCGGTGTGATCGACGAGATCAATGCGGAGAAAGGCAAACTCCGCGTCCTGGTAAGCATATTCGGCCGCGAGACGCCTGTAGAGCTGGACTTTTTGCAAGTCGAATCGATCTAGCCGCCACGGGTGGCGCCGTCCCGGTCCGCGTGCAGCGTTAGGCGAGCACGGCTGGGGTGTTCGGCGACCCCCTCCGGGGGCAGGCAGGACCCGCGGCTCGCGAAGCGAGCGAAGTAGGAGACAACAAATGGCAAAGCCAAAGAAAAAGATCATGACCACCATCAAGCTGCAGATCCCCGGCGGTAACGCGACGCCGGCGCCGCCGGTTGGGCCAGCACTGGGCCAGCACGGCGTCAATATCATGGAGTTCTGCAAGGCGTTCAACAGCAAAACCAACAAACAGATGGGTGTAATTATCCCCGTCGTGCTGACGGTTTATGCCGATCGCTCATTTTCTTTTATCACCAAGACGCCGCCCGCGGCGGTACTTCTCAAACAGGCGGCGGGTATTGCAAAAGCGTCCGGTGAGCCGAACAAGAACAAGGTCGGAACGGTAACGGCGGAACAAGTCAAACAGATTGCCGAAACCAAGATGGAGGATCTCAACGCGTCATCGATCGAGACCGCGATGCTAATGATAGCGGGTACGGCGCGGAGCATGGGGATCGTCATCGAGGACTAGTCGGTCCGGCAGGGATAGAGGGAGCAGCTATGAAAAGGGGAAAGAACTACAAAGCGGTGGCGGAGAAGATCGACCGCACAAGACACTATGAACTCAAGGAAGCGGTGCCGCTTCTGAAGAACCTGAGTACTGCGAAGTTCGACGAGACGATCGAGCTTTCGGCGAATCTCGGTGTTGACCCCAGGCACGCCGACCAGCAGGTCAGAGGCACGGTTGTGCTTCCGCACGGGACGGGTAAGTCGGTGCGGGTGCTGGTGCTGGCACGAGGCGAGAAGGAGAAAGAGGCGACGGACGCGGGCGCGGACTATGTGGGGGCGGATGAGTTCATACCGAAGCTTCGCGAAGGATGGCTGGATGTCGATACGATCGTCGCTACCCCGGATATCATGGGTGAAGTCGGAAAACTGGGAAAGATCCTGGGGCCCAAGGGAATGATGCCCAACCCGAAGAGCGGAACGGTGACCTTCGAGGTCGCGAAAGCCGTGAAGGACGCGAAGGCGGGCAAGATAGAGTACCGGGTGGATAAGGGCTCGAACATTCATGTCCCCGTCGGCAAGATGTCGTTCGACGAAAAGAAACTTCTGGAGAATATAACGGTATTGATCGCGGAACTGATACGGGCAAAGCCCTCGGCGAGTAAGGGCAGGTATATGAAGAGTCTCACCCTGTCGCCGACGATGGGGCCGTCGATTCGGTTGGATGCCCAGCAAATAATAACCGATATGCGATAGGTATCGCTGTTAGGAGGTATCGGGGATGGCACGCCCTGAAAAAATAGAGAAAGTCGAATACCTGAAGGAAGTGTTCGACTCAGCCCGGTCGGTGGTTCTCAACGATTTCACCGGTTTGAACGTCAAAAAGCTCTCCGAGCTGCGGAAGCTCTGCAGGGAGGCTGGGATCGAGTATCGGGTGGTCAAGAACACACTCGCGAGAAGAGGCGTCAAGGGAACATTGGCCGAGGAGCTGGAACCGCAGTTCGAAGGTCCGACGGCGCTGGCGATCGGGCGGGAGAGCGAGAACGTCTCCGCCAGGATCATCGCGAAGTTTGCGGAAGAGCACGAAGCGCCCACGTTCAAGGCCGGCATCGTCGAAGGCAGAGTAATCGACGCAACCGGGCTTCTGGCGTTGTCGAAACTCCCTTCGAAAGAGGAACTGCTCTCGACGCTTCTTGCGTCGATAAAGTCGCCGGGTAACAACCTTGCCTCGGTTTTGCAGGGAACGCTCAGAAACCTATTGTATGCACTAAATGCGATTATAGAAAAAAAACAATCTGATGGCGGGGATGCTCCCCAAGAACAGTAACACCCATAGGAGCAAGGAGACAGAAAATGGCGACAGCAAAAGCCGCTAAGAAAAGCAGTGTTGATACTGCGATGGACATCATCGAAGGATTGACTCTTCTGGAGATGTCGGAACTCGTCAAGAACCTCGAAGAGAAGTTTGGCGTTACCGCGGCTGCGCCCATGGCCGCGATGCCGGTTGCCGGTGTCGCAGGTGGCGCTGCGGAAGCCGCCGAGGAGCAAACAGAGTTCGACGTTATTTTGTCAAGCTTTGGTTCCGAGAAGATCAAGGTGATCAAGGTCGTTCGTGCAATCACAGCGCTCGGTCTCAAAGAGGCCAAGGACCTCGTGGAAAGCGCGCCGAAAGCGGTCAAGGAAGGCGTGGACAAGGAAGAGGCCGAGTCGATCAAAAAGCAGATCGAAGAGGTCGGTGGAACCGTCGAGCTCAAATAGGTTCGTCTCCACAATTCTTTCTAACGTCGGCGTGATGCGCGCGGCGGTGTCCGGCGGTTGCCGCCTATAACACCGAGGTCAACAATGATAAAGAAGAGTCCGAGCAGTATCCGGGATTACCCGAAGGACGAAAACGGTCGCGTAACCTTCTCCACGATTCCAGATGTTATGGAGGTGCCAAATCTCCTCGCTGTTCAGCTGGAAAGCTATGCCAACTTCCTTCAGGCGGATATAGAGCCCGAGCGTCGCAAGAATCAGGGATTGGAATTGGTTTTTCAGTCTGTTTTTCCGATCGAGGCTCCCAAGGGCAAGTACAATCTGGAGTATCACGGATACACGGTTGGTGAGACCAAGTACAGCGTTGAAGAATGTAAGGAGCGCGATCTCACGTTCGCGGCACCGCTCAAGGCGCGTCTGCGTCTGGTAATCAATGAGCAGGACCCCGATACCAACGAGACGAGAATCAAGGACATCATTCAGAGCGAGGTCTTTTTGGGCGAGATTCCGCTGCTTACCGATAAAGGCACGTTTATTATCAACGGCGCGGAGCGGGTAATCGTCAGTCAGCTCCATCGCTCGCCCGGTGTTTTCTTTGGTGATGAGATCCACCCCAACGGCAAGCGGCTGTTCAACGCCCGGATCATTCCTTATCGGGGATCATGGGTTGAGTTCACGGTCGATATCAACGACGTGATGTTCGTCAATATCGATCGCCGTCGCAAGATTCCTGTCACCGTCTTGCTGAAGGCGATGGGTTTTGACAGCAACCAGGCGATCATCCGGTTGTTTCACCAGGTCGAGAACGTCAAGATCGGCGTGCGTGCCGGCAAGAAGGATGAAGAAATCGCCGGGCGCGTGGTTGTTCAGGACATTATGGACAAGAAGACCGGCGAGCTGATCATCGAGTCGGGCGTGCCGCTCACAAAGACCCATCTGGAAAAATTCCGCGGGTGCAAGATCACGGCCGTTCCCTGCATCAAGTTTCGCGAGAACCTTGGGTCCGAAGATGATGTCGTTCTCAAGACCCTTGCCAAAGACAATTGCCCCGATCAGGAAACGGCTCTCAAGAAGATCTACAATCTCATTCGACCGGGTGATCCGCCGAATCTCGAGACGGCGAAGGCGCTTCTGGCCCGGATGTTCTTCAACCCGAAGCGCTACGATCTCGCGAATGTCGGCCGGTATAAGATCAATCGGCGGCTGAACTTGAGCGTGCCGGAGGACAAGACAACGCTCGACCAGGCGGATTTTATTGCTGTTATCGCCTGTCTGCTCGACATGAAGGAAACGGACGCCGAGCCGGATGACATCGATCACCTCGGCAATCGCCGCATTCGTTCCGTCGGCGAGCTGCTCGGCAACCAGTTCTCTATCGGTCTCGCGCGCATGGCGCGTATCGTGAAGGAGCGTATGGCTCTGCAGCAGGAGAGCGAGCAGATCACGCCCTACGAGCTGATCAACGCGCGCACGGTGTCGGCGGTGGTCCAGTCGTTCTTTGGCAGCAGCCAGTTGTCACAGTTCATGGATCAGACCAATCCGCTGGCCGAGCTTACTCACAAACGACGCCTCTCGGCCCTCGGCCCCGGCGGTTTGACCAGAGAGCGTGCGGGATTCGAAGTTCGAGACGTTCACTTTACCCACTATGGGCGGATGTGTCCGATCGAGACACCGGAAGGGCCGAACATCGGCCTCATCAGCTCGCTCAGCACCTACGCGCGGATCAACCAATACGGTTTTCTGGAGACCCCCTACCGCAAGGTCGTTTCGGGGGTTGCCACAAAGGACATCGACTACCTCAGCGCGGACGAGGAAGCGGAGTGCATCATCGCCCAGGCGAACGCGCCGCTCGATTCCAATGGCAAGTTTACCAGGGATTTGGCGTTGTCGCGTCTCCGCGGGGATTTTCCCGTCGTAGAACCGAAACTCGTACAGTACATGGATGTGGCTCCGCGGCAGTTGGTTAGCGCTGCGGCATCGCTCATTCCGTTTCTCGAGCACGACGATGCTAACCGCGCGCTCATGGGCTGCAACATGCAGCGCCAGGCCGTGCCACTGATCAAGAACGAGACGCCGCTGGTGGGCACCGGTATGGAAGGAAAGATCGCCGGGGATTCAGGAGTGCTCGTTCTTGCCAAGCGCGCGGGAAAGGTAGCCGCGGTCACCGGCGAGCGCATCATCATCAATCCACAGGGCGGGCGGGATACCCTTGATGATTTTTCCCGTTACGAAGGGATGGATGAGTACAGGCTGACCAAGTTCAAGCGATCGAACCAGGACACATGTATCAATCAAAAGCCGCTCGTCCAGGTCGGGGATAAAGTTAAGGCGGGAGACGTGCTTGCCGATGGGCCGGCGACTGAGAAAGGCGAGCTCGCGCTGGGCACCAATGTTCTGGTCGCCTTTTTGCCATGGCTTGGATACAACTTCGAGGACGCCATCCTGGTTAGCGAGTCGTTTCTCAAGAAAGATGTGTTCACGAGCATCCATATCGAGGAATTCGAATGCCAGGTTCGGGATACGAAAGCCGGTATGGAAGAGATCACACGTGAGATCCCGAATGTCGGTGAGGAAGCGCTCCGCAACCTCGACGAGGACGGAATCGTTCGCATCGGGGCGCGCGTGAAGGCCGGCAATATTCTCGTCGGCAAGGTAACGCCGAAGGGTGAAACGGACCTGTCTCCGGAGGAGAGGCTCCTGAGGGCGATTTTTGGAGAGAAAGCCGGAGATGTCCGGGATGCGTCGCTCAAGGCGCCGCCGGGAATGGACGGGATCGTTGTTGGTATCAAGGTATTTTCGCGCAAGGAACGCGACGACAAATCGCGGTCACAGGACAAGCAGAAGCTGGCCTCGCTCAAGAAAGCCCGGGATGACGAGATCACGAGAATCGAGTCGATCCGCAGGCGCAAGCTCATGGATCTCATGGTGGGGCAGACCAGCGAGAAGTTGGTCAACGCTGAGACCGGCGAACTCATCGCGAGATCCGGGCGCAAAATCAGCGAGAAGTTTTTTGAGACGCTTGATATCGACAGCCTGCAGTGGGGTTTGGCGATCGTCAAGGATGCCAAGATCGATCGTCAGATTCAGATCGTCATGGATACGGCGGCGAAGGCGATCGAGAAGGTCGAGGTCCAGCACGAGAAAGAGGTCGAGCGGATCACCCGCGGTGACGAGCTGCCGCCGGGAGTCTCCAAGCTGGTCAAGGTCTATGTGTTCAGAAAGCGCAGGCTCTCGGTCGGTGACAAGATGGCGGGCCGCCACGGCAACAAGGGAGTTGTGGCGAGGATCGTCCCCGAAGAGGACATGCCCCATCTGCCGGATGGCACGCCGGTCGGGATCGTTCTCAACCCGCTCGGAGTGCCAAGCCGAATGAACGTCGGGCAGATTCTCGAAACTCACCTCGGCTGGGCCGCGAGAGCGATGGGTTACAAGGTTGCCTGTCCCGTTTTCGATGGCGCCAAGATCACCGAGATCAAGCAGGCCCTGGAAGAGGCAGAGCTTCCCACAAGCGGCAAATCGGAGTTGATCGACGGACGAAGCGGTGAGCCTTTTGATCAAGAGGTCACCGTCGGCTACATATATATGATGAAGCTCTCGCACCTGGTGGACGACAAGATCCACGCGAGATCGATTGGGCCGTACTCACTGGTGTCTCAGCAGCCACTTGGCGGTAAGGCCCAGTTTGGGGGCCAGCGTTTTGGCGAGATGGAGGTCTGGGCCCTCGAGGCATATGGCGCTGCCTATTGTCTGCAGGAACTTCTCACCGTGAAGTCGGATGACATTCAAGGGCGCGCGAAGATTTACGAGGCCATCGTAAAGGGAGAGAATCCACCGGAACCAGGTATTCCGGAGTCGTTCAATGTGCTGATCAAGGAACTACAGAGCTTGGGTTTGGATGTAGAGTTGGAGCGAGGATAATTCCAATGTGGACGCCGGCTGAGGCGTTCGAGGAGGGTCTCCGTGTACACAGGAACACTCGATAGAGACAGAAAGAAGCCCACAGACTTCAAGGCTATTCGAATTCAACTCGCATCGCCCGAGAGAATTCGCGAGTGGAGCTTTGGTGAGGTCATCAAACCGGAAACGATCAACTACCGGTCCTTCAAGCCCGAGAAAGACGGCCTCTTCTGCGAGCGAATCTTCGGTCCAGTCAAAGACTGGGAGTGTAGCTGCGGGAAGTACAAACGGATTCGCTACAAAGGCGTAATCTGTGACCGCTGCGGCGTAGAGGTGACACGGGCGAATGTGCGGCGTGAACGGCTGGGCCATATCGAGCTGGCGGTTCCCGTATCACACATCTGGTTCTTCAAGGGTCTGCCCAGTCGAATCGGGCATCTTCTCGACGTCACGATTCGGGATCTCGAGCGGATTCTCTACTACGAGTCGTTCGTTGTTCTCGATCCCGGTGAAACCGAGCTCGAGATGAGGGATATGATCAGCGAGGACAAGTATGCCGAGCTGATGGAGGCAGGCTCCAAGTTCAAGGCCATGATGGGGGCCGAGGCGATCCGCGAACTGCTCCGGATGGTCAATCTCAACGATCTCTCCGAGCAGCTTCGAAGCCAGATACAGGTTGAGTCATCCGTACAGCGCAAGAAAGACCTTCTGAAGCGTCTCAAGGTGGTCGAGGCGTTTCGCAACTCCAAGAACAAGCCCGAGTGGATGATCATGGAAGTGATCCCGGTGTTGCCACCGGAGCTCCGCCCGTTGGTCCCGCTGGAAGGTGGGCGCTTTGCCACGTCAGATCTGAACGACCTCTACCGCAGGGTGATCAACCGCAACAACCGGCTGAAGAAACTCGTCGAGATCAAGGCCCCGGAAGTCATCCTCCGCAACGAGAAGCGGATGCTCCAGGAAGCCGTCGATGCGCTGTTTGACAACGGCCGGCGCTCAAGGGCGGTACGCGGGCAGGGCAACCGGCCCCTCAAGAGTCTCAGCGACATGCTCAAGGGCAAGCAGGGACGCTTCCGCCAGAATCTGCTCGGTAAGCGTGTGGACTACTCTGGCCGATCGGTGATTGTCGTGGGTCCGGAGCTGAAGATCCACGAGTGCGGTTTGCCGAAGAGCATGGCGCTGGAGTTGTTCAAGCCCTTTATCATCCGGAAGCTCGAGGAAAAAAACTACGTACAGACGGTGAAGAGCGCGAAAAAGCTCGTCGAACAGGAAAGTCCCGAGGTCTGGGACATTCTCGAGGAGATCATTCAGAACCATCCCGTGCTGCTCAACCGCGCCCCCACGCTGCACCGCCTGGGTATTCAGGCTTTTCAGCCAGTGCTCGTCGAGGGAAAGGCCATCCGGATTCACCCGCTGGTCTGCAGCGCGTTCAACGCCGACTTCGATGGCGACCAGATGGCGGTACACATTCCGTTGTCGTACGAGGCGCAGCTCGAGGCGAGAACCCTGATGCTGTCCGCGCACAATATTCTCTCCCCCGCCAGCGGTAACCCCCTCGCCACGCCGTCGCAGGACATGGTGATCGGTATCTACTACCTGACGATGGCGCGGGTTGGCGCCAAGGGCGAGGACAAGGCCTTCACCGGTCCCGAAGAGGTACTCATCGCACACCAGGGCGGGGCAATCGATCTACATGCCAAGATCCGGGTGCGCTGGCAGGGTGAGATCATGAGAACGACAACCGGACGGGTGATTTTCAATCAGATCGTGCCGGCGCCACTCCAGTTCGTCAACGAGGTGATGGACAAACGATCCACCGGAACCCTCGTATCGAAGTGTTTCGAGAGACTTGGTCTCGAGGAGACGATCACTTTTCTCGATAAACTCAAGGATATGGGGTTTTCCTTTGCGACAAAGAGCGGTCTGACGATCGGTGTGGATGACCTGATCGTTCCTTCCGAGAAACAGGTGCTCGTCGATCAGGCCGCTAGCGATGTGCAAGCCATCACCCGCAAGTACGATGAGGGCATCATCACCGATGGCGAGCGCTACAACATGGTGATCGATACGTGGACCCAGGCGACGACAAGAGTCGGTGACGTGATGTTCGAGGGGCTTCGCCAGGACCGCGACGGATTCAACTCCATCTTTATGATGACCGATTCCGGGGCACGAGGAAGCAAGGAGCAGGTTCGGCAGCTCGCCGGTATGCGAGGGTTGATGGCAAAACCGCAGAAGAAGGTCACCGGGCAGATCGGCGAGATCATCGAAATGCCGATCGTCGCGAGCTTTCTCGAGGGGCTGTCGGTGCTCCAGTACTTCATTTCGACGCACGGTGCTCGCAAGGGGCTGGCCGATACCGCTTTGAAAACCGCCGACGCCGGTTATCTGACGCGCCGTCTTGTTGACGTTGCACAGGATGTGATCATCACCGAGTACGATTGCGGGACAATCATGGGTATCGACATCGGCGCACTCAAAGAGGGTGAGGAAATCATCGAGTCGTTGAGCGATCGCATCCGCGGCCGCGTGACCGTCGACGATGTACTGGATCCGGTTAGCGGTGAGATCATTGTTGAGGCGAACACGCTGCTCACGCCCGCTCTGGCCATAGCAATTGAAGACCGCGGTGTCGACAGTGCAAAGATTCGAAGTGTGTTGACGTGCGAGGCGCGGCGAGGCGTGTGTTCGATGTGCTACGGAACGAACCTGGCGAACGGCCGCATTGTCGAGATCGGCGAGGCCGCGGGCGTCATCGCCGCTCAGAGTATCGGTGAGCCGGGTACACAGCTGACGCTTCGGACGTTTCATATCGGTGGTACGGCAAGCCGTATCGTCGAGCAGTCAAAGAAGATATCGAAATACGACGGTGTTGTTACCTTCCGAAGGTTGGTGTTGGTGGCTGGCCGATCGGGAAAACAGATCGTTATCAGTCGTAAGACCGAGGTCCTGATTCTGGACGAAGGCGATCGTGTGCGTTCGCGTTTTGGGGTCCCGTATGGAGCAGATCTGCTCGTCGCCGAGGGTGAGCGCATTGACAAGGGCAGGGTGATTTACGAGTGGGATCCTTACTCTGACGTGGTTCTGTCAGACAAGGCAGGAATGGTTAGCTTTCAGGACATCGTCGAGGATGTTTCGGTCAAGGAGAAGATCGACGAAAAGACGGGCATGATGCAGATGGTTATCATCGAAGACCGGGAGAAGAAGCAGCATCCTCATATCGAGGTCGTCGACCCGGACGGCAACACGATCGGTAACTTCATCGTGCCGACCGGAGCGTATCTGCTGGTCAAGGATGGTCAGGAGGTGGCCGCGGGTGACCATCTGTGCAAAATTCCCAAGGACATCAGCAAGACGAGTGATATCACAGGGGGTCTGCCGCGTGTGGCCGAGCTCTTCGAGGTTCGCAAACCGAAGGAATCCGCCGTGATCTCCGAGATCGACGGCTCCGTCGAGTTTGGGCCGATCACCCGAGGTATGCGCAAAATCATCGTCAAGAACGAGGCCGGCGAAGAAAAGAGCTACGTCATTCCCCAGGGTAAGCACCTGAGGGTTTACGAGGGCGACCAGGTCGAGGCCGGTGACAATCTTACCGAGGGACCGGTCAACCCGTACGATATCCTCTCCGTCAAGGGCGTCAACGCCGCCCAGGAGTACCTGGTCAACGGGATCCAGGAGGTCTACCGTCTCCAGGGCGTGAAAATCAACGACAAGCACATCGAGACGATTGTCCGGCAGATGCTTCAGAAGGTTCAGATCGAAGATCCCGGTGACACGGTTTTCCTCGAGGGCGATCTCATCGACAAGATGGCGTTTCGAGAGGAGAACGTGCGTGTGTTGAAGGACAAGGGCCGTGCGGCCACGTTCAAACCGATGCTGCTCGGGATCACGAAGGCCTCTCTCAGTACGGAGAGCTTTATCTCGGCGGCGAGCTTCCAGGAAACAACACGGGTGCTCACCGATGCCGCCGTTCGCGGCAAGGTTGACCACCTCTTGGGGCTCAAGGAGAACGTTATCATGGGGCATTTGATTCCGGCCGGCACGGGCTTGATGTCCTACGATCGGATTGAGCTCCAGGTAGAGGCGGATGATGACGAGGATCTGGGCTTCGACGAGGCCAGCGAGGAGATTGCGCAGGAGCCGCTGTCGGCCATCGGCGAGGAGGCCGCGGAAAAGTAGCGTTCTGATGCCGTGATCGACACGGATTTTTGTGGGTCAGTTGGAGGATCCAATGGGGGGCAAAAAAGACCATTTGCAGAGCGGAAATTGCTTGACATACTAACGACTTAGGCGCTAGATTCGAGGTTCGTTTGCTTTTGGTTTGCTTGCCTGGAAATATTCCGGCCCCAACATACGGCAGCAGATTTAAGTCATTGTCCGGCGAGTAGTTACGGAAGTTATCCACAGGCTACTCGACCGAGGGTGGGATTTGTATATCCAAGTAGAGGAAATTTTTTGCCAACTATCAATCAGTTAATAAGATCCGGCCGCAAGACTCAGAAGGCCAAATCCAAGACACCGGCGATGACGGCGTGTCCGCAGAAGCGCGGAGTGTGCACGCGGGTTTACACGTTGACGCCGAAAAAGCCGAACTCGGCGATGCGCAAAGTGGCGCGTGTCCGTCTGACCAACGGCTTCGAGGTAACGGCGTACATTCCGGGAGAGGGACACAATCTCCAGGAGCACTCGATCGTGTTGATCCGAGGTGGCCGAGTCAAGGACTTGCCGGGTGTTCGTTATCATATTATTCGTGGCGTTCTTGATACGTCCGGTGTCGACGGACGGCACAACAGTCGTTCGAAGTACGGCGTCAAGAGGCCGAAGTCATCCTAGGGCATCGCCCTGGATTGGATCGATTGAGAGATGTCGAGAAGACGGGTTACAAAGAAAAAGCAGCTTACTCCTGACGCGAAGTTCGGTGACGTTGTTCTGGCGCGGTTTATCAACTACGTGATGCGCAAGGGCAAGAAATCGACGGCCGAGCGGATCGTTTACGATTCGTTCGATATGATCGAGAAGAAAACGGGTCAGAAGGGTCTGGATGTATTCAAGAAGGCCCTGGACAACGTCAAGCCGACGTTGGAGGTAGCCTCCCGGCGTGTGGGTGGCGCGACCTATCAGATTCCGATCGAGGTGCGGCCTGACCGGCGCATGGCGCTTGCGATGAGGTGGCTCACTTCGTTTGCGAGGTCTCGCACGGAGAAGACGATGGCTGAGAGGCTTGCCGCCGAACTTACGATGGCCGCCAGGAATGAGGGTCCGTCCATCAAGAAGCGCGAGGACACTCATCGGATGGCGGAGGCGAACAAGGCGTTTGCTCACTTCCGTTGGTAAGTGGGTATGGGTGGTGGGTGTCGTGGAGTTGGGCAGTTGTTTTAGCACAAACACCGGGTTTATTAGACTTCAGAGTTTTTGCAGTTATAGAATCCCCGTTTGTGAAAGGGTGCGAGTTGCACCTCGTTTATACAAAAGGCCAAAGAGTGCTTTCCTGACCAACCGAGCCAACGCTGTCTTGGTGGTCGGGTCGGCCGCTGGGCAGAAGGAAGCAATGGTAAGGTTGGTTCCCCTAGAACGAGTTCGGAATATCGGCATCATGGCGCACATCGATGCCGGTAAGACGACGGTGACCGAGCGTATTCTGTACTACACGGGTCGCACGCACCGAATGGGTGAAGTGCATGATGGAGCGGCCATCATGGACTGGATGGCCCAGGAGAAAGAACGGGGTATCACTATTACAGCTGCGGCAACAACGGCGTTCTGGCGGGACCACCGGGTCAATATCATCGATACGCCCGGCCATGTCGACTTTACGGCCGAGGTAGAGCGAAGTCTGCGTGTGCTCGATGGCGCGGTAGCGGTGTTTTGTTCCGTGGGTGGCGTGGAGCCGCAGTCGGAAACGGTGTGGCGCCAGGCGGACAAGTATGGGGTGCCAAGGATCGCCTTTGTCAACAAGATGGACCGTATGGGGTCCGATTTTCTTAACGTTGTTGCAATGATGAAGGACAGGCTCGGTGCGAATGCGGTGCCGATTCAGCTGCCCATCGGCAGCGGCGACATGTTTACCGGGATTATCGATCTGGTCAAAATGAAGGCCTATTTCTACAAGCACGAGGATCTGGGGGTCAAACCTGATGAGGCGGAGATCCCTCAGGATCTCGTCGGCTTGGCCAAAGAACACCGTGAGGCATTGGTCGAGTCTTTGGCTGAGTATGACGACGACCTGATGCGCGATTTTATCGATCATGGTGATTCGACGAACGACAGCCTGATGCGGGTGCTTCGCAAGGCGGTTATCGACGCCGAGTTCGTGCCCGTGTTGTGCGGCGCAGCCTTCAAGAACAAGGGCGTGCAGTTGTTGCTCGACGCGGTCGTCGATTATCTCCCCTCTCCCATGGATGTTCCTCCGGTAAGCGGTTACAATCCCTATACAACAAAAGAAGAAACAAGAAAAATCGGCGACAACGAGCCGTTTGCGGCGCTGGTCTTCAAGATCATGACAGACCCCTACATTGGCAAGCTGACCTATATGCGCGTTTACAGTGGTGTCGCGAAGACAGGAAGCATGGTCGTAAACGTCACGAACGATACCAAAGAGCGGATAGGACGGCTCGTACAGATGCACGCCAACAAGCGCGAGGAAAGAGACGCGGTATACTCGGGAGACATTGCCGCTGTGGTCGGCTTCAAGCGGGCGAGCACGGGCGATACGATTTGCGATCCCAAGCACCCAATTGTGCTCGAGAGCATGCACTTCCCGGAGCCCGTGATGTCCGTGGCGATCGAGCCCAAGACAAGAGTCGACCAGGAGAAGCTCGGTCTTTCGCTCGTGAAGCTGAGCGAGGAAGACCCGACGTTTCAGGTGAGAACCGACAGCGAGACCGGGCAAACCATCATATCGGGAATGGGCGAGCTCCATCTCGAGATCCTCGTTGACCGCATGCTTCGCGAGTTCAAGGTCGAGGCGAACGTCGGCAAGCCTCAGGTGGCTTATAAGGAGTCGATTGTCGGGACGTCGGAAGCCGTCGCCAAGTTTATAAAGCAAACGGGCGGACACGGCCAGTACGGTCACGTGGAGATCACGATGGAGCGCAACGCGGAGAGCGATGATTTTGTTTTCGAGAACAAAACCGTGGGCGGTGCGATTCCCAGGGAATTCATTCCCGCTGTCGAGCGAGGGATAAAAGATGCGATGTCGGCTGGAGTTGTGGCGGGTTATCCGGTGATCGGGATCAAGGTGCAGCTCAACGACGGTTCATATCACGATGTGGATTCCAGCGAAGTAGCTTTTCGTATGGCCGGCGCGATTGCATTCAAAGATGCTATGAGGAAGGCGAAACCGATTATTCTCGAGCCGACGATGGACGTGGAAGTTGCAACCCCGAAGGAATACATGGGTGACGTGATGGGAGATATTACATCGAGGAGAGGCAGGATCGGGGGGATGTTTCAACGCGCCGACGGGCAGGTTATTGCCGCCCGTGTGCCACTTTCAGAGATGTTTGGTTATGCGACCCAGTTGCGGTCTCTTACACAGGGGCGGGCGGTTTATACGATGCAGTTTGCCAAGTATGTGGAGCTTCCAAAAACGATCGCCGAGGAGCTTGCCGGTAGGTTTCAAGGCAGAGCGGTAGAGAGCTAAGGAGGAGAAATGGCCAAGCAGAAGTTTGAACGGACCAAGCCACACGTGAATGTTGGGACGATTGGTCATGTGGACCACGGGAAGACGATGTTGACGACGGCGATCACGTTGGTGTTGTCGAAGAAGGGGCTCGCGGACTACGTACCGTTCGACCAGATCGACAAGGCTCCTGAAGAGAAGGCGCGAGGGATCACGATCGCGACGGCACACGTGGAGTACCAGACGGAGAAGCGGCACTACGCGCACGTGGACTGTCCGGGACACGCGGACTACATCAAGAACATGATCACGGGTGCGGCACAGATGGACGGAGCGATCCTGGTGGTGAGTGCGTCCGATGGTCCGATGCCACAGACTCGAGAGCACGTGTTGTTGGCACGTCAGGTGAACGTGCCGTACATCGTGGTGTTTCTGAACAAGGTGGATATGGTGGACGATCCTGAGCTTCTGGAGCTGGTGGAGCTGGAGGTTCGGGAGCTGTTGAGCAACTACGAGTTTCCCGGGGACGAGATACCGGTGATACAGGGCAGTGCTCTGAAGGCGATGGAGAGCGGGGACCCGGAAGCGGAAGCGACGAAGTGCATCTTCGAGCTTCTGGATGCGGTCGACGACTATATTCCGACACCGGAGCGGGATACGGAGAAGCCGTTCTTGATGCCGGTGGAGGATGTGTTTTCGATCACGGGCCGCGGGACGGTAGGGACGGGCCGCGTGGAGCGTGGGAAGATCAAGACGGGCGACAAGGTGGAGCGCGTCGGGATACGCGAGACACGAGAGACGGTGGTGACGGGTGTGGAGATGTTCCGGAAGATCCTGGATCATGCGGAGGCGGGGGACAACGTGGGGCTATTGCTCCGCGGTGTAGAGAAGACGGATCTGGAGCGTGGGATGGTGTTGGCGGCACCGAAGTCGATCACTCCGCATACGAAGTTCATGGGCAAGGTGTACGTGTTGACGAAGGAAGAAGGTGGGCGGCACACACCGTTTTTCAACGGGTATCGGCCGCAGTTCTACTTTCGGACGACGGATGTGACGGGCGTTGCGACGTTGCCGGAGGGGACGGAGATGGTGATGCCGGGCGATAACGTGGAGTTGGAAGTAGAGATCATAGCGCCGATTGCGATGGAGAAGGAACTTCGCTTTGCGATCCGAGAGGGCGGCCGCACGGTAGGCGCCGGAGTTGTAACGAAAGTTATCGAGTAGCCAGAGGAGTGTAAACACGCGGTTCACAGCGGGGCGCGGATCCGCAAGAAGGTGGGTAGAAAGTTTGAACTACCAGAAGATTCGAATAAAATTGAAGGCCTACGAGCATGCGACGCTCGATCGGACTACCGACGAGATCGTCAAGACGGCCAAGCGCACCGGTGCGCGTGTCAGCGGGCCGATCCCTTTGCCCACGCGACGCTCGGTTTACACCGTGTTGCGATCCCCGCATGTTAACAAGAAATCGCGTGAGCAGTTTGAGATCCGGATACACAAGCGTTTGATCGATCTCACGCACACGACACAGCAGACTATCGATGATCTAACAAAGCTCGTGCTTCCGGCGGGCGTTGATATCGAGATCAGAACGTAGGTTGAGTCATGAATATCCTAATCGGTAAGAAGCTAGGGATGACCCAGATCTTTGAGGAGTCGGGGACCGTTACACCTGTTTCCGTGATTCAGGCGGGGCCATGTCCGATCGTTCAGGTGAAGACTGTGGAAAAGGATGGGTACGGGGCGATTCAGATCGGTTTTGGCGACATGAAGGAGAAACGGGTCTCCGGCGGGCGTATGGGGCATTTCAAGAAGGCCGGGGTTGCTCCCTGTCGCGTGCTCCAGGAAGTCAGGGTGGATGATCCGGGTGAGTACAAAGTGGGGGATGCCCTCGATGTAAGCGTTTTCGAGGGCGTCGAACGAGTTCATGTGGCTGGCGATACGAAGGGACGTGGATTTGCCGGCACGATCAAGCGCCACAACTTCACCCGGGGCCCCGAGACCCACGGTTCGAAGAACGTCCGTGCGCCGGGTTCGGTCGGAATGTGCGCAACACCAGCGCGGATATTCAAAGGCAAGAAGCTTCCGGGCCGTATGGGTGGGCAGAGAACGACAATCAAGAATCTCAAGATTATACAGGTGGACGCGGAGAACAACCTGTTGTACGTCAGGGGCGCCGTGCCGGGCGCGAACAACAGTTTTGTTTTTGTCAGGTCGGCTTGAAACAACATTCGTTAGAGGCGGACAATGGCAACGGCCAAGAGTTACGAAGAGAACGGGACCGAAAAAGGGACAGTCGAACTGCCCGATAAGCTGTTCGGTTGCGAGATAAACGCACCCGTTATGCACCAGGCGGTTGTGGCCTATCTGGCCAATCAGCGCCACGGCGCCGCTTCGACAAAAGAGCGCGGCGATGTAAGAGGCGGTGGTCGGAAACCGTTTCGCCAGAAGGGGACAGGTCGTGCCAGGGCGGGTACGACTCGATCGCCCCTGTATCGCGGCGGCGGTGTGGTTTTTGGGCCGCATCCCCGGGACTATCATCAGGCGCTGCCCAAGAAAGTGCGTCGTCTTGCACTGCGGTCGGCGCTGTCGAGTCGGGCCGAGGACGATGCGGTGATCGTTGTCGATGAGCCGCGTTTTGAAGAGCCTAAGACAAAGCAATTTGTGGAGTTTCTGGGTAACATGAACATCAATGACAAGAAGATTCTTTTCGTGATGGAGAAGCCGACGCCGGAAGTTATCAAGTCGGCGGGGAACATCCAGGGTGTTCGGATTACACTGGGTAACATGCTGACGACCTATGATGTGCTTTGGGCCGAGAAGGTCATTCTCACACGCGGCGCGTTGAAGGTGATGGAGGAGGTGTTCAAGTGATGAGCGATATTCGACTGCTGATTCAGAAGCCAATCATCACCGAGAAGAGCACCGAGCTCAAGGAAGCCAACAACCGATACGTGTTCAAGGTGAACCCGAACGCGAACAAGCGTCAGATCAAGATGGCGGTTGAGGAGCTCTTTAATGTTCGCGTAACAAAAGTTACTACAGCCATTTACATGGGTAAACCCAAGGTTGTCACGAACCGGGCCGGACGCTTTACCGGAAAGGCCCCGAACTGGAAGAAAGCGTACGTCACCCTCGCCGAGGGCGACTCGATCGAAGTATTTGACGTGGTCTAGCAGCGGGTGACGCCGAACGGGCGCCCTTCAGAAGGCTATGATGAGCGCGCGGAGAGCGCGGCTGGGCTGGTCGGAGACCCCCTCCGGGGACAGGCAGGACCCGCGGCCTGGAAGAGAAAGACACAAGATGGCGATCAAAAAGTTTAGGCCTACGACACCGTCACTGCGGTATCGCACCGTGGCGGACTTCTCGGGGTTGACGAAGACGCGTCCGGAGAAGTCGCTGCTTGAGCCGCTGAAGAAGTCGGGTGGTAGAAATAACAAAGGCCGGGTAACCTCCAGGCACCGTGGTGGCGGGCACAAGCGCGCGTACAGAAAGATCGATTTCAAGAGGAATAAGCTCGATATTCCGTCGAAGGTGGCGTCGATCGAGTACGATCCCAATCGGTCTTCACGTATTGCGCTGCTGCACTATGCTGACGGGGAAAAACGGTACATTCTGGCGCCTCACGGTTTGAAGGTAGGCGACAACGTGGAGGCCGGTCCGAAGGCCGATATCAAGAGCGGTAATGCGCTGCCGCTAGAGCGCATTCCACTGGGAACTTCTGTCCACAACATCGAGCTGGTGCACGGTAAGGGCGGCCAGATTGTCAGGTCGGCCGGTGGGTATGCGCAGATCATGGCCAAGGAAGGTAATCACGTTCAGCTGAAGCTCCCCTCTGGCGAGGTAAGGATCGTGCGCAAGGAGTGCTACGCGACGGTCGGACAAGTGGGCAACCTCGACCACGAGAACCTCGTGCTCGGCAAGGCCGGTGCCGCTCGTTGGCGAGGGGTCAGGCCAAGGGTCCGCGGCGTTGCAATGAACCCGATCGACCACCCGCACGGTGGTGGGGAGGGCAAATCGAGCGGTGGGCGTCACCCCGTGAGTCCGTGGGGTGTCCCGACGAAGGGTTACAAGACCCGCAAGAAAAAGAACCCAACGGATAAGCAAATCATCAGACGCAGGTCGAAAAAGAAGTAAAGAATTGGCAGGTAGGATATGACAAGAAGTCTAAAAAAAGGTCCTTTCATAGACGAGCGCTTGCTCAAGAAGATCATCACCATGAACCGTGGTGGCGAGAGAAAGGTGATCAGAACCTGGGCGAGACGGTCGACGATTTCACCTGAATTTGTAGGGCACACGCTCGCCGTGCACAACGGCAACAAGTTCATACCCATTTTCATCAACGAGAACATGGTGGGTCACAAACTCGGCGAGTTCGCGTTGAGCCGGACGTACCGGGGACACACGAGCAAGCTCGGCAAGGAAAAGGGTAAGAGATAGAACCGGGGTTCGTGATGGAAGCAGTAGCGCATACCAAACACATTGGGTATCCACCCAGAAAAGTCCGTCTGGTCGCCGACATGATCCGCGGCAAGAATGTGGAAGAGGCGCTGGAGATACTGAAACTCAGTGCCCGGGTCGCGGCGGTCCCGATGAGCAAGACGGTCCGGTCGGCCATGCACAATATGGTGAACAAGAAGGGTGGCACCGCCGAGGCCGAGGACATGATCGTCAAGACCGTCCAGGTAGATGAAGGGCGAACGCTATACCGGGTCAGGCCGCGTGCGCAAGGACGGGCCTACAGAATCCGAAAGCGGAGCAGTCACATCAAAGTCGTGGTTACCTTGCCGGATGAGAAAGAATAGAAAGGCAGATCCCGATGGGACAGAAGACCAACCCCATAGGACTCAGGCTCGGCATCAACAGGACGTGGGTCTCTCGTTGGTTCTCGTCAAAGGACTACGCCGCGTGGTTGAACGAGGATATTCAGATAAGGAAGTACATCAAGAAAAGGCTCTACAAGGCAGGCGTGGCCAAGATAGAAATCGAGCGATCGAGCGGCAAGGCGATAGTCAATATTTTTACGGCGCGTCCAGGTATGGTGATCGGGCGCAAGGGCTCGGAAGTAGACATGCTCCGGGATGAGCTCAAGCACCTCGCGGGCAAGGAGATTCAGATCAACATCAAGGATGTCAAGAAGCCCGAGCTGAACGCTCAGCTTGTTGCCGAGCACATCGCGATGCAGCTCGAGCAACGGGTGTCGTTTCGAAGGGCCATGAAAAAGACAATCGCCTCGGCGATGAGGATGGGTGCTCTTGGCATAAAGGTGCAGACCGCTGGTCGTCTTGGCGGTGCGGAGATGTCCCGCCGCGAGGGCTATCACGAAGGCCGTGTCCCGCTTCATACGCTTCGGGCTGATATAGACTTCGCGCGAGCAACGGCGCATACGACTTTCGGTTGCATCGGGGTCAAGGTCTGGCTGTACAAGGGGGAGATCTTCCCCAAGGAGTTCAAGAAATCGTTGGCCGGGGTCGGGGAGGGGACGAGCTAAGACATGTTGATGCCAAAGAGAGTCAAATTTCGACGGCAACACCGTGGGCGCATGAAGGGCTGTGCAACCCGGGGCTCGTCCGTGTCGTTTGGGGAGTATGGGTTGAAGGCTCTCGAACCTTGTTGGGTTACGAACAAGCAGATCGAGGCGGCGCGAGTCGCGATCATGAGACACATAAAGAGAACCGGCAAGCTTTGGATCAGAGTGTTTCCCGACAAACCGGTGACCAAGAAGCCCGCGGAGACACGGATGGGCAAAGGTAAGGGTGCACCCGAGGGATGGGTAGCAGTCGTGAAGCCGGGCAGGATCATGTTCGAACTCGAAGGCGTAACGGCAGAACTCGCCCGCGAGGCCATGACATTGGCGACGGCGAAGCTGCCTTTGAAAACCAAGTTTGTCACTCGTTCGATTGTGGAGACTTAAACGATGAAGGCTCACGAAATACGAGAAATGACAACCGAGGAACTCCGGCTGCACCACGAAGGCCTCATTGAGGAACTCGTTAATCTTAAGATCAAGCTTGCCGTGAAGCAGCTGGACAATCCGCTCCGGGTAAGGGGCCTCCGCAAGGAGATCGCACGCTCGAGGACGGTGTTACGAGAGAAAGAGCTCGGCGCCAGGCCGGGCGAGACTCTGGGCGAGAAAAACAAGAAATAGTGACCGGAGGAGCGAAGGTTGGAAAGAAATAAACGAAAGACTTTCACCGGCGTCGTCGATAGTGACAAGATGGACAAATCCGTGACCGTTAAAGTTACTCGGCTGGTCAAGCATCCGACGTACGGAAAATATATCAAGAGAACGACGAAGTTCATGGTCCACGATCCCGAAAACAACTGCGGCATCGGTGACAAGGTCAAGATTGTGGCTACACGACCCTTGAGCAAGATGAAGCGTTGGAGACTACTGGAAATCGTTGAAAAGGCGAGGTAGGCGATGATACTGGCGGAGACGATTCTTCACGTTGCCGACAACTCGGGCGCAAAAAGCCTTCTGTGCATTCGGGTTCACGGTGGTACGGGGCGTCGGTATGCCCGTATCGGCGACATCATTTCGGCGTCCGTGAAAGTCGCAGTGCCGAATGGCGTTGTCAAGAAGGGGCAGGTAACAAAGGCCGTTATCGTGCGGACGCGCAAAGAGATACGCCGCACTGACGGCAGTTACATTCGCTTCGACGAAAACGCCGCGGTTATCATAAGTGATAACATGGAGCCAGTCGGCACACGTATCTTCGGGCCGGTTGCGCGAGAATTGCGTGAGAAGAAGTTTATGAAGATTATTTCGCTTGCTCCCGAGGTTTTGTAGGCGGGAAGGGATCGGAGGCAAACATGAAGATCATCAAAAACGACACGGTTAAGGTCATCGGGGGCAACCACAGGGGCAAGGTTGGTAGAGTGCTCAAGGTGTTCCCAAAAACGAACCGTATAATCGTTGAGAAGGTGGCTTTGGTCAAGCGTCATCGCAAAAAGCGATCGCAAACCGATCAGGGTGGCATCCTCGAGAAAGAGGCGCCGATTCATATTTCGAACGTGCTGCTGGTTTGTCCGAAGTGTTCAAAGCCGTCCCGAACGGGGGTTGGCAGGCTTGCCGATGGCAAGAAAGTGCGTGTCTGCAAAACCTGCAGTGAGACGCTCGTGTCGAACGAGTAGTCAAGGAGTGCTCGTGGTAAGGTTGAAAGAGCAATATGAGAAAGAAGTAATACCGGTGCTTCTGAAGGAGTTCGGTTTTAAGAACAAAATGGAGGTGCCGCGGCTGACGAAGATCGTCGTCAATACCGGTGTCGGCGAGGCCATCCAGAATGCCAAGATCCTCGACGGCGCGATGGAAGCGCTTGCGGCAATCACCGGACAGAAGCCGAAGCTGAACCGGGCGCGTTTGTCCGTTGCCGCGTTCAAGCTTCGCCAGGGTATGGCGGTCGGTGCCAAAGTGACACTTCGCGGTGACCGCATGTACGAGTTCTACGATCGTCTCGTCAACGTGGCTCTGCCGAGACTCCGTGATTTCCGGGGCGTGTCGACGAAGAGCTTCGACGGGCACGGGGACTACACGCTGGGAGTGAAGGAACACATCATCTTTCCGGAGATCGATTACGACAAGGCGGACAAGATGTATGGAATGGACATTACGATCGTGACGTCAGCAAAGAACGACGAGCAGGGCTTCAAGTTGCTCAAAGCTCTGAAGATGCCCTTTAAAAACCAATAGGTGGTAGCGTGGCCAAGAAATCCTGGATAGCTAAAGCGAAGAGACCGCCGAAGTTCAAAGTGCGGGCCTATCATCGCTGCAATCGATGCGGACGCTCTCGCGCCTACCTGAGGCGGTTCGGTGTTTGCCGAATCTGCTTCCGTGAACTGGCGCTTCAGGGAGAGATCCCGGGCGTTACCAAGTCGAGCTGGTAAGCCGCGGCTTTGGGCCAGACTGTAGGGAGATAGAACGTGAGTATGACCGATCCAATAGCTGATTATCTGACGCGACTGCGCAACGCGTATCGTGCGCGTCACAAGTTTGTCGACGTGCCGGCCTCGCGGGTCAAGGCGGAGCTTAGCAAGATCCTTCTGGATGCGGGGTTTATCAAGGGCGTCAAATATATCGACGATGACAAGCAGGGACGCTTGAGGGTCTACGTGAAGTATGACAAAGACATGAAAAGCGTGATCACGGGGCTGAAACGGATCAGCAAGCCAAGTCTCCGGGTCTATGTGCCATCTGACGAGATCCCACGAGTGTGGGGAGGATACGGCATGGCGATCATTTCGACATCGCAGGGTGTTCTTCCCGGTTCAGAATGCCGCAAGCGCGGAATTGGCGGCGAAGTCATGTGTGAGGTCTGGTAATGTCGCGTGTCGGTTTACAGCCCATAGAGATCCCGAGTGGTGTGACCGTAGCTTTCGAGGGCGAGGTCGCCAGCGTCAAGGGGCCGAAAGGCACGATCAGCAAGGCGCTGCCGGCGGCGTGTGATTACAACCAGGAGGGCGGTGTGATCCGTGTGGTCCGTCGCAAGAATGACCAGACATCGCGTTCGCTGCACGGTTTGGCCCGTACGTTACTCGCCAACATGGTAGAAGGCGTAACGAAGGGATTCGAGAAACAGCTCGAGATCGTCGGTGTGGGCTACAAGGCCGAGGTCAAAGGCAAACAACTGGTGCTGACGGTGGGGTACTCGCATCCCGTGAACTTCGATGTTCCCGAGGGAATAACAATCGAGACCCCGGCGCCGACGCAGATCAAGGTCAGCGGCATCGAGAAGGATCGCGTCGGGCAGATCTGTGCGGATATTCGTAAGGTTCGTCCGCCGGAACCGTACAAGGGTAAAGGGATCAAGTACGTAGGCGAATACATTCGGCGAAAGGCCGGAAAGACGGCGGTTGGGGCCTGATCGGTTCCGAGCCTCCTCGGCTGTAACAGGTTATCAGGGATAGGGTTATGGACGCCAACAAACGCAAACGCACTCAGAGACACAGACGCCACCGCCGGGTTCGCAAGAAGATACTCGGCGATGCCGGGCGACCGCGCCTGTGCGTATTCAAGAGCGCAAAGCATATATATGCTCAGCTCATCGATGATTCAGAGGGACGAACTCTGGTAGCCGCCTCGACACAGAAGCTCGGCGAAGTCAAGGCGGACAAGAAGGTCGGCAAAAAGACGGCAGCCGCGCGTGAGGTGGGCAAGAAGCTCGCGGAAGCGGCCAAAGAACGCGGCATCCAGAAGGTTGCTTTTGATCGGGGCGGATATCGGTACCACGGTCGAATAGCAGCCCTCGCGGACGGCGCAAGGTCGGCCGGTCTGGAGTTCTAGGACCCCGGTATGCGACAAGAAAGAGAGGAAGCACATGCGTTCGATCGCAGCGGCAATGGGGGAGGGGAAGTGACACATGGCTGATACACGGAATCCGCGCGGCAGACGTGGTGATGGCCCCCGCAGGGGCGACAGGGGCGACAAATCGGAATACATCGAACAGACGATACACATCAATCGCGTGGCAAAGGTGGTCAAGGGTGGGCGGCGGTTCAGTTTCAACGCCATTGTCGCTGTTGGGGACGGCATGGGTAAAGTGGGTGTCGGGTTGGGCAAGGCCAACGAGATAGCCGATGCGATTCGCAAGGCGTCGGATGCCGCGAGGCGTTCGATGGTTCGTATACCCATGATCGGCGGTACGATACCGTTCACCGTCAAAGGCAAGTACGGGGCCGGGTACGTTCACCTCAAGCCCGCTTCTCCGGGTACCGGGGTAATCGCCGGTGGGCCCGTGCGCGCCATCATGGAGTCGGCGGGTATTCGAGACATCCTGGCGAAATCGCTGGGTTCGAACAACCCTCATAATATTGTGAAGGCGACGATGGCCGGATTGGCGCAGCTCGAGAGCGCAAAAGATGTGGCCAAACGGCGCGGAATTAGTATCAATGCATTGTTCGGTATAGAAGGCACGGAGAATGGCAAAAAAGCTGAAGATAACGCAGGTGAAGAGCCTGATCGGGAGTCAGCCGGGGCATAAGGCGACGATGAAGGCGATTGGTTTTCATCGCCACCAGGAAACCCTGACGAAGAACGACACCCCTCAGCTGAGAGGGATGCTGAATCAGGTACGGCACCTCGTTCACGTCGAGGAAGTGAAGGCGGCCAGGAAACCCAGGGCTGTGTCTCCCAAGGTGAAGCCCGCCGCCAAACCGGCTGCGGCGGTGGACGCGCCCGCAGAAGCGGCCGCGAAGGAGAAGCCTGCGGAGAGATTATCCGCGGAGCATATGACGGAGAAGGACACCAAAGAAGCAAAGACAACGGAAGCGCCGGTGAAGGAAGAGGCAGCGACCGAGAAGGAACCGGACAAAGAGAAGGCTGAGTAATGAAACTGGGAGAACTAAAACCCGCAGAGGGTGCAAAGAAGAAACGGAAACGGGTCGGCTGTGGAACGGGCTCGGGCCACGGAAAGACGTGTTGCCGGGGACAGAACGGACAGCGTTCACGTTCCGGCTCCAAGAAGCACCCGTGGTTCGAGGGTGGGCAGATGCCGCTTCAAAGGCGCGTCCCAAAACGAGGTTTTCACAACGCATTCAAAACGATCTATGAGATCGTAAACATCGAGGATCTAAAGCGGTTTCCAGCCGATGCGGAGGTGGACGTGAAGGTCTTGAGAGAGGCCGGGTTGATCAAGAAGCGCAAAGCCAGAGTCAAGTTACTCGGTAGCGGCGACATCGATCGACCGGTGAAGATCATTGTTCATGCGTGCACGAAATCGGCCAGAGAACGTGTCGAGAAAGCTGGAGGACAGGTTCAGATCCTCGAGAGATGAGTCGCATACAGGCTCGTCGCTCTTTGACAAATGATAGGTAAGCTTCAAGAGATATTTGGCATCCCGGAGCTGAAGCGCAAGGTGCTCTTTACGCTTTCGATTCTGGTTGTGTACCGAATTGGTGGTCACATCACAGCGCCGGGCGTGGATGCCTCTGTGTTGACGGCGTTTTTTGCCGGCAAGCAGGGCACGATCCTGGGGCTGTATGATCTCTTTGCCGGGGGCAATCTCGAGAAAGCGACGATCTTTGCTCTGGGGATCATGCCCTATATCAGCGCCTCGATTATCCTGCAGTTGTTCCAGGCGGTGGTTCCCTACTTCGAGAAGCTGGCGAAGGAGGGCGAAGAGGGTCGGAAGAAGATCACGCAGTACACGCGTTACGGTACGGTGATTCTCGCTGTCATTCAGTCCATTGGCATTGCGATCTTTCTCGAAAGCCTGCGCGGAGCGGGAGGCGAGCTCGCAGTGGCCAACCCGGGCATGGGATTTCGTATTGTCACGGTGTTGACGCTGACCTGCGGTACCGTCTTCGTCATGTGGCTCGGCGAACAGATCACGGAGCGGGGTATAGGAAACGGGATATCGTTGATTATCATGATCGGGATTATCGCAAGGTACCCGACGGACTTGCTCAATACATGGCGCGCCGTTTCGATCGGTCAGATGTCTCCGTTCAAGTTGCTGCTTCTGATGGCCATGATGGTCGTGGTGGTCGCCGGGATCATCTTTATCACACAGGGGCAGCGGCGAATACCGGTGCAGTACGCTAAACGCGTTGTAGGTCGCAAGATATACGGGGGACAGGCGAGCTTTATTCCATTGGGCGTCAATATTGCGGGTGTTATCCCGATCATTTTCGCTCAGTCGATCATCATGTTCCCGGGGACGATCGCGGCGTTCATCCCGAACCTGATGTTTATGCAGAGTATCGCGCTCATACTGACACCGGGGCATATCGTATATCTGGTTCTCTATTCGGTTATCATTATCTTTTTTGCGTATTTCTACACCGCTATCGTGATGAACCCGGTCGACGTGGCGGAGAACATGAAAAAGTCCGGTGGGTTTATCCCGGGTATCCGTCCGGGCAAACGAACGGCGGAGTTCATTGATCGGGTGCTGACAAGGATCACGCTGCCCGGTGCGATGTTTCTGGCAGCCATTGCCGTTCTGCCGGACGTCCTGATCACGCGGGCGGATGTGCCGTTTTACTTTGGTGGTACGGGGCTTCTCATTACCGTTGGCGTTGTGCTCGATACGTTGAGGCAGCTGGAGTCGCACCTGTTGATGAGACACTACGAGGGTTTTACAAAGCACGGTCGTCTAAGGGGACGGAGATAACATGAATCTCGTCATGCTAGGAGCTCCCGGTTCGGGCAAAGGCACTCAGGCGGCGGTTCTGTCGGAACGAAACAAAATGAAGCACGTCTCGTCGGGTGACCTGCTCCGGGCCGCGGTGGCCAGAAAAGACGAATTGGGAAAGAAAATCGAAGGGATCATCGCCTCGGGCAACCTGGTTCCGGATGAGATGGTCCTCCGGCTCGTGAAAGATGCGATCCTCGAGAGCGAGGGCAGCACCGGCTGGATCCTGGACGGCTATCCGAGAACGGCTGGGCAGGCGGAGGCTCTCGATGGTGTGCTGGGCGAGGTAGGCCAGGGGATCGACGCGGTGGTTTTTCTCGATGTCGATACGGATGAGGTGGTCTCCAGGCTGTCGAGCCGGCGGACATGTGCGTCGTGCAAGGCCGTCTACAACCTCGTGAATAAGCCGCCCAAGCAAAAGGGGAAGTGTGACAGCTGTGGCGGTGAGCTCGTTCAGCGTAGCGATGACGAACCGGAGACGATTCGCCAGCGGTTGAAGGTCTATAACGAGGCAACGCTTCCCGTGCTGGATTTCTACGAGACGCGGCGCACGGTTCACCGCGTGAACGGTTCTCGGTCGATCGATGAGATCAAAGACGAGTTAGCTGGACTGGTTGGTTCATGATTTATCTGAAATCGCCGGCAGAGATCGCAATAATGAAGAAGAACGGGGCGATCGTGAGGGACTGCCTGGCGATAGCTGGCGAGATGATCAAGCCGGGCGTCAAGAAACGGGATATCGACCGGGCGATCGAAAAGCTCATTCTGAAAGCCGGAGCGACACCGGCGTTCAAAGGGTTTCACGGGTATCCGGCTGCGACGTGTATATCGGTCAACGACGAAGTCGTCCACGGGATGCCCAACGGCCGCGTCCTCGAAGACGGTGATATCTGCGGTGTCGACATCGGCGTCTTCAAGGATGGCTACTACTCCGACGCGGCGAGGACGTTTCCGGTCGGCGAGATATCTAGAGAAGCGCAGAAGCTTCTGGAAGTGACGCAGCAGGCGCTCGAGCGAGGTATCGCCAAGGCCTGTGTTGGCAACCGGCTCACCGACATCTCGCACGATGTGGAGACGCACGCCGTCGGGAACGGGTTCTCGGTCGTGAGGACGCTGGTCGGGCACGGGATCGGGCAGCGAATGCACGAGGAACCGCAGGTACCGAACTTCGGACCGCCGTCGCAGGGGCCGGAGCTCGAGGAAGGGCTGGTCATCGCGATAGAGCCGATGATCAACGCTGGCAAAGGCGACGTGTTTACGAAGGATGATGGGTGGACGGTCGTCACGGTTGACAAATCGCTGTCGGCACATTTTGAGGACACGATCGCGATCACAGAGAACGGCCCTGAGATTCTGACTCGCTAACGTCACATAAGGAAGCAGGTTATAGCGGATCGAATGGCAAAAGAACAAGGGATAACGGTGGAGGGAACGGTCGTTGAGGCTCTTCCGAACACGACCTTCCGCGTCGAGCTGGAGAACAAGCATGTGGTTCTCGCCCACGTCTCCGGCAAGATGAGGATGCACTTCATCAAGATCCTGCCGGGTGACCGCGTGACGATTGAGATTTCTCCGTACGATTTGACTAGAGGACGGATCATCTATCGGTACAAGTGAGTAAGGAAATACCATGAAAGTCAGAAGCTCGATAAAGAAAATGTGCTCACACTGCAAAATAGTCCGGCGAAAAGGGGTTTTGCGTGTGATTTGCAAGAACAAGCGGCATAAGCAACGTCAGGGCTAACGTCCTCGCGGTTGGAAAGGAGATCATCCGTTGGCACGAATTGCAGGCGTAGATATCCCAAACGATAAGCGCCTTGTCATCAGCCTCACCTATATCTTCGGAATCGGCCCGACGTCCGCGCGCCAGATCTGTCAGAAGACCGGTTTGGATCCGAGTCGCCGTGTGAAGGATTTGAATGAAGAAGAATCCATCAAGATCCGTAACGTCATTGAGAACGATTTCAAGGTTGAAGGCGCGTTGCGGGGTGAGATTCGCGAGCACATCAAGCGGCTGATGGATATCGGGAGCTACCGCGGGATAAGGCATAAACGCGGACTACCGGTGCGCGGTCAGCGCACGAGCACAAACGCGCGGACGCGCAAGGGTCCGAAGGCGAGACCGGGCGCGGGCAAGAAAAAAAAGTAACGCGGACCCTTCGGGCCGCATTACATCTGTCAGTTAAAGCTGACAACCTTCGGTTGCAGCTTAACTGTCAGGCCAATTAGGAGGAAGTTTTGGCTAGACCAACCAGGCGGACTACAAAGAAGAAGAAGATCAAGAAAGTAGATGTCGCCGGCATTGCGCACATCAAATCAACTTTCAACAACACGATGATCACGATCACGGATCTGAACGGTAATGTCATCTCATGGGCGAGTCCGGGCACTATGGGATTCAAGGGATCGCGTAAGAGCACACCGTTTGCCGCGCAGCAGGCGGCGGACCGTTGCGCGCGGGAGGTCATGGACCTGGGGATGAAGAAGGTCGAGGCGTGGATCAAGGGACCCGGCGCCGGCCGCGAGGCGGCGATCCGATCTCTCAAATCCGCGGGTTTGGAAGTAACTAGGGTAAAAGACGTGACGCCGGTGGCTCATAATGGTTGCCGGCAGCGCAAACGGCGCAGGGTCTAACGAGGCACTGAGCAGGAGAGATTCATGGCGAGATATCGAGATGCAAAATGTAAGCTGTGCCGTCGCGAGGGCGAGAAGCTCTTTCTAAAGGGCGATCGGTGCTATTCGAACAAGTGCGCGATCGAGAAGCGGAACTACCCGCCGGGAGAGCACGGCCGGAGGCGGAGAGGCAAGCCGTCCAAGTACAGCATACAGCTCAGGGAAAAGCAGAAGATCAGACGGATGTACGGTTTGCTGGAAGACCAGTTTCACACATACTTCGAGAAGGCCGCCCAGCAGAAGGGGATAACGGGTACGAACCTGCTCCGGTTGCTCGAGCGGCGGCTCGATAATATCGTTTATCGTCTCGGGTTCTGCTCGTCACGTGCAATGGCGCGGCAGTTTATCCGTCATAATCATTTCCAGGTAAACGGAAAAAAGGTCAACATTCCGAGCTATCTGGTGAGTCCCGGCGACCGGATTTCGCCAAGAGAGAAAAGCAAGAACCTATTCCTCATTCAGGAAAGTATGAAGAGCATCGACGCAAGACAGATGGTGTCTTATCTGGATATCAATCAGAGCAAGATGGAGGGCGAGTTTCTGGAGATTCCAGCCAGAGATGTGATACCTGTGCCGATGGACGAGCAGATGGTCGTCGAGCTCTACTCCAAGTAATTTATTGTGATTGGCTACGAAGGAGATAGTGATTCATGAAGTGGCGTAACCTCTTAATGCCAAAAGAAATCAAGAAGGACCCGGAGCTGACAACCCCGAACACGGGCCGGTTCTTTGTTGAGCCCCTCGAGCGGGGATTCGGGCAGACGATCGGAAACGCCCTGCGTCGGACGCTATTGGCATCCATCCAGGGTGCTTCTGTGACCGCGGTGCGGATCGACGGTGTGCTCCACGAACTGAGCAACATACCCGGTGTTCTCGAGGATGTCACCGACATCATTCTCAATCTTAAGCAGCTTGTTGTGAGGATGCATATCGACGACCCGAAGTTTCTGACGCTCAACGTCGAGAAGGAAGGCGTGATAACGGCGGCGGACATCACTGAAGATCCGGATATAGAGATCATCAACAAGGACCTGTATATCTGTAGAACAACTGAGAACGCCAAGATCGAGATGCAGATTCTTATCGGCCATGGCCGCGGGTATGTGCCGGCAGAGAGTCACAACCTCGATAGCTACGATATCGGTCTGATCCCGGTGGACTCGAATTTTTCACCGGTTCAGAGGGTTGCGTATATCGTGGAGAACACTCGTGTCGGTCAGCGAACGGACTACGACAAGCTGATCCTGGAGATCACGACCGACGGCAGCGTGACGACGGAAGACGCGCTGGGTTTTGCGGCAAAGATCGTGAAGGATCACATGCTTCTCTTCATCTACTTCGATGAGGAACCGATGGAAGAAGAAGAAGAGGAAGTCGATGAGGAACTCGAAAAACTCCGCGAGTTGCTCAGCCGCAGCGTCGAGGAACTCGAGCTGTCCGTCCGTTCCAGCAACTGCCTGAGGCGCGCGAACATCAAGACTCTGGGCGAGCTCGTTGCGCGCACGGAACAGGAGATGCTCAAGTACCGCAACTTCGGCAAGCAAAGTCTGAAAGAGATTGCGGAGATCCTTGCCGGAATGGAGTTGTACCTCGGCATGGATGTGGAAGCGATCCTCGGTGGCAAAGAAGAGCAGCAGCCGGCTTCTGAAGCGGCTCCAGCTGAGAATGCGTCATAGATATCGATAGTAAGAGGATAGTAAAATGAGACATAAGGTAGATCATCGGAAGCTGGGACGAACGGCAGCTCATCGCAAGGCGATGCTCAACAATATGGTGACGTCGCTCTTCGACAAGGAGCGTATCAAGACCACCCGGCCCAAGGCGAAGGAAGCTCGCCGGCACGCGGAGCGTCTGATCACGCGAGCCAAGAAGGGCTACAGCGCGTATCAGGAACACCAGTCGCTCAAGGACGCGGGCAAGGAGGCCGAGTCGAAGCAGATGCAGGCAGTGGCCCTCGCGCACTGGCGGCAGGCCGGGCGTGTGGTACGCAAGGTGTCCGTTCTGAAGAAGCTCTTTGACGTCATTGCACCGCAGTACCTCGAGCGCAACGGCGGGTACACCCGGATTCTCCATCTGAGCCGCCGTCAGGGAGACAACGCGCAGACTGTGCTCCTCGAGCTGGTGGGTGTCTCGGAGAAGCGAGCAGAAGAGGAAGCCACGAAGGACAAGAAGGGCAGTAAGAAAGCCAAGGAGGCGGAAGCCCCGGAGGACAAGAAGTCCAAGAAAAAGAAAGATAAGAAGGTCAAGGCCGAAAAGGAAGAGCCCAAGAAGGTCAAGGCGGAGGCTGCCGCCGATAAGAAGGAGAAGGCAGGCGAGACCGCTGAGCCTTCAGAAGATAAGTCAGACAAAGAAGAAAAGAAGTCAGACTGACTTTAGGACTTGCCTGATTTGCGCAGGCAGTGTAAGTCTGCTTCTGTGAAGAAGTTCTCCCGTCATTTTCTGCTCTCTGTTACGTTCTGTGTTATCTGTGCGATGCCGCTGCCTAGCAGCGGCATCACTTATTTGGAGACGCTTCGCCAGCAGACATCCGTCCTTCCGAACCAGGAACTCCGCGCGGCGTGGGTCGTGCGTTACGCCCTGACATCGCAGGAAGAAATCGACCGTGCGATCGATTATGCCATCCGCGCGCGTTTTCAACTCCTCTTCGTCCAGGTGAGGGGTCGGGGTGATGCCTACTACCGGACATCGCTCGAACCCGCTGCCCCCGATCTCGAAGAACCCGTCGAGACGTTTGACCCGCTGGCGTATCTCCTCGCCCGCGCGCATGAAGCGGGTATCGCCGTTCACGCGTGGGTCAATGTCTGTTATGTATGGTCGGATCCCGAGCGGCGTCCCCCGGCCGATCATATGGCGACGGCGCATCCGGAATGGCTCATGGCAGACGCCGACGGCACGCGGATGGATGAGGTCTCGGTCCAGGAATGGAAGCGCCGTGGGATCGAGGGCTACTACGTCTCTCCGGGCAATCCCGCGGTTCGCAGGCACACCGTTGCCGTCATCGAAGAGATCGTTACACGCTATCCGGTCGACGGTATCCATCTCGACTACGTCCGATACCCGGGGTTGGGTTTTGACTTTAGCAAGAGCACTCGGGCCGAGTTCGAGCTTCGCTTTGGTGTGGATCCGTTCGCGCTGCAGCAAGATCCTGAAGGCGCGGCGGCGCTTCTCGGTGATGACATATTCGATCTGGCCGACAGTCTGCGTATCGAGTGGCGAATCGAGCAGGTCGACAGTCTGGTCCACATGGTGAAAGGCGCCATCGGTGAGCTTCCACTCTCCGCGGCCGTGGCGCCGGACTACAACCGCGCGAGGCTGGAAAAGGGACAGGATTGGGTGAGTTGGGTCGTTCGCGGTGACGTGGACTTTGTCGTCCCAATGGCGTATGCCTATGAACCGTCGGAAGTTACGGAGCTGGTTGGGGTCATCAAACGCACGATTGGCGCCGAGCGCTTCCTGATCGGATTGCCCGTCTTCGACAGCCGCTCACACTATCTCGGTTACTCCGTCTCATTGTTGCGACAACAGAACATCCTCGGGTACGCTCTCTTTTCCTACAATGCGCTCGTCGAGGAACCATTTACGTTGGAATTCCTCGAGCGGGTCTTTCTGCAGGAGTTCGAGCCTCCGGGCGAGTCCTTTGGTGATTCCCTCCAGACAGACTCTATTCAGAGCGACTGAACCCTCGCGAGCCCAGCTAGCGGCGCCTGCCGCCTCCACCTGATCGCGAACGGTTTTGCGTCGCCGATCGGTTCTGGGTGGTCCTCTGGTTGCTCCGGTTCCGCGTTTGGGCGTCACGGTTTCGGTTCGCGCTCGAAGAGCCCTGCGAGTTCGACCAGCCGTTCTTACCCTGCGTCTGCCAGTTGTTGTCCTGCTGACGGTGGACATTGCCGTTCTTGCTGGCGTAATGGTTATTCGGCTTGGTCGATGCTCTCGGTGTCTTGCGGTTGGCGGCGTGTGCGGTACCGGTTTGTTTGACGCCGTTGCTGCGGTGTTTGTATGCGTTCCTGTTCGAATTTCGCTGGCCCGCACGGTACCCCGCGCGATACCCCGCCCGGGCGCCGCGGTGGTATCCGTGCCGGTATCCGCGGTGGTATCCGTGCCGGTAACCGTGGCGATAGCCCGCCGGTCCCCACCATCCGCCGTACCACGGTCGGCCGACGCGGATGTGAAGCCACCCAAAACTAACACCGTACGAGAATCCCCAGCCTGTGACCGGGTTATAATGGACATGAAATCCCCATGTGACCGGTCGCGGATAGTAGACGGGTCCCCACCACGGCCGGTACCACCACCCGGTGCCGTAGACAACGCATCCCCCGTATACGTAGGAGCCGTAGTAGGCCGGTGTGTATCCCACATAAACGACTTCCGGTGTGGAGTCGTAGATATACACATACTTGACGTTATAGGCCGGGCACTCTGGCGGGATATCCTGGATCTCCTTTGGGACTTCTGTGGCCACCTGCCAGGGGCCCTGCGGTCCGTTCGAGACAAACCAGACTGCCTCGTCGCAGCAATAGTACGTGTTGTTGACGAGCAGAACGGACTTGTCCGTATTGATAGCGTACGCGACGGCATCGCTACACTTCTCGAACTGTGGATCGCCGTCATAGGTCACGGTCACGGTCGCGGTCTTGCGATCGATCTCCGCCGTCTGCGGGATCGAGTTTTCCAGAACCGCTTCCTTCGCCTGCTGCGTGCCCGACACACTGGCCAGGACCTGGCCCATATCGGATTCTTCCGGGATCTTGGCAAAATCCGCAGGAAGCTTGTCATTGGGTACGAACGTCCATTTGTTATCGGCCATCGACTTTGCTTTGTACCACCGTCCCGATATCAGGATGTAATACTCCTGGGTCGTGATATCCATGAGGATATCGCTCTCCGTGTTCTCCATATAGAGGAGGTCCGTGCCCTCGATTGGCGCGAATGCCGGAGCGCCATCAGTCTCGAGGAGCTCGGCCGACTCGGTGCGAACGACGATCTTGGGGATGGGCGATTCACCGACTTGCTCGGGGGCTTCCTCGCTCGGCGCATCTTCACCCTGCTCTGCTTTTTGCTTTGCCTCTTCTTCTTCGATCTGCGTGGTGATCTCCTGGACCGATTTGGGCAGCTTGTCCGTTACCTGCCACTCACCCATGATGTCCTTCGACGCGTACCAATAGCCGCTCCCGCGAAGGTAATACGTCTTCGACTTGGGATCCTGAAGGATGTAAAACGGCGTGTTCATTACATACTTGAGATCTGCCCCTTCGAGATCCCCAAGCTTCGGGTCGCCATCGATCGTAACGAGGACGGCCGGGTACTCGACATAGATCACCTCGGGCGGGTCGTTTTTCAATCCGGCCTCGCCCTGGTGTCCTTCGCTCGATTCCAGATCGGTTGTCAGTTGGTCGATCGAGACCGTGATGTTCCACTTCGGTATCTCTCTTTCGAGATAGTCGGTCAGCTCCTTGACCTTGGCCTCGTCCTGATCGGGAAACTTCGCGGCGGTCACCTTGATCGACTCGAGCGTCGCCATCCTCGTATCCATATCGGTCGCCATACGAGCCTGGAACCAGGCGGCGCCAAACACGGGTGCCCCTTCCTTGCCCTGGACAGAGATAGCCGCCCGTGATTCGAGAATATTGCCGTTGAAACTCTCGATCTGGGGCTGATAGATCGTTATCGTCCCCCGATCGCCGTCCAGCTCCAGAGGCCACCGGGAGTCTTCCTGGGCAAGGGCGCCCCCCGCGGCAACCGTGCATATCAGCGCCGATGCCAGAAGGCTCCGTAGAATTCGTGTTCTATCCATTCTCATGATTCTCCTCCAAGAACTGTCCCGTTTGCGATGGTGAGACGGATCGCCGCCCGCGAATTCTACTTCGTCCCGGCGGCATCCATGGCCTGTAGCTGTTCGGCCTTCTTGTTCAAGAGTTCGCGCGAGAGCGCATAGGCAATGTAGTATTTGTAAATGTTTGCAACGTACGTCACTGTCTCCTGCCCAACAATTCTCAGTGCGGCATACTCGACATTCTGGAACCACTTGTTCGGGTCCAGATCCATCTTTTTGGCGCGCTCGCGCATCTTTCTCACTTTGGTTGGACCGGCGTTGTAGGCTGCCCAGGTAAAGGCGAAGCGATCGACCTCGGTAAGCTCGGGGTCTGAGAAGTACTTATCCCGTATGTATGACACATACTTGACCCCAGCATGAATGTTGCTCTCGATCTCGGTGACATCGGGAAAGCCAACGTACTCCGCCGTGCTTGGCAACAGCTGCATGATACCGACGGCGCCTGCGCGGCTTTTGGCGTTATGGTTCAGACCGGACTCCTGATAGGCCTGCGCCACGACGGCCAGCCAATCAAACCCGTACTGATCACCGTACTCTCTAAAGAAAAGCATGAACCCCTCGAGCTTCTGCCGCTCGAGCTCGTCCATGGGGTTTTTGATCCACTTTGTGGTGCCGAGGTACCGGTCTTGGAGCATGTTGCCGAGGAGGCTGCCCTTGCGGATCTGGGGCAAAAACGCCTTGAGGTCCGCTTCGAGCTCCGGGTTGCTTTTGCGAATCGCCCATCCGATGTACCCGCCGGTGCTGATCGTGATGTCCTCGTGGACGACGACATTGGGGAATATCTGGGCCCAGAGGTTCGCCTTGAAGTCATCGATGATGGTCATGTCCACTACACCGGCATTGACCAGCTCGATAATATCCTCGCTCAAGAGGTTTGCATCTGCCTCCACGATGAAGATAGGCGCCATCATTTTAGAGGCGAGCTTCTCGTTGAGCTTCTTGAGATGCTCAACATAACTGCTACCGCGAAGAACGTACACCCGGCGGCCTGCCAGGTCGTAAACAGTTTTGATGCCCTCGACACTCTTGTTCGTAACGAGGATCTCATTGATGGCCCAGCGGTGGCTGGAGATAAAGGTCACCTGTTTCTCGCGCTCCGGTGTAATCGTCAGCAGCGCGGCCGCGATATCCCCCTTGCCCTCGTTGAGCGCCGGGATGAGTTCGCTGAACGGTACGGGCACATAGGCAATACGCATCTTGAGCTCTCGTCGTGAGACGCCTTTGTTGAGGGCCTTTTCGTAGTGATGAAGCATCTCCGCCTGGAGACCCTTGGGCTGGCCGTTATGGATAAAGAAGTCCGTCTTGCTGAGCGTCACCAGGGCGCGAATGAGCTTGCGCTCCTTCATCGTCGAGAGATCGTCCGTCGATGCCATGGTGCCGAGCTCGGGGAAGATATCGGCGAGCAGATCGTCGCCGTCCTCGGCCTCCTGGGCCAGCGCATTCGCGCAGAAGCCAAGGCAGAAGACGACAACGAAAGATGCGACTCTTCTATGATGTTTTCGTAAGAACTTCATTATGGCCGCACCCGGGTTAGTTATGCTGTGCCATCTTGTCTGCGGCGTAGATCGGCTCGATATCCACGGGCACATCGCTCAGTCTCTGGAGCATGCGCTCAACATCCGGAGAGGTTTCGCCGTACTTCGCGATGAACTCCGCCGCGGCATCGTAATCACCCAGCGCCTGGATCATCAACAGCGCCCGTGTCATCGCCTCCACCGCTGCAGGCATCTTGTCCAGGTTGACATGAAAGCGATCCGACTTCGGGTCCAGCTCGATGGCTCCCTGTTCGCGTATGAAGTTAAATTCCATCATGTTCGCCTTGCCGTGGGCCGATGTGGCGCCAAAACGAATCGCCCGAAAGAACCCCGGCAGAAACGACACGTAGCCCCGGATGTCGCCATCCTCCCTAAAGAACCGTTTTCTGACCAGGATCTTGCGGCAGTAAAGACCGGTGATATCGGCCTTGGCCTCTTCCATCGCGGAGTAGAGTTCCTTGAGCTCGCGGCTGACCGTGGTCTGTGTACCGTCGGCGCGCTCAATCGTGCCCGGTCCCAGGCCGTGGGCCATCTCGTGCATCAGGACATTATTGAAATAGGCATCGAAATCAACGTATTCCAACTGTTCGGGATCGAGAACCTCCTCGGCGATGGGGACGAGAATCTTGTCGAACTTGGCCCGAGAGATGTTCTTGAGCATTACCTTCTTGCTGCCCTTGGCCTCGCGAACGCGCTCGTCGTTGGGTAGATTGAAGGCAATGGTCTGGACTCCTGCTTTGGTGTCGCCGCCCGCGAATACGAGGTCGACGACACTGATCGGCGATTCGCTCCCGCGGTTTGGGTTCTTGTGCCTGTCGGGAATCGGGAGGCTGTTTTCGAGGAGCTGGAGATAGTTCTTGATCGTCTTTAGTTTCTCGCTGTCGGCAGGGTTGCGGACCGCGATAAAGCTCTCGAACGCCGCCTTATAGCCGTTGAGATTGTCCTCGTAGGTTTCGTACGGACCGATCGTGATGTCGATGATGTTGTCTTTGATATCCATCCAGTCCATATCGCTCTGAAAGTAATCGTTCGACAGAAAGGCATCCGCGCGCGACCGCAGAAACGTGGCGAGTGTCGCATAGTCGACACCACGGTTGTACTGGCCGGCGTTCTTGGGGTCGGTGAGAATATCTGCTGCTTCGTGGAGCAATGCAGCGGCGCGTTCGAGGTGGTCCCTGTGTTCGACACTGTACGGCACCGCAGTGAGGCCACCGTCGCCCTGCCTGCGTATCGTCGTGAAGAACCCGCGGAATGCTTCCTCCTGATCGGGGTTTGCCGCGATGAAGGCCTCGAATTCATCCGCCGTCAGGTCTTCGGGGTAGTATGCGGCGCCGGCCGGCTTCGCCAGTTTGCCAACAAACGGAGAGTCCTCTTCGAGCCGGTCCCACGGACCAAAGTTGATACGGAAGAAGTGGTCGAGGTCCTCGATGAGCTCGTGCTGGGCAGCGGCCTGTGATTTGGGATCGTCCTGCGCCTGCTTCATCACGTTCTTGAGGTTGTCGCGCATCGCCACATTGCCCGTCCACACCTGACGGAGGAAGATCTCGTCCATGATGTACCCGGCCTCGACGAGCTTTTCGAGCGCCTTCTTTTCGGGCGTCGACAGGATGTCCTCGGGGTAGTCCATCTTGACCTGGACGTACTTTGCAATCTGTGCCTTCAGGTCACCGTGGGATATGCTGGGCTGAATGTCTTCGAGCGATACCGCTTCGGCCGGCGGGCTCTCATTCGAGCCGCAGGACGTAACGACCGGCAGCAGCAGGGCGACAAGTAAGGCAACGGCCGCGTGTCGTTTCAAGGTTCTCACAACGCACTCCTTTGATTGAACGTATGTAAATAGGGGTCGCATGATCCAATGGGGAACTAATGATAGCAACGGCCATTATGGTTGATGGGTTCGCCCAAGTAAAGTGCTGAATGGGAGTTGGCCGTTGGTGGCCGTCTTCGCTATTTGCCGTGCGTGCGGCCGTGTAAGTCCTTGAAATAACACGGGGTAGGGTGTTGACAAAACACCGTTTTGGCGGTATATTCTGCTTCCGGGATGCAAGCGCGCCCGTTGGTGTGGCGAGCGTCCCCACGAACAACTAGACTACAAGATCACGCTCCTCGGTAGCTCAATGGTAGAGCATGCGGCTGTTAACCGCAGGGTTGTAGGTTCAAGTCCTACCCGGGGAGCCAGCTTCTTAAGAGAATGCCCTGCAACAGGTTTCGTTGCAGGGTGTTTTCGTGTATCGAACCTTTCGCCCGCAGCATCTATCCCCCTAAGGTGGTATAGACGCCCCCCTCGGCGTGCTACATCT
>CBDVBZ010000012.1:0-41280 GCA_965372355.1 uncultured bacterium | reverse complement strand
CCACGTATCGTTACGCGTACCTGCGCCAACAAAATGCACCCCAAAACCCGTCAAGCTTATTTTCAACAATCGCAAACAAAGTGAGGGCGTGTGTGCGCGGGAGCAAGTGAGGATCTCTCACGGGTGGCGTACAACACCAGCGAAGGAGCGTCGGCGGCGCGAGACGACCCGCCGCACGCAACGTGCCATGCACCAGACGGGTTTTTGCGGAAGACCCGGAGGACGACCCGCCGCAAACCTCGTGTGCAGGGACGAGTCCGCCCGTCGGCGAGACCGCGGTGGCCCATGTCCGGCTACACGAGGCGCAGGGACGAGTCCGCCCGCCGGCGACGCCGCAGCTTCGCCCGACTACACCAGACGCAGGGATGATGTTGCCCGCCGGCAAACAGAATCCGGCTACCCGGTTACCCGCCGACCAGGAGAACCCGGGCTGCCGGGTTACCCACCGACACAGAGAATCCGGCAAGCCGGTTTAGACGGGGTCGGGTACGTTGGACTCGAGCGCATCGTCAAACTTGCGAGTTCGTCCTGTGCGCCGATCGTCGCGCGACTTTCAGGTACACCCAGTCATAGATCCCGGACAACGTGATAAAAACGAGGAGAGCAGACCCGAACGGTATGATCAGAATATACAACCCCCCGACGACATCCTTGAAGAAGCGGCCGTTGTGGATCTCGAACAGATAGTTCCACAGTGGTACACGAAAACCCGCTGTCAACCCCTCCGGCACACCGAAACGCCCGTTTGCGTCTGCGCCGCCCACGGGCACGATCCCTTGTTCGAACGTGGCGACGAACTCTTCGCCCTGTGGGGTCCGAAAATAGCTCGTGATCATGTGCTCGCCCGGGCGGAGTGGCGCGGCCCCCGTTACGTTGTGGTTCGTCAGCAGATCGATCGACCGCCCGGTGGAACGTTGCCAGTGGAAGAGGCCGGCAAAAGACCCGACCAGAAGTCCATCGGCGCCGTAGGCCTCGAAGACCGTCGCACCCATCACGAAAATCGGCACATCGAGCTCAAGCGGATAAAACGGCTGTGTGAGGCCGGCTTCCGCAACCCACAGACCGTCGCTTGCCTGAACGACGATCTTCTCGTCGACCGTATCGTACAGCGCGTTCTGAATCCTGTCGTGCCACGGGTTGGCCGACAGAAAGCCCGGGTAGGCGGCTGCGGGCACCGAGCCCTGGGCGATGACGCCGAGAAGCGGCGGTCTCATAAAGAAACCCGTACCGCCAATGATGAGCAGAACAGCGGCGACCCAGATGCCGAGCTTTAGATGATACTTGAACAGTGTTTTGAAGACCCTTGCGCTGTGTGGGTTGGTCAGCAACCGGCTCTTCTTGCCGCGCCGCCGCTGCCATGGGAAATACCACGTGTAGAACGCCGACACACAAAGAAAAAACAGAATCGCTCCCGCGGCGTCGTAGAGAAGTTGACCGGCCAGTCTCCAGGCCTTACCCGAGTGAAGCGAGAAGAACAGTTCGATCAACGACACCCGCCGCTCGGGCTCCACGCGTTGCATCGAGACGGGTGAGAAGCGCATGTCCGAAGGCGGCATTGGTGAGGCGTAGAGTCCGGACGCGGTGGCGACGATAAAACGATCATTCACCGGAAAGATCTTTTTGACCGCGTGGTGGCCAGGGCCGAGATCGATTTCTCTCCATCGTTCCCGTTGAAGATCGCACACATAGAGACCACCATCGGTACCCGCAAACAAAAACTCTGCGCCTTGCTCCCACAGCAGCAGATCGCGCGTCTTTCGATAGTACGCCGAACTCGGATATCCATCCATAAACGGAACGAACGTCTTGCCGCCGTCGGTCGACTTCCACACACCCTGTTTGCCGGCCGCATATGCGACGTTTGGATCGCGTGATGAGAATTCCAGATCGATCAGCGAGTTCCGATTCCAGTTCTCGACATGGTATTGCGGTGGCACGAGCCATCCGGGCACCGAGATCCCGCTGATAAGCGAGGGATGGTTCATGAGCAAGCCGGAGATGCTCATCCACGCCAGAAAGAGAAGAACCACCAGACCGGCGTACTTGTGCAGCCATTTGGTGAATGCGAACAAACTCTTCATATCACACGGTGAATGTTCAAAGAGTGCGCCGTGCCGTCACCGCCCTCGCGAGCGTCCGAAAGGAGGCAACTCCGCCCGGGCGTCATTGGCATCGTCGCGAGTGCTCGGAAAAACTAAAAGCGGCGCCAGCCTATGGCAAGAATATATTGCACACCGGCCGGATAGTCTTTGCCCGAGAGAAGGAATCTCGCACCCGCTTCGACAAGAAGGCCTCCGGTCGGGAAGACCGTGACAAAAGGCGCAAGACTGATGAACTCTCTTCCTTCGGCGTTCCGAACGACGAAGCCGAACTCGCGGCTCTCGCGCTGGTCGGCAAACAGACCCTCGATGGCGATCTTGAGAAGGATGGGCGGAACCGGTGTGACACCGATCTCCGCAAGAAAGAACCGCTCATTCCCGGGTTTGATTCTTGTCTCGGTGTTTTCGAACCGGTAACGGTACCCGACCTCAGCCTTCGCGTACGCCGGCAGCGGATAAAAGGACCTTCCCGCCGACAGCGCCCCCTCGACGTCCCACTGGTTCTCGCTTAGCGGCACCCGTTGGGGATCAATCGTGAACTCGCCCGTCGGAGCCTTGACACCTGCCCGCACGGCGACGGCCAAAGGTCGCCGGAACAGCCCCAGAACCGTCTCGGCATAAACATCTCCGAAGCCCGTGTTTCTCCGGTCCCCTCCATCGTCGTTGAACTGCAGGTCATAATATGAAAAAAGCGCCCTGAAGTCGAGAAAGGACCAGGCGCCATAGCGGACCTCGAGCAGATAGGCCCTCGAGATGCTCTCACCGTTGAACGGGTACGGCAGTTTCTCTCCCGGCTCCGCGCTCGTCGAGCCGAGGAGCCGCCGGGTCAGTATGAATTCCTCGTCTGTGGAATGGGAGAAGTACGTCAGCTTGAACTGAGCGTTGCTCTTACCGATCAGCCACGGCGCCCCGTGCACCGCCGCCGGAACCAGCGCGACCACGGCAGCCGCCAGACATGCGAGGGCCTTCGGTCCGATGACTCTAATCAGACGCACCGTGAACGCTTGTACCCGGGAAGTAGCTCCACCAGGAGAAGTAGAAGGCAAGATACGACGGCATCCTTTCCAGCACATTGCCGGCGAGCGGGCCCTCGAGACACCGCCCGTTGAAGTCCCAAATCGATCCCGTCTGATCATCCTCATATCTGGGAACACCTGCTTGCAGGCCGGAGAAGGAGAACGTGAGGCGCTCACCGTCGACCACCCACGCCTTGTATGCAACCAGAGTCTTATCGACCCTTCGATTGAACACCACGAACGGCACACCGGGCAGTGTGTCATTAACGACATGCACGTCGAGAAGCGGATACGCTTTCTCACCCGTGTCGGCCAGCACACCGAGCACCCAGTCTTTCTTCCCGAGACGCCCGTCGATAGGATCCGGGACCGGGTATAAAACTTCATCGTTGGTCCAGTACGTCGCGTAGGGATTGATGTCGTATTTCTGCCAGGTGGTCGACTTGCCCGGTCGGTTGAGCACCTTTGTATCAGGATGGAGATTCTTCCAGAAACCGAACGTCGCGTCGAGCGTGGGAATTAAATCCAGACATGTTCCCGCCGCCGGTCCGGCATACGAGGCGCCACTCATCTGGGTCCACAGGCTCTCGGTCTCCCGGTCGTAGAGAACGAGGTTGCTATTGTAGAGAAGACCGGAGACTCCAACCTCCTGCCCCTGCCCTGGGAACGCGTCCTCGAGATCTACGGTGATACCGGTAAACGTCAGCGGACAGTACGTTACCGCGGCCTTCTCGCCACTGCTGGTGATATTGACCACTTCGTGCCACACCATGATGCGGATCGGTATGGCGAACGCCTGACCCCCGAAGATGACACCGAGCACCCGATCGTCATCGGCCAGCCATGTGACGTCCGCGACGTCAGAAAACGTCGGGTTGTCTATCGACGGAATTCCATCGCGCGGCGAGTTACTCGCAAAGAGATAGTCGGTGAAGAAATCGGAAACCGGGCACGGGAGCAGGAAATCAAACCCGGAGACATCCACGACCCGGCGCTCGATTTGAGGTCTGACGCTCTCCTCCGATGTGCACCCCACCAGGGCGACGATCGTAACCGCGGCGATCGCAAGCGCGATACCCGAGACGAATGGGGAACGGCCCGCACCTGGCCGCCTATTTCTGCGCGTATGAAAACTCGGTCCACTCTCGGTCACCGGTGTCTCCTTCCAGCTACAGCATGCATATCTCGACGTGGGGTCATGGGTTGGTCGCGGTCAAGGCCGAACGCTTACAGTGTTTCAACCGGCACTGGGGATGCGGATGCTACCAGCAATCCCCAACCCCACAGCAAGAAGCCCCTAACCCATGCAACAACATATGGCTAGAAACTGCTTCTCGAGTACTGGTGCAACTGCCTCTTTGCCTCAGAGGCCGGGAATCTGGTAGGCTGGCGGCATGACCGGCGTGACAGGAGGCATAATCGTCCTCACCCTGCTTCTCGTTTTGCATTTCGTGGAAGAAGTCAGGGGAGATTTCCGTCGGAAGTTTCCTCTCGGCGAGATCCCGCTCTTGTTGTTTGTCGGTATCAACGTCCTCGTCTACGCCTACTGCGCGAGGATGATCTGGCTGGCACTGGACGGCAGCCCGGCAGCAATCCCCATGGCGTGGGGGTTCGCCATCGCAATGATGTTGAACGGCACCGGACACCTCGCGATCATGGTCGTCCGGCGGGGATACTTCCCCGGCGGTACTACCGCGCCGGGTATTATCGCGGTATCGCTTTATCTGATTGGACAACTGCTGAGCGTATAGGTTGCTCTCGAGGCAGGGCGGAGCAATCTCACCATCGGGCGACTTTGTCGCCGCGCCATGCGCCGCGAATGCCGTCGACGTTGACCGACAACAACAACCACTTCTGGCCGATAAACGCGGCGCACCACTTCGCCGTAAAACCGTCGATGCTACCGTGTACGGATTCTCCGTCGTAACCGATGTGCATGCTTACCTGCGTGCAGTTCGGAGGTATCGGAACGGTATGCGGGAAAGAAACAGTGTGTTGAGGGTCACGATTTCCAGCTCTCTTTATTGTGTACTTACAGAACGTATCCGTTAGCCTTCAATCTCAAAAACCAAGGAGCGTTGATACTCCTGTCCATCGCCGAAGACGGCCCGCACGACGATCGTGTGAACACCGGGTGCGAGATCGCCCGGCAGCGGGGCCGTCCACAGATGATTCGATGGAACCGGCTCGACCCAGTCCTCATACCGGTCCGCGTGGATCAGCATCAGCGCCACTATGAACGGGTCTCTCATGATCCGACGCTCCATCGGGCGGAAGACCGAATCGTCGACACGGTACTCGACGGCGGCCTGCGCATCCGCATTGAAGACGTTCGCCACGACACCCACCACACTCGCTTCGTCGCGAGTCATCTTTCCCCGCGGCATGCTGATTCGCATCTGGTACGACTCGCTTTGACTGGCCGCCTTGAACCGTTGGGTGTGCCCCACGCCATCGAAACGGAATGCGTGAAACCCGTTGGGCGTTCCATCCCGCTGGTCGGTCGTGGGAATGTTGCGCTCGTCCGGCGGGCCCATCCACCACGCGCCCGACACGGTCGAGCACGATATCTGAACGAGCTGCGCATCCCCGTTCCACCCAACCGATGGGTCCAGCTCCCGGTGTTCGATGAAATGCATGTGTCCGCTGATCGCGAGGAGGTGTTCCCGCGGCCCGAGTATCTCGAACAGCCGCTCCCGGTCCGCCACGTTGACCTTCTCCTCCGACCCGTCTCCGATGACGAGCGGTATGTGCATGGCAAGCACAACCAGCCGGTCTCGAGGCACAAGACCCAGGTAGTTCTCCAGCCACCGGAGCTGTCTCTCCCCGATCAAACCCCGGTAGTTGCCCGTTCCTTTGTCGCCCGGCCCCATCCATTCCACATCGTCGAGCACGACAAAGCACACACTGCCGTACTCGAAGGCATAGTACGAGGGACCGAAGTGACGCTTGAACGTACCGAGCGCATGACTGTCGTCCTCGGCGTCGAAGTTCATGTCGTGGTTGCCGGCCACGTTGTAGAACGGGATTCCGATCTGCGAGACGACCTCATTGTACCGGTCGAAGAGCGAGAGATCGTTGTACATCATATCACCCAGCGTGATCCCGAACGCCGCTTTGGATCCGATGAGCTCGGCCACGACATCATCGCGGATAAAATCGATCTCGCGGTTCGACCGCGGTTGCGGGTCTGCAAAGACGACGACATCGAACGTGTCGCTGTACACAGTCTGATAGAGCGGAAAATCAATCGATTTGGGCAGAGGCCCCGTGGGATCGACACCCTGAAATCGCGTCGTCGGCGAACCTTCGCGCTGGTGAACGTAAAAAAAGCGAGGAAGGTTGTCCTCACTCAACGGGACCGCATACTGCGCGGGCTTGATCACAAAGACTGCGGACCCCTCTCCCGGTGCGCGCACCCGGTAACGCCCCTTCGCGTCCGTCCGGACGACATCGATCTGGTTGGACACCAGAACGCCGCCGATCCCCTCCTCACCCTCGTCGTGGACGCCGTTCCTGTTGCGGTCCTCGAAAACAACGCCGCCGACGTCTCGCGCCGCTTCCCCGACACCAAACCAGAGGCAGAGCGCTGCCGCCAACAGGAGCAAAATCGAATGTACATTCCCTGCACGCATCGAGGCACCTCCTCGTCATTGTCACAAACGGCTGGCGCCACTTACCGCATCGAGGCGGGCTGTCCCGTCGTATCCAGCACGCGCTGCCAGATCTCTTCGCAGGGCTCGATCTGCTTTCGCCGACCCGCCACGAGTGACAGCGGCACGTGTGTGTAACGGTGGTTCCAGAAGCCGACCATCATGTCCGTACAGCCCGACATACCGGCATGGGCGGCATGCTGGCCGAGCAGCAGACAGAAGGCGGAGTCCATCGAGGTCGCCGCCTGGCTGCGGATCGCATAGCTCGGATCGATGTACTTGATATCGACCGGTATCTTACGTTCGCCAAAGTGTGTCTTCATCCGGTCGCGCAACCAGACGCCAATATCCTTGAGTTTTACGTTACCGGATGGGTCGCGTTCGTCGTCCTCGGTCTGCATCAGATCCTGCCCGGCACCCTCGGCGACCACAATCACGGCGTGATGGCGAGAAGCAAGTCTCTTTTCGAGCACGTTCAGAAAGCCGTTCTCCCCATCGAGCGCAAACGGCACCTCGGGGACCAGACAGAAGTTCACGTCGCCGCTGGAGAGCGTTGCGTAGGCCGCGATGAATCCCGAGTGCCGCCCCATGAGCTTTACCAACCCGATACCGTTCCAGGCCGACGTCGCTTCGGAGTGCGCCGCCGAGATTATCGACCAGGCCTCGTCGACGGCGGTGGCAAAGCCGAACGTCCGTTCGGTCCACACAAGATCGTTGTCGATGGTCTTGGGTACGCCGATGACACCGAGCGGGAGCCCTCGCCGCAGGGCCTCCTGGGCGATCTCCGAAGCACCCCGCAGCGTCCCGTCACCACCAAGGGTAAAGAGGATGCTGACCTTATCCTTCACCAGCTGGTCGACCATCTCACCCACGTCTTGCGGTCCGCGCGACACGCCGATCAGCGAACCCCCGTCATGGTTGATGCCATGGACGATCGAGGGCTCCAGAACCATCGGTTCCGCCAGACGTTTGTCCGTCAGACCCGTGTAACCGTACCGGTACCCCAGGACACGCCCGCAGCAACCGTACCCATGGTGCAGCGTCAACACGATGGAGCGAATCACATCGTTCAAACCGGGACACAGCCCGCCACACGTCACGATGCCGCACGTCAGCTTGTCCGGCCCGTGAAAGACACGGGCGGTCGGGCCCGCCGCTTCGAATGTAGGAAACTCCCCGCTCTCCAGAAACGGTCCGAGGCTATCGGTCTCCGCATAGACAAGCACACGGTTCTTGTCGACGTAACGCTCCTTCTGCCCGCCAAACGGTGACGGAATGGTTGGCTCACCCAGACGGGTTATCTTCGTTTCATGGGGTTGAGGTGTCGCCATATGTCGCTCCTGGGTTGATGTGGACCTTGTTCGAGACTAGAGTTTAGCAGTCCCCTCTTCCGGGAACCAGTGCGATGTCCGCAGACACACTCGAACCAGCATCAACATCACCGGCACCTCGATGAGCACGCCGACGACAGTTGCCAGCGCGACTCCCGACGAGAGACCGAACAGCATCACCGCCGTCGCGATCGCGACCTCGAAGTGGTTCGATGCCCCGATCATGGCCGACGGCGCAGCGTCACGGTAGGTAAGCCCGAGAGCGCGCGCCGCCGCGTACGTCACCGCGAAGATGAGCACGGTTTGCAGGAAGAGTGGTATCGCGATCCACAGAATGGTCAGCGGATTGGACAGGATGACATCGCCTTTAAATGAAAAGAGAAGAATCAGTGTAACGAGCAATGCGACGATCGTGATCGGGGGGAGCAGATGCAGGAATTTCTCCTTGAACCACGTCTCGCCCTTTGCCGCAATAATCCACTTGCGCGAAAAGTACCCCGCCACCAGCGGCAGCGCCACATAGATACCGATCGACAAGAGCAGTGCCTGCCACGGTACCGGTAGCCGGCCGACTCCGAGCAGAAAACCACCCAGCGGGCCATAGAGAAAAAGCATCGTCAGCGAGTTGATCGCCACCACGACGAGCGTGTGCCCGTCGTTGCCCCTGGCGAGAGATCCCCACACGAGCACCATCGCCGTACACGGCGCGATTCCCAGGAGGATGCACCCGGCGAGATAGCTCCGCCATAGCGGCACCTCGAGCACCTTCACACCATCGACGAGAACGACCGTCCCGTCGCCGTTCGACGCCCCCACGGGAAGGTCCAGACCGAGCGGCATCTTGACGTGGTCGACCGCCTCCGGCCCGATAAACGCGAGAAACAGCGTACCGAGGAAGAACACGCTAATTGCATACATCGTAAAAGGTTTGATGAGCCAGTTCACGACGAGCGTTAAGGACACCGGTTTCAAATTGCGCCCCGCCTTGAGCACCTCGGCGAAGTCGATCTTGACCATGATAGGGTACATCATAAAGAAGAGGCACACCGCAATGGGGATCGACACCACGGGCGCGTCGCCCACATAGATCGCCATGCCATCGAGTGTGCGAGCCACGCCCGGGGCGACCTTGCCGAGCAGGATGCCGATCCCGATACAGACGAGCACCCAGACGGTCAGGTACTTCTCGAAGACGCCGAGCCCCTTCGGCTCCTTTGTGATGCATGCTTCGGTAGCCACGTTCTTCCCTGTTCTTGAATGTCGCGTCGCGCACGTGCCAATGGCCACATTACGACACGGCCCGCACCGGTGTCAAATGGGCCCTGACCTGGCCTGCTATTCGGTGGGGATCAATACCATACTGTAAGGAAGGCAGAAGAACTCGTTCATGGACACGGCCGAAGCGGTGCCAACCAGACGCCGATCTTCGAGCCGGCACTCGATGAGCACGGTATGGATGGCGCGTGTCGCGTCCGGCGTGTTGATGCGTCCCATGAACAGCTCTCTGTACGTGTTGCCCTTGAAACCCATCTCCCCCAGCGCGGTCCTCACACCCACGGGCGGCGTGTACTCTCCCTCTATCTTCAACGACACCCGGCCATTGCCATGAAAGATGATGTCGATTGCGTGCGGCCCGGCGTACGTCGCGATCTCGCCGGACCACGCGCCGCTAAAAGCCGGCGGCGGCTTGCGTTCCCAACCACCCTCTTCGGAGGCGGCTTCTTCGTCCACCTCATCGCCACCGAAGTCCGGCAGCATGACGCTGAGAATGCGTTCTTCGATTGGCCAGAGATCGATGTTGCTCCCGTTGGCAACCGTGGCGACGGCGACATTCTCCGAGGGAGATAGCACGAGTCTCGATGCGACGCCCGGCATCCCACCCGATGTGACCCGGAGGCGGTATCCTTCGTAGTCCACACCGGCAAAACTGCTCAGGAGGTAGTCTACACTGGGAACGATCAGATCGGAAAAGCTCGAACCGACTTCGTTGTGGATCCGCTCGAGTGTCTCTTCTTTGAGGATGGACTTCTGATCGGCAAGATCATTCCCGAGATGAAACATCCCGAAGCGGACGAGGTCATGCACGCTGGAGAGGACGGCGGATGCACCACGATGATCGAAATCATAGGGCGCGATCACCTTGCCGTTCGAGTCGTACATCACCGCGACATCGTCCGTCACGGCGCCGTCAACCCGGACCCATGTGCGCGTCATACCCAGGGGCTCGAACACTTCTTCACGCATGAAGTCCGCATAGTCCTTTGCCGAAACCCTCGAGATGATGTAATCGATGACACCATAGCCGAAGTTCGAGTATGTGTACGCCTCACCGGGCACCGTCACCAGGATGCCGTAGCGTGAGATGGATTCCTCCATGCCGGGCCGTTTGTGCGGGCCTTCGACGGGGAGAAGATTCCAATGCGTGGGTAAACCCGCCTTATGAAAGACGAGATGTCGGACGGTTGCCTGGTCTGCGCTGCCGACAAGAGCGGTGAGTTTGGACTCTCCCAGATACTCGTTCGCGGGTTTGTCGAGATCTACCAGGTCACGTTCGACAAGGATCATCAGCGCCGTCGCCGTCATCGATTTGGAGATCGACGCGAGGTGATAGACGGTGTTCGGCGTCGCCGAGATCTTCTCTTTGCGATCCGACCACCCGAACCCCTGCTCCCATATGATCTCCCCGTCCTTCGCCACGGCCACAGCGACCGATGCCACGTCCGTCCGGTCCATCGTTCTCAGTATTTTGGCGCGGACATCCATGAACCGCGCGTCGAGAACCTCCGTGTCCCCCGAGGCAAACCCGGCGCCAGTGTGTATCAGAAGCGCCACCAGGAGGCCGGTCCTCGTCGCCGACGCACTAAATGTCAGCCTTGAACTAACAGCCATAACCGACGATGACGACACCCCTTCCACACTCCTACCCATCGGCCGGTGGAGACCCCTTGCGACCGGAGCCTCGCCGGCTTCGGAGGAGCAGAAAGATGCCGATGAGGACGAGAATCAACGGCCAGCCTCTGACTAGCACACGAAGCGCGCGCGTGTCCCCAACGCTCGCCACCAGCAGGATCCCCCCAGGGATCAACGGCCACCAGTGCGTACCGCCCCGGTAGATCGTGTCGATGACAAAGATGGACAAAAACCCCAGCCCCAGACCAAACTGGCTGAAATTGGTAAAGTCGATCGAGGACCGCTCTCCCAGGGCGCCGAAACCCAGACCAAGCAGAATACACCCGGCAACCAGGAGGCCGTAGGAGCGGCTACGAAAATAGCCCACGAGAAACGCGGTCCCAAGCACGAGAAACACGATGACCTCCGCGGGGCCGCGGATCACCTGAAGCAAAAACAGGGCGGCACCCACGACGATCAACGCAATTGCCGCGTGGACCCTTCGCTGCCGTTCTGGCTTACTTACTTCCGTCATTGGTATCCTCCTCGCTGATTTCGGAGTTGCCTTCGCGATGCCGGCGACGGGTCACAAAGGCCCCAGAGTGCTTGACCGTCACGTACCTGAACTGTGTTGTGGTCCGGGATCTGTTTGAGTTTCCTGGCGGGCATCTCGCAACTCCTTTGTTCGGGCATCCAACTGCCTGACTCGAGAACGAGACGAGCGTGCCGTTTTCTGTGGAAGCACCGTGGTGTGTCGCCCATCTGCACGGAAGAGCATACCACAACCAACCCTCACGCCAAAGGCATCCCGAACAGCATCAGCTGCGAACGCACCGGCGCCCTTCCCCCCGCATCCGGATCCATCCCCGAAAGGCGCATAGAAAGAGGTTTTCCGACACGCGGTTTCCTGGCACAATGACTAGAATCCACTGAACGACCAACCGGATTAGAAAAGCGTGGAAAGCAAACCGGCCAAAGCTCCAGAGGTAGCGGCCTCAGAAGCGTTCTGGACAGCCACCGTATGACACGTCGCGTCATTTCTCGAAATCGATCGAGGAGTTTCTGGAGATGCTAGTGCAGACGATCCTCTGGATCGTATCCCTGCCCACTTCATGCGGACGGCCGGTCTCATTGCAGTCCGCTTCACCGACGTACCGTGGAGCGAATAGGGCGTGACCGTTGCATGCCGGCGCTGCGTTGGGCGTCCGCCGTGCCACTCACAATGAAGATTCCTGACAAAAAGATCCCCCACGACTCTCAGATGAAGGTTTTCCTGATATCTCTGGTATTGATCGCGCTATACGTCCATCCAGCGCGCGCGGATGAGCGCTTGCCGGTTATGACTCCGCGTGGCAACCCGCAGCACACAGGTGTCTACGTAGCCGAGACGCTCAAGACCCTGGGCGGCGTCCGATGGACGTTTGCCGCCGAAGGCGACGCCACGAGCACCGTGACCGTTTCCGGTGACGTGGCCTACTTTGGTTGCTCGACCGGATATCTATATGCGGTGGATCTTGACAAGGGTCAGGAGCTCTGGCGATTCAACACAGGCAAAAAGCTCTACAACGCCCCGACGCTTCTGGGAAACACCGCGTACCTCGGCTGCGCCAACGGCAACGTCTATGCGGTAGACCTTTCGAATGGCGAGGAGCTGTGGAGAGTTGAGACGGACGGCGGCATATGCTTCCCTCCCGCTGTACACAACGGCATCGCTTACGCGGGCAGCCACGACAACGGGCTCTATCTGATCGATATCGAGAGAGGAGAACAAGTCGAGCGGATCGAAGAGGACTATGATCTGTGCTGCTGCCCTGCCGTGGAGAACGATGTTTTGTATTACACCGATTGGGGCGGCAACCTGCACGCATACGACACGGACGCGGCAAAGAAGCTCTGGACGTTCGAGCAGAATCAAAAGACGAAATGGTTTTCTGCGCCCGCCGTTGTTGAGGGCATCGCCTATTTCGTGAGCTTCGACAGCACGCTCCGCGCGATCGACACGCAAAGCGGACGGGTAATCTGGTCGTTCGATGCGGACGGGCGTCTGAGCCGGTCACCGGCGGTCAAGGACCGCGTTGCGGTTTTCACGACCATAGACAGCCATCTCTACGCCGTCCATACGAGAGCGGGTGATCTGCTGTGGGATTTCGACAAAACAGGCATCGTGTACTCGCACCCGACCGTTGCGGGAGACGTCGTTTACTTCGGCAGTGGTGATCATCACCTCTACGCGCTGGATCTCGAAACCGGTGGGGAGTTGTGGAGATTCGAAACGGACGCGGCCGTAAACACACCCGTGCCCCACGGGAAGATGGTTCTATTCACCACAGGCCAAAGTCTATACGCCCTCGAATAACGATCAATGAGTCGCGCGCCGTGTGCTACAATGATGTCGAGTAAGAGTCCACTGAGTTGTCTGCGGATGGCGTTGTCCCACTCGGCACGGTTATCATATGTACGATAGATCCTGGCAGACCACGTACTGCGACCAGCTCGCCTCGGCAGAGGCCGCTCTTTCACACATTCGGAACGGCCAGACAATCTTTGTCGGCTCGGGAGCGGGTGAACCGTTTCTTCTCACCGAAACCCTCGCCGAGATGGCCGCTCACTTCTCCGACATCGAAGTGATCCACCTCACATCGGCACGCGAAGAGTCGAAGCTCGCCTCACCCGAGTTCCGGGACAGCTTCCGCTACAACACCTTCTACATCGGACGCTACAGCGCCGGGGGCACCGAGCACAACGAGATGGATTACACACCGATGAATGTGAGCGAGCTGCCAGCCGCGATGGCGAACGGCACGATCTCGATCGATGTGGCCCTCATCCAGGTGGCGCCGCCCGACTCGCTCGGCTTCTGCAGCCTGGGTGTGTCGGTGGATGCCACCAAGGCAGCTGCAGAGACCGCGGACATCGTGATCGCCCAGGTCAACGAGACCATGCCCGTAACGCTGGGAGATTCGGTGATTCCCGTCAGCAAGATCGACTACCTCGTCGAGGGCACGGCACCGCTGATAGAGATAACGTCACCCCAACCCGATCCCGTGTCGCTTACGATCGGCCGATACGTTGCCAACCTCATCACCGACGGCATGACGCTCCAGTTCGATCGCGGGCCCATCAGCGCCGCCGCCATGCGTTATCTCGACACACGACACGATCTCGGGATACACACCGCCATTCTGACGGACGATATCCTCCGTCTCATCAGATCCGGGGCCATTACCAACCAGATGAAAACCGTCCACAAGGGCAAAACGGTCGCGACGATGGCCATGGGAACGAAGGCGCTCTACGAGGAAATCGCTACCAATCCTCACATCGAGCTCTTACCCATCGACGAGGTGAGCAATCCACGGATCATCGCCCAGAACGACCACATGGTGTCGATCCATACGGTCGAAGAGATGGAGCTCACGGGAATGGCGCGCTCGAACACCACACAGAGGTCACTCCAACGGAGCCTGCCCACCAGCATGGACTTCATCGATGGCGCCAGACATTCAAAAGACGGCTTCACGATTCTGGCGCTACGCTCGACTTCAGAGGACGGCAGACGCTCGAACATCATTTCGATAAGCCTCGGCCGCGGCGTCGCGTTCAACCGCGCCGAGGTAGACTATGTCGTGACAGAGTATGGTGTGGTCAACCTGTGCGGGCTTCCCGTACGCGAACGTGCCATCGCGCTGATCTCGATTGCGCACCCCAGATTTCGTCATCAGCTGCTCGACGAAGCGAAGAAGCTCAAATACGTCACCGACGACCAGATCATCCCGCCCGAAGCGGGATGCGTTTATCCCCATCAGTACGAGTTCACAAAGATCTTTCGCGACGGCACCGAGGTACGGTTTCGCCCGATCCAGCCCGCCGACGCCCACCGCCTGCAGAAAATGTTCTACTCGCTTTCCCGTGACACAGTACGACAGAGGTATCACGGAACGATCAAGACGCTGACCGATGCGGCCGCGCAGCGCCAGGCCGCGATCGACTACAGCAAGGACATGGCGATCGTGGGCCTGGTCGGTCCCTGGCGAAACCCTCTCATCGTCGGCGAGGGGCGCTACACGTACGACCCCAACAACAACATGGGCGAGTTCGACATCGTGGTGCGCGAGGATTACCGCGGCCACGGCATCGGAACATTCCTCGCCAACTACCTCGGCCGGGTCGCCTACGCGCGCGGGCTTGCCGGCGTCTACGCCGATGTCATCCCCGAGAACGCCGCCACGATGTCGCTGCTCCGGCGGGCATGGCCCACCGCCGAGAGAAGCTTTGATTCCGGGACCTGCGTTTTCACATTCCGGTTTCCGAAGGAGGCCATCGAGCGTCCGAAGGACAGCATCATTATCTATTCGGGGCGCTTTGGCGACTATACGTACGGCGACGAGCATCCCTTTGATCCGGGCCGCGCGCGAAGCACACTCAAACTGATCCAGCAGGAAGGGTATCTCGATGAGCCCTGGATGCGAGTCGAGGAGCCAAAGGCAATCACAAAGAAACGCCTTATCGAATCACACGAACCGGCGTATATCGACGCACTGGAGGATGCCGAATTCGGCGCGATACCGGAACGTTTTGTAAAGTTTAACCTCGGCACGGAGGACTGCCCGATCTTTCCTGGTCTCTTCGACTATGTGCTCCTGTATTCGTCGGCGACGATCACGGGCGTCGATTTCATCACCAAGGAAAACGCCAACGTCGTGTTCAACACTCTTGGGGGCTTCCACCATGCCAGCCGGTCGCACGCCGAAGGATTTTGCTATGTCAACGACGCCATCGTCGCGATCGATGAATTTCTCGCAAGGGGTTATCGGGTGGCGTACATCGATATCGACGCCCATCACGGCAACGGTGTGCAGGATGCCTACTACCGCGACGACCGCGTCCTGACCATTTCACTCCACCAGAGTGGCAAGACGCTCTATCCGTGGAGCGGGTTCGAGACGGAGATCGGCGAAGACATCGGCAAGGGGTTCACGATCAATGTTCCGCTGCCCGAAGAGACAGACGACGATGCCTACGAGAATGTATTCAATCGGGTCGTCACACCGGCTGTGACGCTGTTCGCACCGACCGTGGTCGTGGCCATCATCGGTGCGGACACACACCGCTCGGATCCGCTGGCCAATCTCAACCTGACGAACAACGGTATGGAAACGGTGATGAAATCCATTCGGGAATACGCCAAACACCTACTGCTTCTCGGTGGCGGCGGTTACGATGTCACGGCCACGAGCCGTGGCTGGTGCCGGATGTGGGCGGCGGCAAACAATATCGACTCGCTGCCCGATTACATGATTGCCATGGGCGGTACGTTCCTCGGTGGCGAGGGCGTTCGCGGCGCCGAGATCGTCGATATGCACTACCACCTCACCGGCGCGAAGCGTTCCGCAATTATGCAAGAGATCAATCGCATCGCCACCTACCACGAGAAGACCACGATCCCAATCATGGAGCGCACGCTCAGCGAAAGAAAATAGCCCGACACCATATCGGGCTGTTCATTCAACAGGTCTCGTTCGCCGTCCCCGCACCCGGGGCTACTGTTCCTTTACATCGTACGTGTAGCCGTCGCCGATCTTCTGTGGCTCGTGGAGGTGACGCTGGAGGTACTGACCGCAGTTGCTCCCAATCTGGTTCTCCTCGAGTTCCCCGATGCTCACGATGACGTCGTAGCCCGCCGCTCTCAACGCCTCTACTTTCTCGTAGCTTTGCTCGCCCGCCCCGGGATCAATGTAGGATTCGAGACCGTGCTCCCTCGCCCGATACGTCGGGTTGAGAGGGGTCATTTTGACGAGAAAACTGCCAGGATCAAAGTAACGCAGGAGAACATCGGGATCCAGCTCCAGATTCTTGGCGAGAGCAAAATTCAGTGTGATCTTTCGATCCCCCACACGGTAGAAACGCTCTCCGCACTCGGCGATCTGGGCCAATCCCCACTTCTTGACGGGAACCAGCCTGTTTCTCGTTTGCTCATCCGTGCTATGGAGAGAGAACTGGAGCTGAAATCTGCCACCGGCGTAGTACCTGTTCTTCAGCTCGATCAGCCTGTCAAAGAAGCCGTCGGAGTTCTTTGGGGCAACCGTAGAAATACTCGGCATAAAGCCGGGAGCTTCGTACCGATTGGAAAAATCTTCCAGTACATCGAGCACCGCGGGGTTCAACGACGGCTCGCCCATACGCGCAAACTGGATCTTCAGCATGGGGATCGGTACCCTGCGATCCGGGAAGCGCTGTCGGATCAGAAAATCGATCTGCCCGAACATCTCCTCTGCCGATAGCTTTCCACGAAAACCGCTACCCGCATCGCACATGAGGCAACCCACCGGACACCCAAAAAGTGTCGATATTACGAACACCCACTTCTCTTCCCTCGGTATCGGGGGCTGGACGGACTCCACGAATTCGGCTATCCGTCCCTTGCCGAAATCCGCGACGTAAACAGTGGCGATGTCCTCGCGTCCGGCGGAGCTTACGATCTTCACTTGTTGTTGCCTCCCAGTTGCGCGGCTATTTTCATTGCGGCGAGCACACCGTCCCCGACGGAGATACCCACCTGTCTGAACTTCTCATTTCTAACGTCTCCAACAACGTGAAGTCGCCCCGCTTTCCCAAGCGTTTCGCGTTCTTTATCGCTAAACGAAGACAGCAGCGTTTGTCTTGGCTCCCTGCCGACGGCACAGAGGAGATAGTCCGCGCGCATTTCGAATGCCGTTCCTTCCGACTCGCCCTCGAGAACCAACCCGCCCTCGGGTTTCTCTACAACACGGCCCACCACGGTGTTCTCCCTGTAGTCGATCGCGGGGTCATCCGCCACCCTCTCGAAAAGCAGAGGCAGACATCGCGTGCGCACGCCGTGATTGAGGATCACAACACGATTGCGCGCGGCGAGGTTCAACGCGTAGTCAAAGGCCGCGTCTCCCGCTCCGATAATCGCCACGACGGCATCGCTCGTCTCGAGCAGGGCACGAACCTCGTAAAGGACCCTGTCGCTCTGCATCCCGACACAGGGCGGAAAAGGATTTGGCCGTGTACCGGTGGCAAGGACGACCACTTCAGAGGAAAATGCCCGGTCGCCGGTCTCCAGTTCGAAAACGCCGTTTCTTCTATCGAGTGTCCGCAACTCCTCGAACGAGACCCTGCAGTCGAACCCGCGAAACTGGCGCTTGAAAAGTTCCACCAGCGCTGGCCCCGAAATGCCATTCGGGAATCCCGGATAGTTCTCCACCCGTTTGGCGTTCCACAAAAGTCCCCCCAACTCATCCCTCTCGAGCAAGAGGCCATCGACGCCGTGACGTTTTAGCTGTATGGCCGCTGCCATCCCCGCCGGACCACCGCCAACAATGGTAACCCTCTCGTGCGTCTTTGCCCCGGTCACGACCGTTCCTCGAATGACTGCGCGACGTCCTCGACGAGGACGGGACTGGCAAAGCCGTGAGCGAGGTTCAAGAGTGTGGCAACGTGAAAGTCCTCGCTCACCGTCGCCGTGCCGTCGATCGTGAAAAACACTTCGAATCCCCTGACAAACGCGGAGCGAGTCGTGGTTTCACAACAGAGATGGGTCATGACACCTGTGACGACGAGCTGCGTGACCCGGTTGTTCCCGAGATCGGCCTCGAGCTGTGTCCCATAAAAGGCATCGTACTGGCACTTCTCGACAACCGTGCCTTTCGCCAAATCGAAATCGGGAATGATCTCGCTCTCGGCGCTTTTCTCTGTGATGGTCTCGCTCCACCAACGTGCCAGCATCCCGGCGTTCTGCGGTGTGTTGAGATGCCGCGTAAAAAACACCGGTCGCCCACACTGGGCGAAAAGCGCGATTAGACGATGGACGCCAGGAACGATGGCAGGGGCACTGGGAAGAAACGCGTGGCAGCCGGGCTCGACAAAGTAGCGCTGCATGTCGATCACAAGGAGTGCCGCTTCGCCCGGCACGAATGGGCGTCCGCGATCACCTACGGCGCTCTGAAGCCGTCGCTGCAGCTCCCTCGCCTTCTGCTGGATGTTGTCGGGCGTGAAGTACGTCGGGTTCATATGCCTTTCCGGGTGTTGTGGAACCGAGTGTATGGGCGGCTCCCCGATTTCCGAACAAAAATCTGAATCCGGGGTTGACACCTTTGGAATATTGTACTATACTACTAGTACTTTAGTGTACTAGTTGACCGATACGAGGAGGGCTTGTGGAATTCGCCATCGATGCCCGGAGTGGTGTCCCGCTGTATCGTCAAATACTTGAACAGGTTAAGTTCGCCATCGCCCGCGGCACGCTGGAGCCCGGTGACCGGTTACCGACGGTCCGTCAGCTCGCCGTGGACCTCTCCATAAACCCGAACACGGTCATCCGCGCCTACCGAGAGCTGGAGATCCAGGGGGTGCTCGAGACACACCAGGGCTCGGGCACCTTCGTCAGCACGCGCAAACCAGATATCGATCGCCTCGAAAGGCAACGGATGCTCGATCAAATTTTGACTGATCTGCTGGCCCGCGCTTCCACGTACGGACTCACACTCGAGAACGTACTGGATGGGCTGCGCCAGCGAAAGGAGGAGTCGTCATGAGCTCGACCTCAACAGTTACGGGGATTGAAAAGGTGCTTTCGCTCTCTCTGGAAAAGTTTGCCGCCGGCGCGAGGGCCGATTTTCGGTTCGCTCCGCTGAACGTGCTGGTGCTCGTTGCGATCTTCGTCATCGGCCTCGTCGTTCATCTGATGCTCAGCTTGTTCAGCATAAGTGCAGTGCTGGTCTTTCTCGGCTCCGCATTGGTGCTGGCCAGCTGTTTCCGGTTGACCCAGGTCTGGGAGGCAGTGGTCATCATGGCAACCGGCGGCGGCCTCGTCGGCTACCTCACGCTCCGACCGGAGAGCGAGGTATTTTTGATCACCATCGCCGCCGCCGCGCTCATCGCTCCGTCGATCCAGATCGCCTACCAATGGGAGCGGTCGGTCGTGCTGCGTTTTGGCAAGTTCAAGGCGCTGCGCGAATCCGGAATCTTTTGGGTGTTCCCGGTCGTCGACAAGGTGGCACAGTTCGTGGATCAGCGAATCCGTGTCACCGACTTTAGCGCAGAGACCACTCTCACGGCGGACACCGTGCCGGTCAAGGTCGACGCCATCGCCTTCTGGATGGTCTGGGACGCCAAGAAAGCCGTGCTGGAAGTACAGGACTTCGACCAGGCCGTGGTTCTCTCCGCGCAGACTGCGCTGCGAAATGCCATCGGCAAACACGACCTCGCCTCCCTGCTCTCCGAACGCGACCAGCTGGGCCAGGAGATCCAGAAGCTTCTCGACGAAAAGACCAGTGCCTGGGGGATCACGACTCAGGCGGTCGAGATCCGCGACGTCATCATCCCCAAGGGGCTCGAGGACGCCATGTCCCGTCAGGCCCAGGCGGAGAGAGAGCGGCAGAGCCGGATCATTCTGGGCACCGCCGAGACCGAGATTGCAGAGAAGTTCGCCGCCGCATCCGAGCACTATCGGGAAAACCCCGTCGCCTTACACCTGAGGGCGATGAACATGGTCTACGAGGGACTACGTCAGAAGGGATCCATGATCATCGTGCCGTCCTCGGCCGTCGAGACAATGGGTCTGGGGGCGCTGGGAGGGCTGACGGCATTCGGCCAGATGGCAACAGCGGATGCCGCATCCAAACCTGCGGACGCACCGCGAGACGAACCTCCAGAACAACCCCAAGGAGAGTCGACGACGTAGTGAGTACGCGACTAGTTGAGATCGATGATCCCGATCGACTCCGGGAGCGCGGCGGCGATTTCCTCGACTTCGCCGTCGCTTAACCGGTAGTCCATCGCACCGATGAATCCGTCCACCTGTTGTGCGTTGCGCGCACCCACGATGGCGCCGGTGACCGGCGTGTCACGAAGCGTCCACGCAATCGCCACTTCCCCCGGCTGGCGGCCCCGACGCTCACCAATACCCCGCAATAGTTCGACGAACTCGAGGCACTTGGACAGGTGAGGCTCACGGAAGGCCGGGTTGACATTGACCCGCCAGTCCGTTTTGGGGAGTGATTCGACGCGCTCGCGCGTCATGGCGCCGCTGAGCATCCCATTGTGCATCGGTGAGTAGACAATCGCCCCGATGTTGTTCTCACCGCAGAACGGCAAAATCTCATCCTCGATCTCCCGCATGAGCATCGAATAAGGCGGCTGCAACGACGTTATTGGAGCAATCGCCTGAACCCGCTTCAGTTGAGATACATCGAAGTTGGATACACCGATGTGCCTGATCTTGCCCTGTTCCCGAAGCTCGGCCAGGACGGTCCACGCCTCTTCGATATCCGGGGCGGCCGCTCCCGGCGGGAACACCGGCCAGTGGATCTGACATAGATCGATCACATCGGTCTGCAACCGGCGCAGGCTGTCATCCACCTCACGGCGGACCGAGTCGCCTTTGAGTTTGTGCGTGACCTTCTTTTTCTCATCCCAGACCAGCCCGCATTTCGTGAACACATTCGGCCGGTCCGAGTCGCCGATCTCCTTCAGCGCCCGGGCAACAACCTCCTCCGAGTGCCCCACCCCGTAGACGGGCGCCGTGTCGAGCCAGTTGATGCCGCATTCGACCGCCCGGCGGATGGCCGCGATCGATTCCGTGTCATCCTGAGGCCCCCATCCAAACGTCCCGTCACCCCCGATGGCCCACGTGCCAAGTCCTATCGGTGTAATATTCAGATCTGAACCGCCAAGGCTTTGCAGTTGCATTGGTTCCTCCAGGGTTTTGTTGGGTGAGATTGCTCGAACGCTTCGGGTGCGTCCACCGAACAGATTACAGGATGCGACGTTTGTCGAGAACCTCTATCTTACGGATCTTCCACACACCATCACGATGGCGGAGACAGGAGAGGCCCTATTCGGGGTCGCCTCCGCTGCGGTCAGGCGGCGAATAGTCCGGATATGACTTCTCTTCCACGAGTCTTGATTTTAGCCTTAGATTGAGTCTGTGTTTGATCGCCGCCCGTTCGTCGTTGAGCTGATAGACGGAGCGCGCCAGCCGAACAAAGTCACCGTCGAACGTCTGCGCCGCCTCGCTACGTCGGATACGATCCTCGATGTCCCATAGCGACTCGTTGACCTTCTTCAGAGCGGCAACATCCTCTGTGACATCGGACTGACTCAGAGGTGAGGCGGCCCACGCGTCACGGAGGAGATCGAGTTCCCTTTTGATGTTCTCGAGCTTTTTGGGATTCTGGATCTTCTCCGTCTTGATCTCGAGGATCGTCATCTTGTCCAGAAACTCACCGACGGAAACTTCGACTTTTAGTGTCATGATTCACCCACACTCGCCTGGGGTCAGGGTAGCGTCGGAGGCACCCGATAACATGGATCGTAACTATACCTCAAAAAGGACCGACCCATCGATACTTTTGGATATCCGTGATCATCTTACTATACTATTACCAAGAGGCAGAATGAGACTCTCCGCTATCTTACTCCTGCAGGCAACACTGCTTCTCTCCGGCCCGGCTTGTGGCGAGAAGAGAGACACGATCCTCGATACCACCGGATCGAACGCCACCGTCGGCCCACCGGTCACCCGAAGCGACGTCATCCTCACTGCGGACAAATACGCCCGGCTCCATTGGACGATGTCGCCGGCAAACCGGACCGGCATCACATGCGGCGACCATTTCGTGAGCGACTACCGGACGGGAAACCGGGTTGGAATGGGTTACAAGTGGGGCGGGTGGAATAACATCGATGATTTTCTGGAAAAGATCGATGCGGACTACGGCACCGGGACCGGCGGCGGGGCGGACACGTACGAGCACTATTCGATCGATTGTGTCGTCGGGGTGTCCTGTACGGGATTTGTGTCGCGGGCCTGGCATCTATATCAAAAATACACGCTGTGCTACCCGAATCCCGATATCCCGAGAAAGTTCTGTGAAATATGCCAGGAAATCGAAGGCGTGGATTTTGTGAACCGGCAGGTGGATGCCCTGAAAAAGGGTGACGCCTTTATCAATGACTACCATACGATCCTCTTCGTCTACGAGACCCGGGACGGAAAACCGATGGTCATGGACTCTTCGATCGAGGGCGTCCACTTCAGACAGCTGACATGGGACTACCTCGCTTCCCAAGGATACAAGCCGATTCGATACGACAACATCACCGAGACAACCAACCCCGTCGGCACGATTGTGAATCCGATCGTCATAGACTCCGATGCGTTGCCGTTTACACACGACGGCAACACACGCGATGTGGTCAGCATGGAATTCGACAGGTACTCTGCGGCAGCGACACTCCTTCAGGTAGGCCCCGAGGCCGTCTACGAACTACAAATGAAATCCTCCGGAACGGTAACGATGATCGTGACGGACATCAAACACGAGGGAATAGACCACGACATTCATTTGCTCGGCTCGCTGGACAGAATGGATGACATAATGATGGCCGCGAATTGTATCGAAAGAGCCGATAACCTGATAACAAGGGAGCTTGACCAGGGGACCTACTTTGTTATTATCGACAGCTCGACCGATGCACCGGGAGAGTATCGGCTCATGATCCTCCGCTAGTTCAATCTATACGCTTTTGCATCACCCCAGGAGTCCTTCGAGATGAGAAAGTTCGTCACCCGTGTCCGAGCCCGTTACGGCGAAACGGACGCCGCCGGCGTTATCTATTACGGAACCTTTATGCAGTATTTCGAGGTCGGCAAGATGGAGATGTACCGGGAGCTCGGGCTAACGTATCAGTGGGACATACCGATTGTTGACACCTACTGCCGCTACCCCGCACCAACCTATTTCGACGATCTCCTGGAAATCCGAACCTGGTTCGACGATATCCGACCCAAGGGATTCAAGATCCGCTCGGAGGTCTACCGGATCGAAGAAGGACACGACCCGGTGCTTGTGGGTGAGGGATACTGCTCGCATGTCCACATCGATGAGAACCGAAGACCGACGCCGCTACCCGACCACTACCTGGGGGTCTTTGACGAGGTCGGCGCGAAGGAAGCCCCACCCAAGACCGAAGACATCCACGACTCTATCTGATGCCGATTCATCACTCCGTGGACGGCCTGGCGACTAAACCAAATGGAATTACAGGATTCGGTCACATCATCGCGCCTGGTGGGCTATAATGCAGGCATGTCTGAAAACCACGAAGACTACTACCAGCGCATGCGCGGACAGATTCGGGAGTGGATCAAAAGCGATGACGGCCGCAGCAACCAGTGGGCAGAGTACCTGCTCTTCGCGCCCGACCTCTTCCATCTGCTGTGCAAGCTCTCCGGCGACCCCGACGTCGCGACGGGCGACAAAGCCAAACTCGCCGGTGCGATCGCTTACTTCATTTCACCGATCGACCTCGTCCCGGAGGCGCTGGTCGGCCCCCTCGGTTATCTCGATGACATTGCGCTGGCCGCCTACGTCCTCCACGGGATGATCAACCACACCGACCCGGAGATCCTGCGCCGCCACTGGGCCGGCGATACCGATATCCTCGACGTCGTCAAACGGATTCTGGCGGCGGCCGACCGCATGCTGAGCTCCCACGTGATCGGCAAGCTCAAACGCATCATTGGCCGCTAAACATCCGCCACGCGTGAGGTCTCTCTCCGCTCCAGAGCTGAACCGAACGAAAGCTAATGGATCGCGTACAACGCCTTGCCGCTACCGAAGTAGACGCAGCCGTTATTGACGACCGGGTTGCACACCATGTCCTGCGCCTCGAACTTCCACTTCACCTCGCCATTCGCCGGATCCAGGGCGTACAGATGCCGGTCCCCGCTTCCGAAGTACAGAACGTCCCCCGCGATCGCAGGTTTGGAATACACCTTACCGGTGCGCGGAAAATCCCAGATGACCTCACCCGTCTTCGCATCGAGGGCGTAGAGGTGGCTCTGTTGTGTATTGGAATACACGACGCCGTCGTGTACGGCCGGATCCAGGCTTACCTTATCACCCATATCGAACCGCCATACCTCTTTGCCTGTCGACGCATCGAGGGCGTATACGTGGTGATCGTAGCTCCCGATAAAGGCCATGCCCTCGTATATGGATGGCGCGTGGTACACCTTCTCTTTCGCCTTGAAGCGCCAGCGCTCTTTCGCCAGTTTCTTTTCGTACGCGAATATCGTTCCGTTCCAGTCGGAGATCAGGATCAGGTCTTTGTATACCGACGGACTGGCGCAGCTCCCCGTCTCCGCGGCGAGCTTATTGACCAGCTTCCCCGTTTCCACGTCCACCACATAGAAATGCTTGTCGTGGCTGGTAAAATACGCAAGACCCTCCTGTATGAGCGGGGGAAAACACACTCCACCGTCGGTTTTGACCGCCCACAGTTCTTCGCCCGTTTTGGCATCGAGCGCATAGAAGGTTCCCTCGCGCGCGCCCCAGTAGGCGACGCCCCTATAAATCGTCGGCGGACCGGCAGCCGCTTCCACGCCGGCGCGCTGCCAGCGGAGTGCTCCGGTCTCGGCATCGACGGCGTAGAAATGATCCTCCCAGTCACCGAAATACACGACGCCATCGTGGATCAACGGCGGCGATGTGACCTCCGTCAGAGTAAGAAAACCGCTTTTTCCGACCGCAACACCCCTCCACGGCGTTCGACACCCCGTTATGATAGACGTCGTACCCATTGACCGTTACCGGTTTTAACACCGGCTGCTGCGTCGTAACACGAGGTCATCCAAAAAATGATGCAATTGCATCATTGTGGGATCTGACATTTTGGTGTAAACTTATACGAGCAAATAAGTTCGTGGTTTCATCGCGGTCCCCACGGCTCAACCACACGGGAGGTACCCACCATGGTAAGGCGCACAGAAAACGAGGGGCGATTACGAGGCGTTTCAGAGCATTCGCGCCGCCTAACCAGTTTATTGATAATAGGTTGTGTTGTCGTGTGGGTGGCCGCAGGGCTCGCGGGGTGCAGCGAGGACTCCGATCCCGTCGGCGCCAACGAGCTAAGCCTCCTCGAATTCATCAATGGTATCAGCCCGTATCCGTCTCCCGCGCCGGCCTTCGACCGGCCTGTCGGCGCTCCGGGAGATAGCACGATCAGTGGGACCGGCGGCGTCCAGGTGTGCACGGTCGAGAAGTTCGAAATGGGCCGGAACATGGATGAGGTCGTGGCCTTCGCGCCCACAGCCGTGGGCCTGTGGCCCGGATCCATCGTGCAGGGCGAATACGTCAACGACGGGTTACTCGTTCCCGTATCCGCCGTCCGGTCGTCGTGCACCGTGGGGATCGACCTGCCGGGTCTCGCTCCGGATGAGCGCTCGGCCGTTATCACGCAGCCAAACCAATTCACCGTGAGGGGCGCGCTCGATGGGATCGTCGATACGTTTCTGACACGGGGTCTCCAAAAGGACGCCGAGTTCACCTTCACGCACAAAGAAACACACTCGTTCGAACAGGGACTCCTCGCTATTGGCATCTCGGTGGACTGGTCCGGCGGAGACATGCAGTCGCAGTTCGGGTACAGCTGGTCGAGCGTCGAGCACATGCTGCTCTTGAAGTTCACGCAGAAATACTACACGGCGACCGTCGTCCCGCCGGCTTCACCGACGGCGTTCTTCGACAGCTCGGTCAAGCCGTCCGCCCTGAGCAACTACACGGGACCCGGCAACCCCATGTGTTATGTGCAATCGGTAACGTACGGCCGCCTGGGGATCCTCTCCATGACCTCCAGCGAGAGTTCAAGCAAGATGACGGCGGCCCTCAGTGCCGCTTTTAACAGTATCTTTGTCGACGGGACGATCGATGTCTCCGCGGAGCACGAGCAGATTCTCCAGGAGTCGACGATGAAGCTGCTCATTCTGGGCGGCGACGGTACCCAGGCCGTCGAGAATCTGGCGGATCCCATCACCGGGTTGCTCAACTGGATCACCTCCGGTATCGAGCTCGGGCCGTCCACGCGAGGGGTACCGATCTCGTACACGGTCGCCCACCTGAAGGACAACACGATCGCCCGCTTCCAGTACACGACCGATTTCACGCGGAGGACATGCGCGTGGGCCGATCAGCCGCTCTATGTCTCTTTCTATAAAATGAAGTGCGAGGGGAGCGAGGGTGGAGCGTGGCCCGCACTCGAAGGGTGGTGGGATGCGTGGGTATACATCGACATCCCTGGTCTGGATCGAATCGAGAAGCACGATAACGGGACGTTTGGCGATTTTGATCCGGGTGAGTTCCGCAACCTCACTAGTGCCAGCTGGCACAATCCCATGCCGAGTCAGGCCGGCGCCAAGGTCACGCTGCGTATCAAGATCGTCGAGGACGACGACGTGAGCGCCAACGACAACATGGGCGACAAGGAATGGGTGATGGAATACCCCGCCTTCAACCCGGGTTCGGGTGACTGCGATCCAGATCCGAACGTTTGCTTCTTCGAAGAGGTGTTCGAGAGCGGCAACCAGAGAATCCGTGTCTACTGGAAGCTCGACCTGAACCAACAGCCTTGACGGGTTGAGGCCCTCGATCAAAGTCCGAAGAACTCGCGGGCGTTGTTCGTAGAGGCCTCGGCGACTTCATCGACAGTCGTATTGCGGATCCCGGCCAGGGTCTCCGCGACATACCGGACATCCCTCGGTTCGGTCTGTTCGGGATCGATTCCGTCCAGACCGGTCAACGGCGCGTTGGTCTCGAGCAGAATCCGGTCCAGCGGCAACGCCTCGGCACTGCGACGGGCGCGCTTCGCCCTTGGCTGTGTGAGCCCCCCACCGAAGCTAACGTAGAACCCAACCTTCAACAGCGGACCCGCGAGCTCCGGGTGGCGAATGTAGGCGTGCAGCACACCTCTGATCTTGCCCGCGAAGGGCTGCAGCGCAGCGAAAAGCATCTCCCATCCGTTACGGCAGTGAAGAATAACCGGCAGGTCCAGGTCCGCGGCGAGCTCCAGCTGGCATGCCAGGACGGCAAGCTGGCCTGCGGCCGCGGGCTTTTCGATCGTGAAATCAAGGCCGATCTCACCAATGGCCACCGCCTTCGACTCGGCGAGGGCCGCGGCGAGGCGGTCCCGGAATTCGGTCAGCGTCAGGGGCTCGAAGGTCTTCGTCGGGCTGAAGGGGTTGGGCCGCACGCGATAGAACATCCCCGGATTGATACCCCGCGTGCTCACAACGGTCGCTGTGTCCGCCGCCGTCACCTGGTTGGCAAGCCACGGATGGAGTCCGATGGCGTAGTGGACCCCCGCCCGGGTGCCGAGTTCGCGAACCACACCCCATGACTCCAGATCGAAGGCGGGTACGACGATGTCGCCGACACCGGCCTCTGCGGCCCGCGCCAGCACGCCCTCGACATCCCGCGCCAGTGGATCCATGTGGAGGTGGCAGTGTGTATCGATCAGTCTCATGAACGGTTTCTCAAACGCGGGGACGTTAGTCTTCTTCTTCCATCTCATCCGAATCGCTTGCGCTACCAAGGAACCTGACCAGCCCATCCCAGCGCTTGTCGACCTGGAATGCCCGTTTGAGGTAGAAATCTCTTCCATAGAAATACGTTTTTACGATCTTGAACCCTTGATTGGCCATTCTCATACAAAAGTCCTCCAGAAGCGCACTACCCAGACCTTTGTTCTGCGCCTGGCGCGCGATGACGATACCATCGAGATGAATGACGTCCTCGCTCTGCACGTCATAACACACGCCGCCGACAAGCCGATCGTACGAGTCGACCACTATAAAGAATTTGTCGTGTTCGGAAATCGTCTTCGGGTAGCGCTGCCGAAGAAACACCCGGTATAGCTGGCCGATCTCCGACGGCTCGGTGGCCTCCCTCACAGAGTACTTCGTCTGATCCTTGGCTGAGATATGGGATTTCACAACCACGTGCTTTGTCTCACGCTCGCCGACCGCCAGAACCTCTACATCGGGCACATCCTGCGCTCTTGGAAACACAAGTCTGCCAAACACATGTCTGTCCTCGCGCTCCTTCAGCGTGTGCTGCAGCTCGGACAGCTCAGGCACCGAAATGGCTGGAACCCCCGGATTGTTGTACAGGAAGTGCAGAAGATAGTCGAACGCATCCTTCACCTCGCGCGCCGCGTCCGAGAAGTATGTATGACGATACAAATAATAGCGGGCCGCTTCCCCGAATCTGGCGATCCGATACAACTGGTACAGCCTGCCGATCAGCCCTTCTTTCGCCTCCGGTCTCGCATCCTTGTTGACGTCGGCCCATTCCTCGTATCTCTCGATTGCGTTTCTTACCGGCAGGTGCACGTAGTGGTCCACATTGAGCTTCTTGAGATAGTCACCGAGAAGCTCCCGGATCGTGACTTCCTTATTTGTCTGAGCGAACGCGGCCAGATCCCCGCGCATGCGATCGAGAAACTCCCTTCCCCGGTCTGCGCCAAGCGCTTCGACGCACGCATCGAATATCCATCTGAAGTCGAGGGTGTCTCCCGCCCACGGATAGTGCATCGCCGTCTGTTCGTAGAAATTCTTGATCAACGGGCGGACAATCGCCAGCGTGTTGTCGAATGCCTTGAATCCGCCGATCGACAGGATGGTCACCCGGGTCCTGAAGTCCGGCTCCGGCACCACGATGTAGTTTGGCGACACGTAGCCGGGCACGATCTGGAAACCGCTGTTATGACAGCCAGCGATATACCCCGCCATGGCCCGAGTAAAGAGCTTGCGGAGAAAGTTGCGGCGCGGGCTCACAAAGGCCCTCGATCGCGTCGCGTGGTATTCCCGGATGCGCTCCCATACGGTCAGATCATTGACAAACACGACGGACAGGACCCCGAGTTCCGGACGGCAGCATCCCAGCCGCGGGAGCGTGGCGTGCCCGTACGGATGATCGGATATGGCCACGATCCAATACAGGACTTCCATCACGCGCCGCTCGCTGTAGTCCTCGCGAACCGTCACCATCAGCTCGTAGTGATTGCCCCCGATCGTGTTGACGCTCACCCGGTAGCGGTTGTGCCCCCGCCTCGATATGACACGCGAGAACCAGATGCCGCCGACAGGAACGTTCTTGAGATCGAAGGACTCGACATCGAACGCGAGCATGATCGATTGGTGCAGAAACGTCGTCCTGACAAACGCTTCCTTCAACCGCTCGATCTCGTACTCGGTGATGCCCTCCTCGAAGACCATTCTCTCCAACCAGTCTTTCTCTTCATACCGTTCGGTCTTCTCCAGGAGGTCCTTCTCGTACCACTCGACGAGATCCGTCAGAATGGTCTCCGCCGACTCCGTCAATCCCGGATCGGTCTGATAAACGATCCAGCTGGCAAGCTCGGCTCTCACCCCGTAGTAGAACTCCGGGTTCGCCTTTACGAAGTTCGCCATCAGACGAAAGAGTTTCTCGAACTGGTCTCTGACAACGGGAGTGGCCGGCCATTTGAGCTGTGTTCGGTAGTTATGCATTCTCAACCGGAGGGCCTCGAGACGCCGCCTCTCGATCTTCTTCGCGGCGAGCTTTTGTATGAACTCATCGTTGAGAAACGACAGCCCCGACTGGATAAAGGCGGGAAAGACCGTTCGATAATCGGTCATCGGGCGGTTGAGGAGCATGATGCTGTATGCGTGGCACCGAACTCGCTCGACCGGGTGCCGGGCAAGTGCCTCGAGGCGATGTCGTACCAGCGAAGCCAGCCTGTCATCTACGTCTTCGAGCATTGCCTCGAGCCGCGTGAGTGCGAGTTCGGACTTCTTCTCCGATCGATACAGGGTATCCACAAAAAGAGAGTGAGCTCGGATGAGGTGTTGATTCCTCACACCCTCTGTCCACCCATCCTCGCTTATCTTTACCTCTTTCTGGTCGCGGTAGGGCAGAAACACGAGATCGCTCACACCGGTCAACGGCGAATCCCATCCCTCCTTGCACGGGCAGAACGCAACCAGTTCGGGGTTGCCCGCCCACAGCACCGGGTTGTGCGCGAAGAGTCCCAGGTCGATCGCTTTACCCTCGATTTTGTATTCGAGATTGCCAACGAGGACGGTGCCGGCCTCGGTGTTGCGTCGGATGGGAAGCGTCCGCTCGCGTGCCTTGTCATAGAGACCGTCTTTTCCACACACGATGTCGGATTCGAGTATCCCAAGATCCCGAAAAAGCCACCGCGGTATGTTGACAATGAACCCCGCACACACGACATCGACGTAATCCTGCGTATACAGCTCGTCTATGAGTTCCTTGAAGTTCTCACCAATATTCTTTCTTCGAAATGAGCCCTTTGGCGTCAACTCACCTTTGTCCACGTCGAAGTCGCGATCCAGAAGAGCGATATTGATGACCCGCTCGTACGGAACGAGTTCCTTGTTTGCCGCGGTTACGATGTTCTTGAAATACCGGCGACGTTCCTGTTCGCTCGAGGCTTCGCTCAAAAGCTGCTCTTCCGTATCCGGCACGATCAAGAGGACGTTGTAGTCGCGCCGGTCACCGACCAGAAATGTACGGTTTATGCCCGGCACGTTCTCGAACTTCTGCTCAACCCGCCGGGGAGCAACGGTCTGTCCCCTGTTGTTCTTGTATATGTCCTTGATCCTGTCGACGATTTCATAGTGTCCGTCTTCCCGGATTCTGAACAGGTCACCGGTGGCCAGCCAGTAGTCATCCCTCAACCCATCAAACGAGGCTTCCGTGGGATCGTCGCCCTCGAGCTCCTCGAGATAGCGCGCCGTATACGGTCCCGCAAGCTGCAGTTCTTCCGTCTCGGCGAATCTCGTACGTACTCCGGGCAACGGAATGCCGACCGAGTCGTCTTTGTATTCTCCGGGAGGTGTCATCGTTATCCCCCCCGTCGCTTCCGTCATTCCGAATCCGCTGCAGAGATCTACACCGTTGCGGTGAAAGAACCGGAACATCTTTGGGTCGAGATATCCTGCCGCCGACAGACCCCAGCGCAGCCGCTTACCGACAACGCTTCTCAGTACCTCGCGCTCCTCGTCTTGTGATACCGATTCGCCGATCTCCTCGAGGCAGCGCTCCTGAACTTGTTGCCAGCGAAGCGGTATGCCGATCAGACCCGACGGTTGAACCTCGCCGAGTCGCCTCAGAAAAGTCTCCTTCGACGGGTTTCCGGCAAACACATATGTCCCACCCCAGTACACCATCCCCATCAGTTCTAGATATCTGCCGAACGTGTGAAACAGCGGGAGATAACACAGCAGCACTTCGTCACGACCGACCTCCGGGAGTGCCGCCGCCCTCGCAAACCGCTTTGTTACGAGATTGTACTGTGTAAACGCAACACCCTTTGGCAAACCGGTACTACCCGAAGTGAACATCGTCGTGAGCACTCTGTGCAGGCCGCGCTGCGGGCGATTCGAGAGGATGTCTTCCACCTCTTTGGCGGACAAACGCGAGCATGCCTCCCCGAGATAGAGATCCTCATCTCTCAACACGCTGTTGGCGGGATCGGTTACGAATATCTTGAACGGGATTCCCGTTCGCTTTTGCACCTCGGCGAGCCGGTGCAGCCGGTCTTCCGTGTCGGTTACGACGATATTGATACCCAGGGTTTTTGCGATCCACCCAACTGTGTCATGATCGAAATGCACGTTCACGGGGGTGTCGAAGATATCGAACGTCAGGCAGGCAAGATCGGCACAGGCACCTTCCGCGGAGTTCTCGAGATACAGAAGCACCCGTGGGTTCTCGGCGGCGGAGTAGAATGACGCCGCGATCTCTTTCATGTGTTTCAAGACGCGACTGTAACTCCAAAGCGACAGCGCGTCGTGACCGGTATCCTGGAGGAGCGTCTTGTCGGGATGTTCCGCGATCCTCTGCTTGAACATCGTCAATAGCGAGTAGTCGGACGCATCAACGATCCGAAACATCAGATCGGCCCACTTGTACCGTAGTTCTCGCGTCCCCAGACTGGTCAGAAACCAGGTACGTCCGGTGACATTCAGATAGTCGTGCCAGAGCGCCGCCTCCACCGCGTCCGTTCCGTGGGACTCGATGGTCTCCTCGACAGACGCGAGTAGCGCCCGAGCCTCTTTGGGCAACGGATTCTGAGAATCCGATTGCTGCTTGAACGGCTCCAGAAGTGTCAGCATATCTCGGTGATGTGTTTTCATATCGATTGCCGATTGAGTCTGTCCTGGAAGGCCTCCGATCCGCATATGTAACGCCTGACCTGGAAGGGCTGCCTTCCCTGTCGGCGTTACATGATCATGATACACCGTTTTGTTTCGCCAGGTAAATAGCCGCGGCCCCGGCGTTGAACCGATGCACCCGAAATGTAACAATCAAAACACTTCAGGCCTGCAACGCGCTAGTTATCAATGGGTTGCACGCTTAGCGCTGGAGGGCGTTCCGGCGCCATTCGTTCGCACATCCGCCGGTCATCCCGAGCCGGACTCGTTAAAGGTGCCGGTGGACAAACCGAATCGAACGGGATATCCTTGCGGTATTAAGAATCGGCGTCCGTTCGAGGGCAGAGTGGTCGGCCGACTACCCACAGTCAAATTGGATGTCTCGGGTGCGACACAGGTTTCGCATCGGAGCTAGAGGAGGTTTGGATGTCAACCAAGGAAATCCAGGAAAAGCTCGCCAACGATATGGCCCGCTGGCAGAAGGTCGAGACCGGGACGGTCGAGTACGTGGGCAACATCATAGAGAAGACGGATAACCCGATCATCAAACTCGTCATGGAAATCGTCAAACGTGACTCCGAGATGCACTACCGGACGCAGCAGCTGATCATCGACTCGCTAAAAGGCACCGTATCGATCACGCCAGAGGAAATCGCCGATGTGTGGGGCCTGATCGAAAAACACATCGAGATGGAGGAGGAGGCGGTTGCGATGGCCGAGTCAGCCAAGGCGGCGATAAAAGGCCGCTCGATGCCGGTGCAGGCGTACCTGATCGAGTACCTGCTGGAGGACGAGCAGAAGCACGACAACCTCCTCGAGCGAATGCGCAATATCAAAGAGAAGATGTACCCGTACGGTTAGTCACCGCGGCCGGCGCGCCCGGATACTACGAAATCGAACGACGACGGCCCCTGGGCACGATCCCGGGGCCGTTTTCTTGTGGGTTCGACGTGCCGATGATCCCGGTTACGGCGTGCCCGCCGGACAACAGTGGTGTTTTGCCAGGCGAAGCCCTGCTCCCCCGTCCGCGACAAAGACGTGGTGCCTCGAGACCGCAACACCAAGCGCGCTGCCCGGTGTATCGAACAACCCGATGTACTGCGGCACGGCTGGCATGGCAATGTCGATCACGTGAAGGCCGCTGGTCTCGTCCGCAACATACACGTGATCTCCCGACACGGCCACGCCGTGCGCGTCACCCGGTGTGTCGATGGATCCCACGATCTGTGGAACGGTTGGTATCGAAATGTCAATCATCTGAAGGCCGCCGACCCCGTCCGCCACGCAGACATAGCCGGCTGCGACGGCCACGCCTCGCGCAAAACCCGGTGTATCGACCGATCCCACCACCACCGGCGCATCGGGGGGAGTGATATCGATCACCTGGAGACCGGATGCCCCGTCCGCTACGAAGGCAAAACTGTCCAACACCGTCACGGCGCCGGCTTCGCCGGGTGTAAAAACGGAACCCAGCATCCGGGGTGAGACAGGCGTGCTGATGTCTATTACGTTGAGCCCCCAGTTTCCATCCGCGACGTAGGCGAGGTCACCGACAACAACCACGCCACGGGCATCGCCCGGCGTATCAACCGTCCCCACGATACGCGGTGCATCGGGAGTACTGACATCGACAACTTGAAGACCGGGGCCGTAGTCGGCAACGTAGACATATTGATCCCAAACAGCCACGCCATACGCTTGGCCAGGTGTGTCTACCGACCCCAATATCTGTGGTGAGCCTGCCACACGGATATCGATCACGTGGAGACCACCGGAACCGTCCGCAACATACGCGTAACCACCGTCGACCACCGCACACCGAGCGTCACCCGGTGTATCGATCGCGCCCACGGTCGGCGGTGATGCCGGCGTGCTGATATCCAGTACGTGGAGACCAGCGACCAGGCACGCGACATACGCATAGTCACCCGACACGGCCACTCCGTGTGCCTCTCCCGGGGTGTCCACCGATCCCACGATCCGTGGTGAGGCCGGCGTGCTCACATCGACGACCTGAACACCGCGGCTCCCATCACACACATACACGTAGTTTCCCGAGGCGCTTACACCCCAAGCTTCACCTGGTGTGTCAACCGTCCCCACGATCTGCGCCGAGCTCGGTGTACTGATATCGACCACCTGCAGACCGGCTCGCTGGTCCGCGACGTATGCGTGATCACCGGAGACGGCCACACCCAGGGCCTCACCCGGCGTGTCGACGAGCTGTGTGAGCCGTGTATCCCTCGGATCGCTGACTTCTACCAGTCTGAGCCCCCAGCTCCCGTTTGTAACGAAGGCGTGGGGGGCCGAAAAGGCGACACTGCGGGCCTCGCCGACAAAGCTGTGATACCCCGCGTATCGCGGGTCGTTCGGCGTGCTGATATCGATTACCCGAAGACCGTTATCTCCGTCAGCGACGTAGGCGAACCCTCCCGATACAGCGACGCCGCGGGCGACGCCCCGTGTGTTGTACGCCCCCACGACCCCTGGCGAACTCGGCGTACTGATGTCGACGACCTGGAGACCGGAGCTGTAGGCGGCAACATAGGCATAACTGCCCACCACCGCCACACCGACCGCTAGACCCGGCGTGATCACCGAACCGACGATGTCTGGAGATTCGGGCGCGCTGATGTCGACGACGTGAAGACCGCCGGACCCGGCCGCGACGTACGCATAGCCGCCCGAAACGGCGACGCTCCACGCCTGACCCGGGATGTCGAGAGAACCGATCCTGTGAATGAAGTTCGTGTAGTCGACACAGTCGACGGGCTCATCGCCCGGTCCGTCTGCAGCGATTATTGTTCCCGAGTCCTCGCCGCACGCGGCAAGCAGAGAGAGAGCCATGACGGCAAAAAGGGGTATGATTGACCGTGGACGCATCTGTGCCTCCCTGTTTGGCCCTGCAAACATTCTACCACAGCCGCGGACGGCGCACGACCCTCGGTGCCTGACCGAACAACGCAAGTTATCTATTTCACTTGTCAGCAAAAAGTTGACAAGTGTCAATTGTGCATGTAAATTTAGCATTACACACGCACGGGCCGCCGCGAAAGGGCGGCCCCTCGACCGTTGCGGAGCAAACGAAACGGCATCTCGGAGGCGGGCCGCTTGTGTCTCGAGCGACGCCCCCAACTCGGCTACGCTTCTTTTCTTTCGCGCAAAGATCCTGCTCCAAGTTGAACGCGTGCCCAACGTGATTATCGAAAAGCGGTTGGCGTTCTTGTCGAACGGAGCGGATTCGCATGCCCACCCCTGGCACGACGGGTCGTCGTCATACCACCACCCTATGGACCGTGCTTGCATCGCGCGTGGCCACCCCTTCGAAACCCATCGTGTCGATTGCGGCCCTCGCTGCGCTGTACTACGCAACAGCAAGACTCGGCCAGCTAATAGCGATTCCTCCGGGCAACGTCACCGCGGTATGGTTCCCCGCCGGCGTCGCGCTCGTGGCCCTGTTGTTGTTTGGAAACCGGCTCTGGCCGGGTATCTGGCTAGGTGCCCTGGCCGCGAATACCTGGGCGTTCTTTGACCCCACGTCGGCGGGCACCATTTCGAGGTCGTTGATCGTCGGAGCCTCCATCGCGACTGGAGCCACGCTACAGGCCATCGTGGGCGCCTATTTCGTAACACGGAGAATCGATTCCGACGGCCCGTGCGGGCGGGGTCGAAATGTTGTCAAGTTTGCGTTTCTCGCGGGTGTGGTGAGCTGCGTGATCAGCGCAAGCGTGGGTGTTACGAGCCTCTCTCTGGGCGGTTTTCTGGACTGGGGCGGCTTCGGGCCCACCTGGCTGACGTGGTGGTTGGGAGACACGACCGGTGTGATCGTGATCGGTCTCCTAGCGCTGAGCTGGTGTTTGGATCCTCCCAGGCGCCTTTGGAGCCGCTCTCGGAATGCCGAATTGCTAACCCTCTTCGCACTCGTCATCGTTGTCGTCCATCTCGCCTTTGGCAAATCGGTGGAGGACGTCCACTGGAAGTACCTGTATGCGTACGCAACCATCGCGCTTCTCGTGTGGCCCGCCGTGCGTTTTGGCAAGCGAGAGACGATCACAGCAGCCTTCGTGATGTCATTGGTCGCGATCTGGGAATACACCCAGTCCATGCACCACCCCGGCCAGGGGTCCGCAATGGTGCTCTCGCTCCAGGGGTTCGTGGGTATGGCCACCGTGACATCGATGAGTCTGGCTGCAAACACCGCCCATCGCCAGCAGACCGCACAGAATCTTGTCAAGTACAAGGCCGCGTCTCTGCAAACAGCCGACCACTGGATGATAACCGACTTGAACGGGGTGATTCTGGAGGTCAACCCGAGTTTTGAGAAACTCACCGGGTACACTATGGATGAAGCAATCGGCAAGAAACCCAGCATACTGAAATCGGGTAAACACAATCGCGCGTTCTACGAGCGGATGTGGAAAACGATTCTCTCCGGTCAACCGTTCCGGGGTGTGACCATCAACAAGAAGAAGGACGGCGAGCTATTCTACGAGATGAAGACCATCACGCCGATCAAAGACGCGCAGGGCCAGCCCCATCGTTTTCTCTCGATCGGCAAGGATATCACTGACCTCATGCTGCAAAAAAAGGAGCTTGCCAAAACAGCCGCGCAGCTGGAACAGGCCAACGACAGCCTGCTCGCTTCCGAGCAGGCGCTGAGCCGGCAGCTGGACATCCTCCAGTCGGTGTTCGGAAGCATGAAAGAGGGGGTCATTGTCGCCGACGAAGAGGGACGGTTCGTAATGTTCAACGAGGCGGCAGAGAAAATGATCGGAATCGGGGCAACCGACACGGGTCCGGGAGAATGGGCTGCAACATACGGTGTCTATCAGACCGACAACGAGACGCCGTTTCCGAACGACGAGCTCCCACTCGTGCGGGCGATAAACGGTCATGCAATGGATGGCGTCGAGTTGACCGTCCGTAACCCCAAGAAACTCGAGGGCGTGTGGCTGCGCATTTCGGCCAATCCGATTCGGGATGAGGACGGAGCGCTTCGTGGAGGGCTCATGGTGATGCATGACATTACCGAAGCGAAACGCGCGGACCAATCCGAAGCCGAGCTAAGAGCCACGCGGGCAGAGCTCGGGATCGCCAGGGACATCCACAAACGGCTCTTGCCGGACTCCGCTCCCAGAATCCCGGGTTTTGATATCGCGGGCGACTCGAGACCCGCCACGGAAGTGGGAGGCGACTATTTTGACTTCTTCACGATGCCCGACGATACACTCGGGATAGCGGTCGGTGATGTCTCCGGTCACGGATTGGGTCCGGCGCTTTTGATGGCATCGGTGCGCGGCAACCTGCGCGCCCTCGTCGAGGCCGGTCTAGAACCCAACGAGATCCTGAAGATCACGAACCAGCTGATCGGACTCGACACCGGCGATGAGAGCTTTGTGACATTCTCACTGGCCCGAATCGACCCGCGATCTCGCTTGCTCTGGTACACCAGTGCCGGCCACACGACGGCCTATTTGTTGGACAAGGACCGCCAGGTGAAAGAGCGGCTCGAAAGCACGGGGCTACCCCTGGGCGTTCTACCCGAGCTTGACCTGGAGACGACACCCGCACTGCAACTCGAAAGCGGCGATATGTTGGTGATCCTGACCGACGGTATCCAGGAGACGGAATGCTCGGATGGATCGTTCCTCGGCGTAGAACGTACGCTGGATATGGTTCGCGACAACGGCCACAAACCTGCATCCGAGATCGTCCAGGCGTTATTCGCTCAGGTGCTGGAATGCCGCCATGGCGATGACCTCGACGACGACGTGACGGCAGTCGTCGTAAAAGTCTCTTAGCGGTCCCCCGAAGAACGCGACCCCGTTTCACACCCCCCACGCTCCCCGCCGCATCGCAACGGTCCCTCGCGAAGTCAGAATCACTTTGAGAATTTGCGTCCTTCCGGATATCATGGAGCGACTGTCTGTAGACCGATCACACTTCAACAGAAATCGAGACCGCCACATGGACGAATCCTCCGCAAGTGAACTTCCGCTCGCCGGGTACCGGATTCTCGATCTGTCCAGGATTCTCGCCGGCCCCTACTGCACGATGATTCTTGGAGACCAGGGCGCCGAGGTGATCAAGGTCGAGCGTCCCGGCACCGGCGACGACACGCGCACATGGGGGCCGCCTTTCGCGGGTGGAGAGAGCGCGTACTATCTCTGCTGCAATCGCAACAAGAAATCCATCGTCGTCGATCTGAAGCAGCCTGGCGGTCAGAAACTCGTCCGCGATCTGGCCGAAGTCTCCGATGTTTTTGTCGAGAACTTCACGCCCGGGCTCACGAAACGCTTTGGTCTCGACTACGAGACTCTCCGCGCGATCAACCCGCGTCTCGTCTACGCCTCCATAACCGCGTACGGCCAGGACGGGCCCTACCGAGACCGGCCCGGCTACGACATGGTGCTTTCTGCAGTCGGTGGTCTCATGTACATCACCGGTGAACGGGACGGCGACCCATGCAAAGTCGGCGTGGCGATCACCGATGTACTCACGGGTATCTACACATCGGGAGCGATTACATCGGCGCTATTGTGGCGGGAACGATCCGGTCGAGGGCAGTATCTCGACATCAGTCTTCTCGATGCGCAAGTGTCGGCTCTCGCCAATATCTCCAGCAACTATCTGGTCGCCGGGCAGGAGGCGCAGCGCTGGGGCACCGCGCATGAGTCGATCATTCCCTACCAGGTGTTCCAGGCCAAGGACCGTCCAATCGCGATCGCGGCGGCGAACCACAAACTGTGGGTCAACTTCTGCAAGGCCGTCGGCAAAGAGGAATGGATCGATGACCCAAGGTTCGAGTCGAATCCCAAACGGGTGGAAAACCGTGACGTGCTCCTGCCGCTAATCGAAGCGCTCCTGGCCGAGAGGACGTGTGACGAGTGGATGAAGCTGCTGGTGGCCGCGGCGGTTCCCTGTGGCCCCGTCAACGATATGCAGCATCTCTTCTCCGACCCGCAGGTCCACCACCGGGACATGATCGCCGAGGTGCCGCATCCCACGATCGGCACGCTCCGTCTGACCGGCATACCCATCAAGTACTCCGATACACCCGGGACGATTCGCCGGCATCCACCCCTTCTGGGTGAGCACACCGACGAGGTGCTCACCGACGTCCTGGACTATTCACGGAATCGAATCGAGACGCTGAAGGCTCAGGAAGTGGTTGCCCAGAGCGCGCAAACATCATCATCTGGCTGACAATCGGGGGAGTGTGGTGGAAGCTGCGTCGTCTCTGGTCGCCGTGCTCGGGTAGCCGCTCTCGAATGACTACTCGGGCCGGATGCCAAAAATGTCGCTCGTTTTGGATCTCGTGGGGGTCACGATGGTGCCCGACTCGCCGGTGACGATTTTTCCCAGATCGGAGAGCGATCCGATGGCCGCACGGCCGCCTGTGACCTGCGCGAACCAGCAGGCGGCGACCACCTTCGGGCCCATGGATCCTTCGGCAAACTCCATTCCACACAAGTCGTCATAGGTCGTGTGCCGCAACGCCCGCTCTTTGGGCGTACCCCAGCCGACGTAAACCGCGTCGACATCGGTTGCCATGATATACAAATCGGCCTCGAGCTCCCTGGCGAGCAACGCGCTCGCGAAGTCTTTGTCGATGACGACCTCCGCGCCGTGAAGCTTGCGGTTCTCGTCGTACACCGTCGGGATACCCCCACCTCCCGTACATATGACGATCGTGCCCTTTTCCAGAAGCCACTTCACGGGCCGCACCTGAAACACGTGTCTCGGCAACGGTGACGGGACAACCCTTCGCCAGGCATCGCCTTCCGGCTTGACCGTCCACCCCCGCTCTTTCGCCAGTTTCTTTGCTTCGACCTCAGTGTACACCGGTCCGATCGGTTTGGTGGGATCGTCAAATGCCGGGTCGTCGGGGGCCACCTCGACCATGGTCAGAATGGTCGCAAGCGGCTGCTCGTACGGGAGGAGGTTGCCCAGCTCCTGCTCGATCACATAGCCGATCATGCCCTCAGTCTGGGCGCCGAGAACATCTAGTGGGTAGGGCTCGACATCCTCGTAGGCGGCCGCCTGGAGGGCGAGCAAACCCACCTGGGGACCATTCCCGTGCGAAATCACGAGCTCGTGATCCCCGGCAATCGGGGCCAGCGCCTGTGCTGCTATGCGAATATTGGCGCGCTGGTTCTCGGCGGTCATCGGCTCCCCACGCTTCAGGAGAGCGTTACCTCCCAATGCAACGACGATCCTCATGTTTGGTGTACTCCTTTCGCAGACTTGCGTCCTTTGCCCGGG
>CBDVBZ010000011.1:0-41535 GCA_965372355.1 uncultured bacterium | reverse complement strand
ATCGCTATCGCGAACCAGAAGGGCGGCGTCGGCAAGACGACGACGGCGGTCAACCTCAGCGCCAGCCTCGCCGTGGCCGAGAAGCGGACGTTGCTTGTGGACATGGATCCCCAGGCCAACTCCGTGTCCGGTCTCGGTATTGACAAGCACGATCTGCGGACGACGGTCTACGAGGTGCTTCTCGATGAGGCGCTGGTCAAGCCGGCGATTCTCAAGACATCCCTTGCCCATCTGTCGATTCTGCCTTCGAACGAGCAATTGACGGGTGCCGAGATCGAACTGGTCACCGAGCCGAGACGTGAGTACCGGCTCAGACGGGCCCTGGCGGCGGTTCGCGACCGGTATGATTTTATTATTATCGACTCTCCTCCCAGCCTGGGTATCCTGACGCTGAACACGCTGACGGTGGCCGATTCAGTCCTGATTCCCCTTCAGTGTGAGTACTACGCCCTCGAGGGATTGGGACGACTCCTCGAGACCATCAAGCTCGTCCAGACCGGACTCAATCCGGAGCTCGAAATCGAGGGGGTACTCCTCACGATGTTTGATCGCCGCCTCCGGTTGGCCAAACAGGTCGTCGACGATGCGTCGGATTTCTTTGGCGATAAAGTATATAGCACAATTATTCCGAGAAACGTGAAGTTGAGTGAGTCTCCCAGCTTCGGCATGCCGATCCTCCTCTATGACGTCGGATGTCTGGGCGCGAAGACGTATCTACAACTGGCAAAAGAGGTGATACAGAATGTCGAGAAAAGCATTGGGCCGCGGACTGGAAGCGTTGATCCCTCAGGGGGTCAAGGAGACGCTGAGCGCCGAGAAGATTATCCGGCTACCGGTTGACGAGGTCAAATCCAACCCCCGCCAGCCTCGCAAGCGCTTCGACGAGGAAAAGATCAAAGCGCTGTCGATCAGTATTCGTCACGATGGGCTCCTTCAGCCAATCGTCGTTCGTAAGAGCGGCGAGCACTATGAGCTGATCATGGGCGAACGCCGGCTGCAGGCCGCGCGTCTTGCCGGGGTGCAAACGGTACCGGCGCTCGTGCGCGCAGCCCAGGATGTGGATTCACTGCGGCTGGCCCTGGTCGAGAACCTGCAGCGAGAGAACCTGAACCCGATCGAGATCGCCGAAGCTTACCACGCGCTCGTTGACACATTCGGGCTCTCCCAGAACGCGCTCGCCGACCTGGCGGGCAAGGATCGCAGCTCGGTCGCGAATACGCTAAGGCTCCTGGGGTTGCCTGCGAAGATACGGTCGATGATCGCCGACGACAAGATCCGCGAGGGGCACGCGCGCGCGCTGCTCGCGTTGCCGACAGAAGCGGAACAGATCTCGCTAGCGGAGAAGATAGTCAAGAACCGGCTCACCGTCCGTGACACCGAAACCGAGACGAGTGTTGGCAAGAAACAGAAGAGCAAGACGACAAAGGAAAAGCCGTCACACATTACGTTTCTCGAAAGGGCGATATCAAGCCATCTGTCGACACACGTGACCGTCGAGGAGAAACGTGGCGGAAAGGGGAAAATCGTCATCGAGTTCTACAGCCATGAGGATTTCGACCGGCTGACCGAATTGATGAGGATACCGATACCGCGCTAGCCATGAGGAAGCACTTCTCTGTTATCGTTGTTCCCCACGATGATTCCAGAATGCGGAATTATCGGTTCTCCTATGCCCTGCTTTACACGTTCCTGATTCTGTTGGTGCTCAGCGTCGCGTCGCTCGTCGTGTTTGTCGCGACATACGGGCAAATCCTGTATGCAGCAAACCGGTCAAGAGAGCTGGCGAGAGAGAACGCGGTACTTCTCGACCGTAACGCACAGGTGGACTCACTGCGATCGGAACTCGTCCGGATGCAGACGATGGGTATTCAGATCAAGAAAATGCTGGGCGTGGACCTCTCGATGGAGGACAGCGTGCTGGTGGCTAGTTTGTCGCCGTTTGTCAATTCTCCTGCCATTTCTACGGAGGAAGAGGTGGCCGAGGCAGCTCGTTCGGAACGGCAGATGTTGCTCGAGGCGATACCCTCTCTTTGGCCTATAAAAGGTTATGTGACAAGGGAGTTCTACACGACGGGCGGCGAGAAAAATCCCCAATACCACCCGGGCATGGATATTGCAGCCAAGCGAAATACACCGATTCGAGCCTCCGCAGAAGGCATCGTCACGGCCAGTGATTGGGACGATATCTACGGCCACAAGATCGCAATCGATCATGGCTTTGGAATCAGCACTCTTTATGGACACAACTCCCGAAACCTGGTCTCCGTCGGTGATCGCGTAGCTCGCGGACAGACCATTGGTTTTGTCGGCAGCACCGGCAGGAGCACAGCACCTCACCTTCACTTCGAGGTCAGGAAGAACGGTGTGCATGTCGACCCCAGGAAGTACTTGTTGAACTAGGGGTTGATCGGTGGACAAAAGATTGACTGTTACTCCGGTAGTTTTTGTGTATAATCTCTGCGCATCTCGTACACAGTCTAGATGAGGAGGGTCAGCACATGTTTGGTAAAGAAGGCGATGCCATCACTGGCGGTGAGGGTAATCTCAACTCCATTCTCGGACCGGGTTGCAAGGTCAAAGGGAACATCGATCTCAAGGGCACGCTGAGAATCGACGGCGATTTTGACGGCGAGATCAATTGCCCGGAGACGCTGATAATCGGTAAGTCCGGTGTGGTGAAAGCAGATGTGAAAGTGAAGAACGCGGTCATCGGTGGCAAGCTCGTGGGCAATGTCGCCGCGACCAACAAGATCGAGCTCCAGACCGGATCGCACGTGGAAGGCGACATCTCGACGGCCCGTTTGGTGATTGACGAAGGGGTCTTCTTCGAGGGCGCCTGCAAGATGGGCACGCAGTCCACTCCGCCCTCCACGTCCAAGCCATCGACCGAGAAGGAAAGCTGGACCAAAGAGAGCGAAAAACAGACCGTCAAGTAGCGTAAGTTGTTGAACACCAGAGAAAGCAGGGGCTCCCGTTTTTGCCGGGGGCCCTTTCTGCGTCGCGCGCCCGGGCAGGGCGCACCCACGTGGAGGTGCAAGTCCTCCGCAGAACCGACAGCGGGAACGGCTAGCCGAACGACAATGGCTGCCTCCGACAGACGGTCATTCCGCGCCATTGCCGGCGAGGCCGAGGCGCTGGTTATCCACAGAGCCCGAGAATGGTGTTGATAAATGACGGCCAATTGTGGATAGCGTTTAATTGAATATCCGACAATAAGTTAGTCGTGTTTCGACGAGGCCGGCCGTGGGTTTTTCCACAATCTCGGGTCGTCAGCGCGACTTATATCTTTGTCGGTCAATGGCATAAGATGGGGAGATTGAGGTATCAACCGATGTCAGGTAAGAGACAGGTTGACATCAAAAGAGTTCGGTCCTCTCACGCACGGTGAGAGCTCAGACCCCTCACGTGCCGCCGTACCCGACGGTGACTTTGGAGCCCTCGACGATGACCGGGACGTCCCGCCGACCGCCCGAGTGCGCGAGCATCTCCTCGAGAGCGGCGGTATCCGACTGGACGTTCTTGTACTCCAGAACGCAGTCTCTTTTCGCGTAGTCCTCACGGGCCGCGATCGTGTAAGGTCACGTGTCTTTGCCGAAGATGACGACTTTCTGTGCCACATGAACTCCTTCGTAAGAGGCAGGAGAAAAACCAGAGACCTATCATAGACCGCACTCTACGGAAGGACAAGGTCAATTGGTCGCAACATTTCAGGATCGTAATGGTACAATTCAGAAGCTGATAGCAAAGGAGCGGCCGTTGATAGCGGGTGGCCCGCGGGGTGCGATGAAAACCTCGCGGGCGACCACACGAGCTCAGTGAAGCCCAAGGAAAGGACCCCAATGGATGTGAATAACGAAAGCTCCACGGTTGTCGAGGAGCTGAAGCGGTTTACGGAGACGTTTGACAACCTTCGAAGAGAGATCGGTAAGGTCATCGTTGGCCAGGCCGATGTCGTTGAGCAGCTGCTCATCGCCCTGTTCTCGGGCGGTCACTGTCTGCTCGTCGGGGTCCCGGGCCTCGCCAAGACGCTCCTGATATCAACGGTGGCCAAGGCGCTGGATTTGAAGTTCTCGCGGATTCAGTTCACCCCCGATCTGATGCCCTCCGATATCACTGGGACCGAAATCCTCGAAGAGGAGGCCGGGACGGGCAAACGTGTCTTCAAGTTTGTCCGGGGGCCGATCTTCGCGAACATCATTCTTGCCGACGAGATTAATCGAACTCCGCCGAAGACGCAGGCGGCGTTGCTCCAGGCGATGCAGGAGCACGAAGTCACGGCCGGCGGGGAAACCTTCAAACTGGATCTGCCCTTCTTCGTCCTCGCGACCCAGAACCCGATCGAGCAGGAAGGCACCTATCCGCTGCCCGAAGCCCAGCTCGACCGGTTCATGTTTCACGTCAACGTGGATTATCCGAGCGAGGACGAGGAGCGAGAGATCGTCGAGACCACAACCTCGCGAACGAGCGGAGTCCCCGATATCGTAATCAAGGCGGATGAAATCCTTCGTTTCCAGCGGTTGATCAAGAAGGTACCGATCACGAACCACGTGCTCAACTATGCCATTCGCCTGGTGCGTGCGACCCGTGATGATTCGGTGCAGTCGATTCAGGACTACGTCAGCTGGGGCGCCGGGCCACGCGCCGGACAGCATCTCATCATGGGATCCAAGGTCCGTGCGCTGATGCGAGGGCGCCCGACGCCGAGCTTCGGCGACGTGCGAGTCGTGGCGCCACCGGTCCTCCGTCATCGAATCGTGACAAACTTCAATGCAGACGCCGACGGAGTGGCAACCGACGAGCTGATCGCCGGGCTGCTCAAGGACGTAAGCGAGGAGTAGGTAAGGCAGGGGGGCGAGCGAGGTCTTTCGTAGGATCCCTTCGCGGGAACCCTCTTTCAGAGGACAGGCGAGCGAGGATCCACCGCGGGGGCGCCACGTTGAGCGCGAAGCGTTAGCGAACGCGGCGCGGTTAGCCGCCTGTCCTGGAAGGGAGTGAAGTGGAGCGAGGGTCCCAAGAAAGAGCCTCGCTCGCCCCCCCCGAACCTAATTAGCATGGCAGCCAGAAAACAGAATAGACGTGCGATCAGTAGATTCCTCGACCCGACGGTCGTCAGCCGTTTGGCGGGGATGGATCTTAAGGCCCGGCTCATCGTTGAGGGCTTTATTGCCGGCATGCACCGGAGTCCGTATCATGGGTTTTCCGTCGAGTTTGCCGAGTATCGCCAGTATATGCAGGGGGACAGCATCAAGAGCCTGGACTGGAAGGTCTTTGGGAAAACCGATCGATTTTACGTCAAGGTCTTCGAAGAAGAGACGAACCTCAAAGCCACGATCCTTCTGGACAAGAGCGGTTCGATGGGGTTTCTGGGCGACGGGCGCGGGCGCGATTCGGAGGGGACGGTCGACAAGCTGACGTACAGCTCGTTGCTCGCCGGGAGCCTTTCGTATCTGATGATTCGCCAGCAGGATGCCGTGAGTCTCTGCGCCTTTGATGAGGAGATACGGACGCTTCTGCCCCACCGGTCGGTTCGTAAGCACCTGTTTTTCCTTCTTGGCAATCTCGAGCGTCTGGCGCCTGGTGCTCAGACGCGGATTAGCAATACGCTTCACTACATTGCCGAGCGTGTGAAAAGACGCGGCCTGATCATTCTGATTTCCGACCTGATGGACGATCCGGACAAAATACTCATGGGACTCAAGCACTTCCGGCACCGCAATCACGAGGTCATCGTTTTTCACATCCTCGATCCCCGGGAAATCGATCTCGATTACAGGGGCGAAGTTGAGTTTGAGGACCTGGAAAACGGCAAACGGATCCGGGTCGAACCCGCCTTCCTTCAGGAACAGTATTCCCAGCGGATTCAGGCATGGATCAAGAAACTCGACCGGGGATGCAAGAAGCATCAGATCGACTACAATTTACTCACGACACAAACGCCGTTCGATCAGGCGTTGACCGCCTATTTGAACAAGCGCTTCAGGATGGGATGAGACGTCGATGTTCGGTCTCGGGTTCTTGAACACACTCTTTCTGTTCGGCCTCGCTGCGATGGCGCTGCCGATCATTATTCATATTCTCAATCGAAGACGTTTACGCAGGGTGCCGTTTAGCTCGCTCGAGTTCATCGTCGAGCTCAGTCAGCGCAGAATGAGCAAGGTCAATCTGCGGCGTTGGATTGTCCTTCTGCTGAGAACGCTTGCCATCGTATTGATCGCTCTTGCATTCGCCCGCCCGACGATACGCAACAGCGCTGCGCTGTTCATGCCGGGGAATGTGCCCAAACACGTCGTGATCTGCCTCGACGCAAGCATGAGCATGAGTGCAGAACACGAAACCGGGACGGCGTTCACGCTCGCCAAAGACATCGCCAGAAGAGTCGTTGATGACAGCGGCGGCAATGATCTGATCGACGTGATCGTCTGCGGGGCGAGGAGCGAGTCGGTTTTTGGCACAGGAACTAGAAATAGGCAGGTTGTCAAAAACACGATCGAGGCCCTCGAGGTGACAAAGGAAACGGCCTCGCTTCCTCGAGCGATCGAAATGGCGCTGGACCAGATCGGTCAATCCGAGACAGAAACCGGTGAGGTATACGTGATTTCCGATTTTCGGGAGACAACCGATTCGGTGCTGGTCGCGGATGTGCCGGATGACATCCGCGTGATCGCGCTGCCAGTTTACACACAGGCGATCGACAATGTGGGCATTGACAGGGTTTTTACACCGCGCAAGCTGATCCGACCCGGGGAAGTCGTGCGGATCGGTGTAGCGGTGACGAACCATTCACGGCTGAAAGACGCCGAGTTCCCTGTCGAGTTGGTAATCGACGGCAAACGCAAGGGTGAGAAGCTGGTACACCTGTCTCCGGCGGCATCCGCCAATGTCGCGTTCTCCGTGTCGATGAACAACTGGGGAACGTACCGGTGCAGGGTGGCAAAGAACCATGACAGGTTGCCCGTTGATGACGATCGCTACTTTCTGCTCGAGGTGTCGCAGAAGATTCCCGTTACTCTGATGCGAGGCAGAAAGTTTGCGGATAACGGCAAGCAGGTAGCTGCCTACTTCTATGTGGACAAGGCGTTGAACCCGCGCGGGTCAGGAGAGGGCGAGTTCAGCGTCAACGTGATAGACGAAAGAGAGCTGACGGCGGCGAGCCTCCCGAACAGGGGCGTCGTGGTCTGGACCGAGCCTCGTGAACTGGACTCAAAGCGATTCGAACTGTTGAAGCGCTATATCCATGGTGGAGGCGCGGTCATGGTGTTTCTGGGAAGCGACCGCAAGGGCCTTTGGCGTGACGAGAACGTCGCCCGGTATTTCGGTATACAGAAGGCCACGCCAAAAGAGACGGGGAGCGCGGAACATTTCTCGGCATTCCAGGACGATCACCCGATCTTTAGCATATTCAGCGAGGAAGAACTCGAGCTACTGTCGCGGAGCCGGGTTCGCAAGCATCTTTCCGTCTCGGGCATTGCGCCGGATTCGACCCTCGCCTATCTTGGAAACGGCGATCCCGGAATCTGGGAATGCCGGAGGGGTATGGGCCGCGTGATCGTCGTAGCCGCGGCTCCCGACATGCCAAGCGGTGATTTGCCGCTCTCGCCGATGTTCCTGCCATTGATACATACCGCGGTGTCGTATCTGGCCAGCGGGGAGGGATCGGAGCTGCATCGCGAGAACTACGCAGGTTCGGACCTGTTCTTCGATCTGCCGGCGGCGTGGAACGGACAGAGCGCCGAGCTTCGTGTCATTGGCGAAAGCGGCGAAGAGAGAAAGCCCGCCCTCTACAACTCGGCCGGGGGAGAGACCAAGGCGATGATGTCGCAGGCACGGCAACCCGGATTTTATCGGTTACTTGCGGATACGACGGTGATATCGCAGGCAGTGGTCAACGTTGACCCGCGAGAATCGAATCTGAATCCTCAACCTCTCAACGTCTCCTATCTCGGTGCCGCCCGCACGGTTGACACCTCGGGCAACCTTGTGGCGAACCTGCGGCGGGAGAAGCAGGGGCGCGAGGTCTACGCCCTTTTTCTGTTGCTCGCCATATCAGCGCTCGTTCTGGAATCTGTGCTGGGCCGAAAGGCATGATTCGATGTTGCCACCAAGCAGCAAACTGCCTTCCTCGGGTGCCTCCACGCTGGTCGAACGTGTTGCCAGACAGGGCGGTGTCCGTCGGATCGCGAGCTTGATCACCGAGCCAGGCCAGCATGTACACATCACCGGTCTGCGAGGCTCGTCGCCCGTCCTGGTCGTAGAGTCCCTTAGGGGGCTGTTGGGACGACCGGTGGTTGTGTGTTGCACGGACGAGGAGGCGGCCCGGGATGCAGCATCGGATCTCAGAACGGTGTCGGCGGCAAGAATCGACTTTTTTGCGGAAAAGGAAATCTTCCCACAGCCTTTTGAGCACAAGGAAAACCTCACAGTTCGCGGCGGGCGCAACGCCTGCCTGGATCGGATAAGCCGCAACGAAATCGACATCGTTGTAACGAGCCTGCCCGGATTTCTCGAGAAAACCACGGCTGCCGCCGGTCTCTCCGAGCGGACCCGCGTCTACCGTGTCGGGGAGCGTTTGGATCGTGAAGAACTGATCGAGTACCTGATCTCGGTCGGGTATGAAGGTGTTTCGGCAATCGATGGGCTGGGACAGTTCGCCGTTCGGGGGTCGATCATCGATGTTTTCGATCCGTCGTGGGAGCATCCCGTTCGTCTCGAGTTGTCGGACGACGAACTGATCTCGATTCGGATCTTTGACATCGATTCCCAGCGGTCGATCGACAAGAACGAATCGATCCGCGTGCTCCCGGCGACCGGTGTTGTGGTCGACGAAGACTCGCTGAGCTCTCTCGAGACGCGCCTTCTCGGGATGGAGATTGCGGAAGACACCGCAAGGGAAATCGTCAATGAGATCGGGCACCATCGTTCTACCTATCTGCTCGGACGATATGCACCTGCAATGGGGGTCACAGGCACAGTGCTCGATTACTTTGCCACACCGCCGGCGATCTTCTTTTGGGGTGAATCCGGGATCAGGCAAGCCAGAGAAACACTGGAGACCGAGTTTGAAAAGGCCCTGCAGACGTCGGGTGAGTACCCGCTGCTCACCTTCGATGATTACATCCTGCCCATGGACTACTACGAGTCTTACGGAGTGTCGTGCGTTCATCTCTGGTCGCTGCCGGTGCAGGTGACGCGGCCGGCGAGCGAGGCTGCCGCATCCGGGGCCACAGCGGGGCCCGACGAGGGGAAACCGAGTGATATGATCACGTTTCAAACGGGTGAGCACCCAAGCGTGATGGGAAGAATCGAACCCTTTGTCAAACTCATTCGCCAACTCAGACACAAAAGTATCGATGTGCTCGTCTTTTCGGACAGCGAAACACAGCGCGAGCGTTTAGCCGATATGCTCGAAGACGACGAACAGCTCGTGCATCTCCCTGTTGGTTGGGTGACATCCGGTTTTGTGTGGGAGCAGGCGGGGATTGCCGTGTTTACAGACCACGAGATTTTCCACCGCGTCCTACCGCGCCCGACCCGACGGCGAAAGGTCCGACGCACTCGGCTGTACGACCACGATCGCCTGCAGGCAGGTGACTTTGTGGTTCACGTCGACTACGGCATCGGGCGATACGTGGGGCTAGAGAAGATTGCCGTGGATGGAGGAGAGACGGAGTGCCTGAGTATTCGTTATCACGGCAACGACCGGATATTCGTGCCCCTGGGCCAGATGCCGCTTGTCGAAAAGTACGTCGGCAAAGAAGGTGTTGTCCCGGCGCTGGACCGCCTGGGCAGCTCGAAGTGGCAGCGAACGAAGGCAAGAACAAAGAAGGCACTGGAGGAGGTCGCAAAGGACATGATCCGTGCCTACGCGCAACGCGAGATCGCGCAACGCGATCCGTTCGGTCCGGATACAACGTGGCAGAAAGAACTCGAGGCGTCGTTTCCCTTTGAGGAAACTCCCCACCAGCTCAGGGCGACCCGAGAGATCAAGGACGATATGGAATCAGCAAAACCGATGGACCGGCTCGTTTGCGGTGACGTTGGTTTTGGCAAAACGGAAGTCGCCATCCGCGCGGCTTTCAAGGCGGTAAACGAAGGCCGTCAGGTCGCCGTGCTCGTACCGACGACCATTCTTGCATTGCAACACTTCAGAACTTTCTCCGAACGCATGGCGCCCTTTCCCGTCCGTGTCGAGATGTTGAGCCGTTTCAAAACAACGGCGCAGCAAAAAGCGGTTGTGGAAGATTTGAAAACGCGTGCAGTGGACATCGTCATCGGCACGCACCGCCTGCTCTCAAAGGACGTTGAGTTCAACGATATCGGGCTTCTCATAATTGATGAGGAGCATCGCTTCGGTGTTCGCAACAAGGAAAAGATCAAGACGCTGAAGAAATCTGTGGATGTTCTTGCGATGACGGCGACACCGATACCCCGCACTCTCTACATGGCACTCTCGGGCTTGAGACCGATATCAGTGATTGACACACCCCCGCGTAACCGTCACCCAGTCCGGACCGAGCTGACGGTTTTCGATGAGCGAACCATCGCTGATGCAATCTCCAGGGAGGTTGCACGGGGTGGCCAGGTTTTCTTTCTTCACAACCGTGTTGCATCGATTCAGTCGATGCAGGCTTTTCTCCAAAGGCTGCTCCCCGGTGTGAGGTTCGGCGTGGGCCATGGGCAGATGCCCGAAAGGCAACTCGAAGAGACAATCGTTGCTTTTATCGAGAGAAAGATTGACGTTCTCGTGTCGACAACAATTATCGAGTCAGGTCTGGACTTTCCAAACGTCAACACAATTATCATCAACCGGGCCGACCGGTTCGGTTTGGCCGATCTCTATCAGTTGAGAGGGCGCGTCGGCCGAAGGGAGCGCCAGGCGTTCGCGTATCTGCTCGTGCCGAGGAACTTCTCGGTAACCGAATCGGCGAGTCGACGTCTCCAGGCGATGGAAGAGTTCATCGAGTTGGGAAGCGGCTATCGCCTGGCGATGCGTGATCTGGAGACCCGTGGGGCCGGCAACATTCTCGGAACGGAACAGCACGGCCAGCTCGTTGCCGTCGGTTTCGATCTTTACTGCAAGATGCTAAAAGCGGCGGTGGAGGGTCTTCGGGGCGAGGAAAAAACCGACCAGCCACAGTGCCGGATAGAAACCCGTTGGCGGAGCTTTCTGCCGGACCGCTATGTGGAGGAACAAAACGAGCGGATGGCGCTTTACAGACATCTCGCCCGAATCGAGGACCCCGCGGATGTCGATGAGCTGGAGGACGAGGTCACCGATCGCTTCGGCCCGCCTCCACCAGAAGCTGTTAATTTATTAGAGCTTACGAGGATCAAGCTCAGGGCCACGGTGCTCGGCATTGCGCTTATCCAATTCAAGACGGGCCGAATTGTGATAGAATTCCAGCCCGGAAAGGCGCTGAGCCCCGAGCTTTGCGCGACGCTGGTTGAAACCTTTGAGGGTCGGGTGCTGTTTAAGTCGGGGGATACGTTTGGCTTAACGCTGACCCACCGCGGCGGCACCGACTGGGTAGATGAAGTTGGAAAGCTGCTGAGCGTTGCGTGGACGCATGGCAATGGGGGACGCTCCGCCGTTCGGCGGTCAACATAGACTTCGGTAGCAATCATGGAAAGGGCCACTGTTGGCGAGGCGGCCGCTTATGGGGCCGGCTGATCGCGTTTTGGTTGGTATTCAAAGATAAGGAGTCAGTTCAATGCGATTTAGTATAAGACGATTGGTATGCGTCCTCTGGATTCCCCTGTTGCTTGTGGCGTCATGCAGCAAGAACGCGGGCGATTCGCCGGTGGCGAAAGTGGAGGATCGGGTCATAACGTTGGCCGAATACGAAAAGGCTATCAATTCGGTCGGTCCCGAGTATCTGCCCCCGACCATGGATACGGCGGGGTTGCTCGAGTTTCTCGATACGATGATCGATCGGGAGGTGCTTGCGCTCAAGGCAGATGAGCTCGGTTACGACAAGGACGCGATGGTTGTCGATGGTATGCGGACATTCCGAACGATCGGGCTGCAGAGCGGCTACCTGCATGTCAAAGTCCGCTCGAAGCTCCAGGTCACCGAGAAAGACATCGAAGAGGTTCACAACATGTATGGGCTCGTCTATCAGGTAAAACAGGTCCTTACCGATACAGAGGCGGAGGGCAACGAGGTTCGCGATCTGTTGGTTGCGGGTCATGATTTCGAGAGTGTGTGCAAACAATACTCGCGTGGCCCTGATGCCGCCGTAGGCGGCAGACAGATTTCGGCAAGCTACGGACAGTTCCCGCCGCACTTTCAGGATGAGCTCTTCAGCACGGATGTCGGCGGCGTGACGAACCCGATCATAAACCAGTATGGATACTTTGTCATAAAGGTCATCAGCAAGAGCCAGCCGCCAAAGAGGCCCCTCGCGGAAGTTGAGGAGCGGGTCCGTCGGATTGCCACCCAGCAGAAGCAGCTGAGGGCTACGTATGAGTTATCCCTGGAAATCAGAGAGCGGCACGGCTTTCAGTTCTACGACGACCAACTCAAAATCATTCTCAATGCGATGCCCCCGGATCGCGGTATTCTGAATCCGCCGAATCGTGATACAGAGGTCTATCCGCTCCTCGACATCGAGCTCGAAGACCTCGATAAACCCGTTGCCTCATACAACGAGGAGGTAATGACGATAAGGGACTTTTCCGATCTGTACGACCGCGCCCATTTTGCTCAGAGGCCACGTAAAGAGCTTCGCCTCGGTGGGCTAAGGAAGTTTATCCTCGATGTCATTATGAACGACCTGATCGAGGTGGAGCTGGCGGTGTCAGGGATCGAGAACGAGCCCGAGGTTGCCGAGATGTTCAACAGAAAAAGAGAAGAGCTCATGGTGAACCGTCTCTACTGGGACCTCGTTGCGCAACAGACCAGTGTTCCGTGGGATAAGATCGAGGCTTACTACAGAGACAACAAAGAGCAGTTCCATTCGGGTGAGCGCCGACGGTTCCAGATCATACTGACCCCCGACAAACTGTCTGCCGAACACGCGAGACAGCGCGCGGTCAGTGGTGGCACGTTTCAGAGGATTGCCATGGAATACGCATCGCCCAAGGAACTTAAGGACACCGGCATGAACGAAGTCTTCGTGGAGGTCGGGGACAGACCGGAGCTCGATGACGCCGCTTCTTCGCTTCGGGATGTGGGGGACATCTCGAGAGTGTTCGAGATCGAGCAAGGCTGGGTGATCGCCAAGCTCGTCGCGAAAGAAGCAGAGGGATATGTCCCGATCAGCAAGGCCCAGAATGGTATCAACCACATACTCAAGGAGGAAGCGAACGAGAAGCGGTTGGATGAGCTTCTGGCAAAGTGGCGCGATGAATACAACATCGAGATCTTTGAGAAGAACGTCAAGAAAGTGAAGATCGTACCCCGCCGTACTCCGAGAGCATAAGATGAGTGGCACGCGATGGTGATAATCAGACGCAAACGCCGAACTCGAGGCCCTGCCGTGGTCCTGGTGGGTGTCGCTCTGCTTGTCATGGCGGCGCTTGTGGGCGCCGGGTGCGAGCGGCGGACGATGACCGCAAAAAAAGACACGTCACCTGTTCTTGTCAGGGTGAACCAGGAGACGCTGACCGAGCGGGAGTTCCGCTACTTCCTCCCGGAGGATTATCGCAGCGTTCTCACATCGGAGGAATTGCAGGAGTACCTCGATCGTTGGATAACAACACAGCTCCTGTACGATGCGGGGATGAAGTCCGGTCTTGTCGTAGTTTCGGATATCGAGGCGCGTCTGGAACAGTACCGCAAGGATCTCGTTGCCGATCAGCTCGTCCAGAAGGTCATTCGGGACAAGGCTATGGTGTCCGACGAAGAGATCCGTGCTTACTACGATGCCCATGAAAGAGAGTACGTGACCGATGTAAGGGTGAGTCACATTCTTGTCAACACACTCGAAGAGGCTGAGAAAGTCAAATCACAAGTTGGCAAGAGGAGCTTTACGTACCTGGCGAGGAAGTACTCGATCGACAAGCACTCGGGGTCCGGAGGCGATCTTGGTTATTTGTCGAAAGGGAGCATGATTCCCGAGTTCGAGAGCGTCGTGTTCGGTTTGAAGCTGAGTGAGGTGAGCGAGATCATCGAGTCGGAGTTCGGGTACCACTTGATAAAGGTTGCTGATATACGGGATGCAAGATACAGGCTGGAGTTCGAGGACGCGCAGATGGAGATTGCCAACAACCTCATGCTCAAGAAGCGTGAGGCGGTCTACGACAGCCTGATCATATCCCTGAGAAACAAAGCTGATATAGAGATAATGGAACGCGTATACGCTCTCGGGGGTGCTCGCCGTCCGGATACGCTCACCAGTCGCCCCTAGAAGGAAGGGTCCATGCACCGTACAACAAGGAGCATCTGTTGCATGAGCCTCCTGCTCATTGCCCTGACGGTACCGTTGCAGGTGTACGGCGAAACCGTTCCGGTCGACAGTATTGTCGCGGTGGTCGAGGACAGCGCGATATTTCGTAGCGAGGTTGACCAGGCCGTCAAGCAAATCATCCTCCAGCAGGGGGTGAAGAACCTGACGTCGGCAGAGCGTGCCGGCCTGGAGGAACAGGTTCTGCTGGATCTCGTCAATAGCAAGCTGATTGTTGCCAAGGCGGGACGTTTGGGTATCGAGGTATCGTTCAGCGAGATCGAGAAACACGTCGATCAAACCATCGAAGAGAACAGGCGCAACCTTGGCGGTGAACAAGCGTTCGTCCGCGCCCTGGAGTCGGAGGGGTTGACGCTGTCCGAGCTGAAGCAGTTCATTCGGGAGCAGATACGCAATCGAATGCTCGTGGAACGCGTGCTGGCCAGCGAGGTCGATCGGGGATCGCTTCAAATAACGGATGCCGAGGTACTCGCGATGTATCAGCAGCGCAAGGCCACGCTGCCGATGCGACCGGCGGTTGTCCGTCTCAGAACGATCTATATTTCAATGGAATCATCGCAGTCGGCACAGGCTCAGGCGAAGGCTCGCATCGATAGTGTCTACAGACGTGTTGTGGCGGGCGAGAGTTTCGAGGATCTAGCGCACGAGTACTCCGAGGACCCCAGCGGCAAGAACGGGGGAGCGTTGGGGAAACTCAAGATATCGGATCTGAGCGACCCGGCGTTTGCGGGCGCCGCGGGGCGGCTCTCGATCGGCGAGGTCAGCGAACCCGTGCTTTCTTCTTACGGGTATCACCTGATCAAGATGACGGGGGCGGACCCGGCAAACGACGAAGTCGAGCTGAGTCACATTCTAATAAAGGTCAAACCCGGTGACGATGATATTCAGGATGTGTTCGAACACGCGAACTCGGTGCACGACATGCTAGTCGCGGGAGCACCGTTCGATTCAACCGCGATGCGTTACAGCGATGACAAGGCAACCGCTGAAGCCGGTGGTGACCTGGGCTGGTTGCGGGTGGCCGATCTCCCCGAATTCTTCCGGGACGTGCTCACCGATTTGAATGAGGGTGATATCAGTCCGGTGCTTCGCGAGCCGGCGGGGTTTCGTATCGTGCAGCTTGTCGAGTCCGAGGGGGAGCGGCCGTATAAGTACGACGAAGTGGCGGACGATCTCCGCAAACTGGCGGAGCAGGAAAAACTCGCGACCGCTTACGAAGGCTATCTCACGGGGCTTCGCGACGAGTTCTACGTGGATGTTCGCGGTGAATGATCGATGCGTACCGATCTCACTCTGAAGTATCTCTGCCTCGCCAAGAGCCGCTCTGCAGTCAAAACCATGTGTGACAAAAACGCCGTCACCGTGAATGACCGCCCCGCCAAACCATCATCCACCCTGCATGTTGACGACAAGGTTCGCATCACGACCCCGTCATGGACGTTGACGATCTTACTCTTGAGTATCCCGGAGAAACAGTTGAGCAAAACCGCCGCCCCGGCCTACTATCGGGTGTTGGGGCGAACCCGTGCTGATCCTGACGAGTAGGAGCCACGCACGCGAGCCTAAAGGTCTTGGAGACAGCATGGCACGTAACTCAGGACAAAAACACGTGTTAGCCGTCACAATCGGCGACCCGGCCGGTGTGGGGCCGGAAATCGTGGGCAGGTTCTTCGAGTCCTTTCGGCCGAGGGGCTCAACGGCGCTCGTCGTCGGGGCGCTGCCAGTTCTGGAACGCGTTATGGGCGGGGTGAGGCGGCGCGTCCTGGATGAGAACTCCTTGGAGAATAGTGAGTTAGGAACGAGCGGTGAGCTGTGGGTAGTCGATACAGGATGCCGGGCCCGGTATTCCGTGGGCCGCGATAGCCGGGGAGGGGGAAGCCATGCGGGGGCCGCTCTGGAGTTAGCCTGTCAGCTGGCCCGGCGGGGGATCGTACAGGGACTGGTGACCGCTCCCATCTCAAAGAACTCGCTGAATCAGGCCGGCTACCGATTTGCCGGTCACACCGAGCTGCTTGCAAGATATTTTAACGCGCCGGACTGCCAGATGATGATGGTCCACCGGACCCTGCGTGTGGTGCCGCTGACCCGGCACCTGCCGATCAAGCAGGTCAGCCGGGCGCTAACCGAGGAGCGCATTCTCGCCTGCCTGGCCGTCGTCGACGAGGCCTTGAGACGGCAATTTCGCATAAAGAAGCCAAGAATAGCCGTTTCGGGTCTGAATCCGCACGCCGGAGAGTCTGGCGTCCTGGGCCGCGAGGAGATCGAGGTTATTCAGCCCGCCATTCGCCGGGCGCGACGTCGGAGGATCGACGCGACCGGGCCCTGGCCCGCCGACGCCATGTTTCAGGACGCAAGGAGTGGCACGTTTGATGCCCTTGTAGCCATGTACCACGATCAGGGACTGATACCATTCAAAATGGTGGCAAAGCGACGGGGGGTCAATGTCACGATCGGGCTCCCGATCGTGCGTACCTCGGTGGACCACGGCGTCGCCTACGATATCGCGGGCACGGGCACCGCAAGCTTCACGAGCCTCGGGGCGGCATATCGGCTTGCCGAGAAACTGGTCGGCCGGGGTAGAATGAGTGCGCGCTGAAGCGGAGCAAATCGATGGAAAACAGAAACGTCATCGGCATATATCACCTGACCAAGCGCTACGACGACCGGACGATTCTTCGGGACGTCAATCTCCAGGTCGCCAACGGCGAATTTGTCTTCGTTGTTGGCCCCAGCGGCGCGGGCAAGAGCACGATGCTGCGGATGATCTACATGGCGGAGGCGCCAACAAACGGCCAGGTCATTGTAGGCTCTTACGTCTCCTCCAACATGAAGCGGCGTCAGATTCCGCATCTGAGGCGTAAGGTCGGCGTAGTGTTTCAAGATTTCAAGTTGCTCGAGGACCGTGACGCGTTCGAAAACATTGCCATCGCCATGCGGGTCACCGGCGCTGGGAATTATCAAATCAAGAAGCGAACGATTCAGATCCTCACACAGGTCGGGTTGTATCACAAACGCTACGATCGCCCGGGCAAGCTTTCCGGAGGCGAGCAACAGCGGATTGCGATCGCCCGGGCCGTGGTCAACACACCCGAGATACTCCTGGCCGACGAGCCAACCGGCAACCTCGATCCCGATGTCACCGCGGAGATACTCAATCTGCTGTTCCGGATCAACAGCTCGGGGACGGCGGTCCTGATGGCCACACACAATCACGAACTGGTCAAGAACTTCGGTCAGCGGATCCTGCTGTTGCGGGACGGTGTGCTCGAGGAGGATCGCCGGCTGCGATCACCGGCTTTCTCGAAGGACAAGTTGGAAGAAATTCGGGCCGGCGCGGGGAGACCCATCTGGAGCCAGGAGAGGAGGCGGGAGGAGGAGTGACATTTCAGCAGGGTTTGTATCTCGTGCGGGAGTCCTTCAAGACGCTTCGGCGTCACAAGGGCATCATGACGCTTTCCATTGTGATCATGAGCCTCAGCCTGCTCGTTCTTGCCGTGTTTCTGCTCGTGACGGATAATGTTCTCACGGTGCTCGACAAGACCCGCGCGGAGCTGAAAATCTACGTGTATCTCGAGGAAAATCTCACGAGCGACGACATCGAAGACACCTACAGGCAACTGCTATCAATGGAGAGCGTCGAGTTCGTCGTTTTCGTATCCAAAGAACAGGCAATGGCCGAGTTCGAACAGGAGCTCGGTGAAGATCAGTTCATCCTCGAAAGCCTCGAGACCAACCCGTTGCCGGCTTCATTCCGGGTCATGCTCATGGATGAAGACCGAAACAAGACCGGATTCCAATCGTTCACCGAAGGGGCAACCGCCATCGGTGGTGTGGAAGAAGTCAACTATGGCAAGGAATTCATCGACCGATTTTCACTCCTGGCCCGAGTATTCGTGTACGTAGACATCGTGCTCGGGAGCATCGTGATTCTGTCGTCGGTGTTCATCATTTCGAACACGGTTCGTTTGACGATTCTCACCCGGGAAAAGTCTATCGAGATACTAAAACTCGTCGGCGCCACCGACCATTTTATCGCGACACCCTTCATTATAGAGGGTGCCTTCCAGGGTGGAATCGCCTCGTTGGTCTCGCTGGCCCTGCTGGCAGTGATCTATGTCGCCGCCATCGAAGTGATACCCGGCGTGGCCTTTCTGGATCCGGGGAAGATCGCGGTCTATGTGTTGACCTGTGTTCTCCTCGGCTCCATCGGTAGCTATGCCGCCCTCCGACGATTCCTGAAACTCTAACGAGTCGCTGACCGGATGGTTCTCTCACACAAACATAACACGGTGTCCACGCGTTTTCTGGCACGTGCTAGATGCCTGGCGGTGGCGGCGGTGTTCGTCGTGCTGATGCCGTGGGGCGTTGAGTTAGCCTGCGCGCAGTCGCAGGGATCGCTCGACGACAGGATCGACGCACAGAAAACCAGCCTCAAAAAGATCCAAAAGGAGATTCAGGCTCACCGGGCCAAGACAAAAGAGTTGAAGCGAGAAGAAGCAAATGTGATGAAACAGCTCTCGCATCTCGACAAGGAGATAGCGTTGTCCAAAGAGCTGATCGTTCAGCTCGACGCCCGCGAGGCGCTGCTCGCCCAGCAGATCGACAGCCTTCGTCTCAACGTCCTCTATGAGGAACAAATACTCGCTTACCAGCGGAAGAGGCTCGCGGCCAGGGTCAGGCAGATGTACATGCGAGGCCCGCGTTACGACCTGCAAGTGATACTGACGAGCCCGAACGTGGTGGATGCATCGCGCCGGTACAAATTTCTGCAAATGACCGCGGAGCGCGATGCCAATCTCGTCGAGCAGGTAAGAACAAAGAAAGCGGACCTCGAACGCGAACAGGCGGTTGTGACCGAGGCGATGGCAGATATCGTGACGTTGACGAACTCGCGGCGACAGGAGAGTGGAAAACTCCGGGACAACAAGAACGTACGGGTCTCCATGCTAAAAGACATCCGGACCGAGAAGTCACAGCACACCGAGGCGATCGACGAGCTCAAGAGATCCGAGGAGCAGATGAAGGATGTCATCGGGCAGCTCGAGCAGAGACGGCTCGCCGACCTGGACGGTGGTGAGCTGCCGGGGGAATTTGGCAAGCTCAAGGGCAAGCTGATGCGGCCGGTAAGTGGCAGGATTACGAAGAAGTTTGGCAAAGACAAGCATCCGAAGTTTGGCACGGTCACGTTCAACAATGGAGTGAACATAAGAGCATCTGCGGGGGCCCCCATCAAGGCGGTGGCAACGGGCAGGGTGGAGTTTGTCGACTGGATTTCCGGCTACGGAAATTGTATCATTCTCAATCACGGCGAAGGCTACTACACGCTCTACGCGCACACGGCCCAGATCTTTGTCACGATGGGGCAGATGGTGTCGCGGGGCGATGTTATCGCCGAAGTCGGCGACAGCGGATCGCTGAACGGCTATGAATGCCATTTCGAGATCCGCAAATCCAAACAGGCGCTGGACCCCATGAAGTGGTTCGCGAAATAGACAGGAACAAGCATTGGCACGAAAGGCCGAGGAGGCAAAGAGCCGATTCCCGCGTTTTGATCTGCGGGACGACGGTGTTCGCAAGTTCCTCGACGCATGTCTGCAAGGTGTAGTCCCCCCTCTACTCTTTGTCGGTCCCGAAGGCTGCGGCAAGGAGCACACGGCGATTGACTTCGCCCGGCGGCTTTGCTGCAGCGAAGAACCACACTGTTCGTTGAACGGGGATTTGTGCGAAAGCTGTCGGCAGGCGATCGCCTTCGAGCATCCCGGCATACACGTTGTCTACCCGACACCGACACAGGGAGGGGGAGAAAAACCGGGTGACGACGAGACGGATGTTGCCAAGGTGCTCACGGTAAAACGAGCCGACCTCTTTGACAGCCACCGCTTTCCCAAGAAAGTGTCGATTCGAATCGCCCGCGCCAGGGCCATTATTCGCCGCGTAAACACGAAGCCTTTTGGTGCTAAACGCAACGTGTTCGTTATCGCACAGGCGGATCTGATGCGCGAGGAAGCGCAGAACGCGCTCCTGAAGGTGGTCGAAGAGCCTCCCGAACACTGCGCCGTCGTTTTCATAACGGAAACCCCGGACGCGATACTCTACACGATTCGTTCCCGTTGCCAGCGGGTTCGTTTTGCTCCTCTCAGGTCAGAGATGATCGAATCGCTTCTGACCGAATACTATGATGCGCCGCGGGCGGCCGCGCAAAAAGTCGCGGAATTGTCGCAGGGAAACATCCTGCGGGCACGCGAGCTTCTGGACGGACAAGATGACGAGGCCAGGGAGCAGGCGTATGAGGTTCTTGCCAAGCTGAATGAAGCCTCCGAGTCCTGGATCATCCAGAACGCGCTGTTGCTCACGCGCGGGCGCTCGCGTGACAACGTAGCCCGCTTCCTCCACGAGTTCGCGTCGGCGTATCGTGATGTGATGGCGGGAGACCAGGCGTTGTTCATCAACCGCGATCGCGCCAGAACGCTCTCCGAGCAGGTGGGCAAGTGGGATCAGAAAAAGCTGCCGGCCGTGCTGGATCGAATCATTGCCACCCGCGATGGTATCGTGCGGCGTAACCTCAATATGGACGCCGCCCTCGTTAGTCTCTTCCTTGATATCAAGCAACTGGGGTGCTAGAATCCTCGGGTTTTCTACATCTCCAGAACGCTTGAGGAGTTACCAGTCTTGACAGTATTCTATGTGACGACGGCGATTGACTATGTAAACGCCCGGCCGCATCTGGGCACTGCCTATGAAAAGATAGGTGCGGACTGCCTGGCGCGTTTCAAGAGGCTTGCGGGGGTCGATACGTATTTCCTGATGGGGACGGACGAGCACAGCACGAACGTCGAGAAGGAAGCGAAGCGACAGGGCAAGGCACCCGAGGTTTATTCACGGGAGATGGCGGCCGAGTTCGAGGAGGTCTGGGCGCGGCTCGATATCTCGTACGACCAGTTCATTAGAACCGATACACCCGAACACGTAAGCGCGGTTCAGAGACTATTCCAGACAATTCATGATAATGGGTACATCTACGAGGGAACGTACGAGGGATTCTATTGTGTGTCGTGCGAGGAGTTCAAACTCGAGAGGGATCTCGTCGACGGTCTCTGCCCACGTCACGAGGCGAAACCGAAATGGCTCGAAGAGAAGAACTACTTTTTTGCGCTAAGCAAGTTTGGCGACCGGCTCAAGAAGCACATCGAAGAAAACCCTGACTTCATACGCCCCGAAATCCGTCGCAATGAGATTCTCAACGTTATCGAGCAGGGGCTCGAGGATGTAAGCGTGTCACGAAGAGGTGTGCGATGGGGTGTGCCTTTGCCATCGTCCATCGGCGAGGGACACGTCGTGTATGTCTGGTTCGACGCGCTCATCAACTACATATCGGCGCTGGGGTATTCACGGACCGACGACGAGAAATTCCGGAAATACTGGCCTGCCGATTGTCATATCATCGGCAAGGATATCACGCGTTTTCACTGTCTTATCTGGCCAGCGATGTTGATGGCGGCCGATATGCCGGTTGCGAAGAGCGTGTTTGGGCACGGGTTTGTGTACTCGCGCGGGACGAAGATGAGCAAGACGATCGGCAACATCCTGGATCCCATCGAGCTGGCGGAGTTCTTTGGTGGTGCCGATGCGCTTCGCTACATCCTGCTCCGGGAGATTGCCTTCGACCGGGACGGGGATTTCACGATCGAACGGGCAGTGGCGCGTTATAACGCGGAACTCGCCAACGAGTTGGGCAATCTCTTTTCGCGCACACTGTCGATGGTAAAGCGGTACCGGGAGGGATCGGTGCCTTCGTGGAGCCCGGACGCGGCCGCTGACTACGCGAAGATTTCGGGGGGTGTCGTCGATCGGTACGCCGAGGCCATGGACCGTCTGCGCTTCGAGGGCGGGCTCGCGGCGTTGTGGACATCGATACAAGCGGCAAACCGATACGTCGAACAGAAGAAACCATGGGAGCTTGCGAAGGCGGCCGACGGCAAGGCCCTCGATGACGTCCTCCGTGTCCTTCTCGAGGTGCTCCGGCTCAGCTCGATACTATGCATCCCGTTCATGCCCACGAAGGCGGCGGCCATGCGCGAACAACTGGGGCTGGATTGCGACGTTACCCGGGTGAGCCTCGATGAGGCACGAGCCCCCGGGGAGGAGGGATGGCGGTCGGTCCAGGCCCCGGTGCCCCTTTTCCCCAAGATCGAACCACCGGACACGGGGTAGCGCTCCGTCTTGAGAACCGCGGCTTTTGGGCGTACAATGAGGTATTCAGGCGATGATCGATTCGCACGTTCACTTGAACCACGCCGATTTTGACAAGGACCTCGATGAGGTCGTCGAACGTGCACGGCAGGCGGGTGTCACCCGAATGGTCAATATCGGTTATGATCTCGCCTCATCGCTGGAGACGATATCGTTGACCGAGCGGTACCCGTTTATATACGGGGCTGTGGGTGTGCATCCCCACGATGCCAAGACCTGGAGCGACAAGGTCGAGCAAGAGTTGGAACGGATGGCCGACAACGAGAAAGTTGTTGCCATCGGGGAGATTGGCCTGGATTTCTATCGCGATCTGACGCCGCGCGACAAACAACGCGAGGTGTTTGCGCGCCAACTCGATTTGGCGAAACACAAGAGCATGCCGGTGATCATTCATTGCAGGGATGCTTTCGAAGATGTTGTCGCCATTCTGGAGGAGCGGGGAAAACACCATCGCGGCATTTTCCATGCGTTCTCCGGAGACGAATCGATGGCCAGACGAGTTCTCGATATGGGGTTTCACATCGGAGTCGGGGGAGTGGTAACGTTCAAGAACTCGAACCTCGCCGAGGTCGTCGCCAAAATGCCGAGCCATGCCATCGTCCTGGAAACAGACTGCCCGTATTTGGCACCGATGCCGTTTCGCGGCAAGCGCAATGAGCCGGCGTACCTCGTCCATGTGGTGGACAAGATTCTGGAAGTGACCGGTGAGGCGGTGGAGGGGCTGACGAGCAGAACGGACGACAATTTCGCAAACGCTTTGAGACCGACAAACTGACAACGGACCACGACCAACAACGACGGAGAGGCATGATGGAAGAAGGATGCGAGCATACTGAGGCCAGCCCAATCGGCAAGTGTGCTATTTGCGACCGGACAGTCTGTACAGATTGCTACAACGATGTTTTCGGGGCGATGATCTGTGACCTGCATCCGGGGCTCGAGGACGACTCGGATTGGGAGCTGATCGGCATTTTCACCGATGCCACCGTCTTGGCGAAACGGCGCTATGATCTCGAAGAGAGCGGAATGACAGTGCTCGCGGTTGCCGCCGAAGACGATAATATTGAGGTATATGTTCCCAATGAGGAGAAGGACGATGCGTTCGCCGCGTTGACCGCGTCGGCGGATGCGGAGAACAGTTGTCCGGAATGTCAAATCCAGTTTGGAGAGGACATCGAGAACTGTCCGGTCTGCGGCGCAAAGCCGGTGCGTGCCGGCGGAGAGAATTACATCCAAGACTGAGGAAGGAGTTCGACTCGCAAGATGAAAGTTCTGATCACTGGGGGCACCGGCTACATTGGTAGCCGGCTGCGTGAGCGCATAAGGAATGAGGGACACGATGTTCGCCTGCTCGTTCGCAGGGACAGCGAAAGCAAAGTTGGCTCGTTATACGAAGTCGTCCGTGGAGACATTTTCGACACGAACGCATGCCTGAGAGCGTGTGACGGGTGCGATGCCGTGGTTCATCTGGTTGGGATCATCCGTGAGTTTCCTTCAAAGGGAATCACCTTCGACCAGTATCATCGAGCCGCCACATGGAACATTATCGACGCAGCTCGGCGGAGCGGCGTATCTCGATTTGTTCACATGAGCGCCCTGGGCACGCGGGAGGGAGCCGCCTCGGTGTACCACCAGACGAAGTTGGCGGGCGAGCAAGTGGTTCAAGAATCGGGGCTTCGGTGGACGATATTCCGGCCGTCGTTGGTAATGGGCTCGGGCGATGCCGTGACGCGTCAGATCCTGGGTCTCATTCAAAAGCCTTTCGTACCGTTGGTCAATGGCGGCAAGACGTTGTTTCAACCCATTGCACTCGATGATGTTTGCACCGTGATGTCGAAGGCGCTGCTCATGCCCGAGACACAGCAACAGATATACGAGCTGGGCGGCCCCGATAGAGTCGCGTTCAAAGATCTTGTTGAAAAGATCGCCGGACAGCTCAATGTTCAGAAACGGACCGCCAGCGTGCCCGCGTGGATGCTCAAACCGGTCGTGGCGCTCCTGGAGCACTCGCCGTCGTTCTCCATGACGCTCGATCAGCTCCGGATGCTGGCGGAAGACAACGTTTGCGAGATCGATCGATACGTGAAGACGTTTCAAATAGAGCCCAAATCGCTCGCCCAGATCCTGCCGACACTTCTGGGCGAGTCACCCGCCGCCAGAAGCAAACCGGCTTTGTTATGATTCTTGCATGAGCCGGTGGGAATCGTTTGGCGTTGCGTTGGCGTTGCGTTGGCGTTGCGTTGGCGTTGCGTTGGCGTTGCGTTTGGCGTTGTGTTTGGCGTTGCGTTTGGCGTTGCGTTTGGCGTTGCGTTTGGCGTGCGTTTGGCGTGCGTTGGCGTTGTGTTTGGCGTGCGTTGGCGTTGCGGCCCTTGACTTTGGGGTTTTTCTGCTGTATACTAAATTCGTTGAGTCACCACACCCAGGAGGGACCTCCCCTATTCTACTGCTACCAACAGGTACGACACTTTTTGTAAGCCCCTGACAACAACGTAACCTCAACCCTGCAACGGATGTGACGATCCGATGAAGCGTAAGGCGTTTCGGCCAAAGAAGCGCTTTGGGCAGTGCTTTCTTTATGATCCGGCGATTGCTGGCAAGATCCTCGCATGTGTGGATCTAAAGCCAGGGCAACCGGTTATAGAGCTTGGTGCGGGCAAAGGTATCCTGACCCGGCCCCTGGCCGAGCGCGGCGTGAGGCTGATGGCGCTGGAGATCGACCCGGCACTGTGCGCGGAGCTAGAAGATGCGACGCTGGGGGGCTCGCCCGACGGCGATTCGGAGGCCGGTGTCGAGATACTCAATGTCGATTTCACCCGGATTTCGCTCACCGGGTTGCTCGCATCGCGGGGGCTCGAGAGCTGTGTGCTCATCGGCAATATCCCCTACAACCTGACGCGTGAGGTGTTGTTCTCGTTTCTTGTGGATGAGATTGAGATGCTCGACGGCGCGGTCCTGATGGTGCAGCGGGAAGTGGGAGAGCGGATCGTCTCCCCGCCGGGGAGCCGTGTTTATGGTATCACGAGTGTGATTCTGCAGAGCCTTTATGACGTACGGTTGCTGCTGAGAATCTCGCCGGGCTCATTCCATCCGAGACCGAAGGTAGCGTCCGTTGTACTCGAGTTCAAACCGCTGGCCAGTCCTCTTGTCGAGCCGGCGGAGATGATCAAGTTTAGCCGGCTTGTGAGGAATGTGTTTCAACAGCGGCGCAAGACGATACACAACACGATTCGATCGTTTTACGGGGTGTCCGGACGGGAGCTCCGGGAGATGGAACGGATAAGCGGGATCGATTTTAACAAACGACCGGAGGCCCTGTCCAAAGAGGATTTTTTGAAGCTGTGGCGGGCTGTTGACGAAGTCGCGTCGGCGGGGTGACAGGTGACAAAGAGGACCACGATACGGAGAGCTTTGTGTTTGGCGGCAGTGATCTGCGGCGGGAGCGGTCACGCCGTGACCCATGCCCAGGTGCCCCTGCCACCGGCAACGGTGGATACGGTGACGGTGTTTACGAAGGCGTATTCGGCAAAGATCAGGGGAAACGTCAGCAGCGTGTACATGGGACACGAACTCAACGGGATACTCCGCATGCCGCGGGGATGGTATTTCGCCGGGCGGTTGGCAATGGACGAGTCGTTCTACAGACTGCAGGACCGCCGCGACGAGAGCAAGAACCTGTCCGGTAACCTGTCGATGCCGTTTGGCCCGCGGTTGCTCTTGACGGGCGCGCTCAGCCACAGGGGCTTCTTCAATCGAGTCGTCACGTTCTCGGGTGAGGCGCAGGACTTCAAGACCGATACGCAGAGGGCAGACGCGAGGCTCAACTACCTGAACACGTTCGCCGGCGGTCTGCAGGTCAACGGAATGGGAGCGGTGGGGGTAAACAGGAGCGAGCAGACTTTTCTGAACGACCTGTTTCAGGAAGGGGCGCTTGGAGGCCGGGTGTCCTATACGTTGGGTAACCGCGTAACGGTGACCGGACGGGGGTTCATCCGAACGACGAGCGGGACGGCTCGGGCGAGTGGAGTGTCCCATGGCGGTTTGGGTATGTCGGAGGACAGTCTCTCCACGGTCATCAACGTCAAGCTATCGAGGAAAACAGACATCGATGCGCGCTACGAGCGGTATTCGATGGTCAACGAGTTCATGGATCTTCCACGAGGTGTGTTTCTAGAACAGCAGTTCAACGAGAACCTGATTCGCGAGCGCGAGACCCGGGGGTTCGAAGATCTGTCGATCAAGCTCAGGACGATTCCGAATGAGCATCTGCAGATGGCCCTCACCGCCCAGCACTCTGAGAAAGACAGCCGGTTTATCAACGCGTTCAAGCGAAATGCCCGGACGGTAACGGACGGCGTGAGGGCGGCGCTTACGTACAGCCTGCGCAAGAACAGATCGCTGGAGATCGTTCTGGACAGTTTCGAGGTCCTGCATGATCTCGGTGAGAATTCGTTGGGCACGTTCATAGACAAGAGGCAGAGCGCGCGAATTGTTCTCGACTATCCGGTGACCGGAACCCTGACGACGAGCCTGAGCCTGGGTACGGCACTGTTTCAGAATTTCTATAGGGATTTCGATGTCAACCCCCGTGACCGGGACCAGCTCAATCAGTTCATCAAGCTCGGTATCAGGTCTGCCCCGTTCTCGAAGGTCACGACATCGATCAGCTTGTCGGCGAGCCAAACCGACTTCGTCAACATCTCAGGGAGTCTGTCGGCCAACAACCGCAAGGAGATATCATTCGATTTTCGGCCGGAGTTCACATACAAGATCAACGACCGGGTAGAATTGATGCAGCAATACGGTATGAATATCGAGTTCACCGATTACGTGTTTAGCGAGGACGACAACTTCTTGGATCGAAACTTCATGTTCTCGAACACTATCAGAGCGCGGCTGACGCCGAGACTGTCAGCGATGCTGCGTTACACGCTCCTGCTCCACGACCGGGGGAGTTACCTGATCCCCTACGCCGGGGCGGAACGGCTCCTCGATATCAATCAGGAGGACCGGCGGGACGCCATGAAGATCACTTTTCGATACCGGATAACACCGCGTCTGACTATCCTTGGGGGACACGATTACACGGTAAGGCGCGATGTCCTTGCCGGACCGACGAGACCTGCTTTTCGTGACGGAGGCATCGAGGTCGGCGCCGAGGGCAACTATGGTTGGGGCGTCGGACGGGCCCTGCGTTTCAGGCTCGTAAAGGTCAATCGATTTGGCCAGTTCAACAGCCCCGCGCAGGAGGACTTCTGGGTGGCGGACTCGTCGCTGAACTTCGGGTTCTAGGGGTATTGAGCAACAGGAGAACGGATTGATGAAACAAGCGAGAAGAGGACGGGCGATGGTGCTGGCGGGCCTGGTCGCGGTGGCCGCGCTGTCGGGCTGCATACTCGACACCCGGGATGCGGAGCCGCCCGACGAAGGAACGGGGTCGACGTGGGTCGTGCCGAACACACCGCACAACGTGTTTACCAACATGAGAAACGGGCTGGAGGATCTGAGCGGAGTGAATTACAAGAAAAGCATACAGGATGTGTTCACGTTTGTTCCGCTGCCGGAGGATTTGAACAATCCGACGCTCGCCGGGGCGTTCGACAACTGGACCGCCGATGTGGAGAAAGAGGTGACCGATCGGCTTCTGGCCGATGCCATGGACATCGAGGTGAGCTTTACGAATATCGAGCAGATCTTCGACCAGACTCCATTTGCTTATTTCAACCTCGATTACGAGTTGAGGTTGATCGATACCAGCGCGGATACAACGTTTTACAAGGCCAAGGCCGAATTCCGGATGCAGGACGGCAGCAAGGGTTGGCAGCTCATCCGGTGGCACGATATCGAGCGGTCCACCGGGTTTGCCTCGTGGGGGTTCTTAAGGGGGACGCGGCGGCAACTATAGGCCTCGGGCCAACATGGGCGGGGCTTGGGCGGCCGAGCCTGGGATGAAGCCAGATAAGGTGTTAACAGCATTGACGTTCAGTCGTTTTCGTGTTATACTGACGGCGTCGAAACAGCATAGAGTATACAGAAAAGGAGAATCGGCATCATGAGGAGGGCTTTCTGGATCCTGGCGATCACACTTCTGATCCCCGCGTTTGGCTCGTGCATCTTCGCCCCAAAGAAAGCTCCCCCCCCCGAAGGCGGGCCTGGGCCTGGCGCGTACAAGCCCCTCGATAAGCGCGACAATCTTCTCTTTAACCTCGAGCTTGCGTATAACCAGCGGAACTTCGAGGAGTACAGAAGGCTCCTGGACGAGACGCCGGGGGTGTTCATTTTCTATTTCGGGCAGGACGACATCGACCGTGGGATCGCCGCGGTACCGCAGTACGATGTTGCCTTGGAAAAAGCCACCACGCGGGGGCTCCTCGATCGGAACCCGCCACAGGGTGTAGTACGTGCCGATGACGTCATACTGGACCTGACGTATACCGAGGACGAGGACGACTGGTTCGCCACGGTGCCGGAGACCCACCCGGACGAGACCTGGTATTTTAAGGACGTCACCTACCGTCTGAGCGTTCGGATCGGTTTGACAACGCATACTCAGAACAAGGATGTACAGGCCAGGTTCACCGTCCGTGAGGTCGAGGAGGGTGGCGAGAACATCTGGCAGATCGTCAGGTGGCATGACGATGTCTAGTCATTAAGCTTGATTAATTCTCTTTGACCGGCGGGCATCGTCCCGCCGGTTTTTTTTGACCCCCTCGAGCGGCGGCTTTGCTTGACATCTCCAGCGGGCCGTTTCTATTCTTGCCTGATGGCGCGCGGCGAGGTTCGATTCCGGCCCGCTCGCGCCGCAACACCATGCCCCGAAAAAAGAAAAAGAAGACCGCCAAGAACGCACCACTTCGCGTCAAGCTGCTCGCCGCCTTTCTCGTGCTCGTTGTCATCGCGGGCATCGGTACGGTGAAGCTGTTTCAGACGACGCGCGGCAGGATCATCCTGCTCGACGCCGGGTTTAGCGACTACTACGACGTTGTTCAGCAAGAACTCGACGCGGAGCTGCGCAAACCTCTCGAGTCCCTGGGTTTTGAGAAGACGTTCCGGCAGCGGATTGACGTGACGACCATCGACGGCCGCGAGTACCGGGTCCGACACTGGCAAGCCTCCTGCCCGGGTTCCTGCAGCCCCACCAAGATCGGGCTCGCGTTTACAAAGGCGGCGAAGACCAAGGGCGCCGTCGTGCGGTCGCGCATCGAAGACTCAAAGCGCACCGGTGAGACCATCGTGATCACGGTCGGGAGTCGCCGCTATCCCACGCACCGGATAACGATCACGCAGCCCGGCCGGGCCGAACGGCCACCCCCTCCCGCGCAAGGCAAGTCCCGGCTGGCCCTCGTTATCGACGACTTTGGATATTCGAAGAACGAAACGGTCGAGTTGTTCCTCACCGTCGATCTCCCATTGACGATCTCGGTTCTGCCATCCCTCCCCCGCTCGCGCTACGTGCTGGAGCGGGCCCGGTCGTTGGGCAAGGAGACACTGCTTCACCTGCCGATGGAGGCGGAGGGTGTGCCCGTGGAAGCCGGTTCTGTCGGCACGGCCATGAGCGAGGAGAGCATCCGCGCGGTTGTGGAACGCTATCTCGGGGAATCCACGGGAGTCGTTGGGGTAAACAACCACCAGGGCTCGCTGGCGACCCAGGATCGACGCGTGATGACGACCGTGATCGCGGTGCTCAAAAGCCGTGGGTTGTTCTTCCTGGATTCTTTGACTTCCAGCAAATCGATCGCATATAATACGGCCAGAAGTCTGGATGTTCCAACAGCCAGGAACGACATCTCTCTCGACGCCGGCACGGAGGACCCCGTCGTAGTAGAAAAGCGGCTGGTGCGGCTTATCGCGTTAGCCAGGCGAACGGGAAGCGCGATCGGCATCGGTCATCCCAAGCGCTGGACATACGAAGCAATTGCCAGGAGCGAGAAACTGTTCAAGGAGTCCGGTGTCGAGTTGGTGTTTGTGTCGGAATTGGTGAAATAGGAACCTCGAGCGTCCGCAGGGGGTGGCGCCGATGGGGCAAGAGCGCAGTTCTGCGAGCACTTGTGGTGTAATCGGCGACCCCCTCCGGGGACAGGCAGGGCCCGCTGCAGACGCAGCACGATTTAGTAAGGATAAAGGAGAAGATGGCGATGGTTCGATTGGGTGTCAATATTGATCACGTGGCCACGGTCCGCGAGGCCAGAAGGACCGTCGAGCCAGATCCGGTGGCCGCCGCTGTCGCGGTCGAAATGGCCGGCGCCGACCAGGTGACCATTCACCTGAGGGAGGACAGGCGGCACATACAGAACCGCGACGCCCGGTTGATCCGCGAGGTCACGACGACCGCCATGAATCTCGAGATGGCGGCGACGGCAGAAATGCAAGAGATTGCGCTGGCCCTCCATCCCGACTCGGTGACGCTCGTGCCCGAGAAGCGCGAGGAGGTTACGACCGAGGGCGGTCTCGATTTGAGGAGCGCGGGAGGATCCGTCGGGGACATGATCCAGACGATCAAGCAGGCGGGCATCAAGGCGTGCGCGTTTCTCGATCCCGACCTCGATCAGATCAAGGAGGCGGCCCACCTGCAGTTCGATGCCGTCGAGATACACACCGGCCAGTACGCCAACGCCAGGGCGGAAGCCCGGGCCGAGGAGCTGCACAGAATCAAGGAATCTGCTGTCGCGGTGCGGCATCTGGGGATGGCCGCCCACGCCGGTCACGGGCTGACGTACCATAATGTTGGGCCCATCCTGGGGGTTTCCGAGATCGAGGAGCTCAATATCGGCCACTCGATCATCGCCAGGGCGGTTTTTGTAGGTCTGGACCGCGCGGTCAGGGATATGCTCAACCGGATGGGAAGGCTCTAGGTCCTTCGTGTGAAAGACTTTTCCGTTGACTCCGGCAACAGACGATGTATAATGGCGCCTTACTTCTCTCCCCGAATCCAACGCAGCTTTCTTCGTGTCCGTGTTGGCCTCTGACCCAACAGTGCGTGAACGAATGAACAAAATTCGGGTGTATCGAACGGCGTCCGTCGAGAGTTGAGGCGCCGTAGTTAGTTGAAGCACTCAAGGTTTTCATCATGAAGAAATGGAAATATCTGTTTATCGCAGCGGTGCTGCTTTACTCCGCGTGGCTCTTGATACCGTCCGTTCGGTTCTACACGATGTCCGCGGATGCGCGGGCGGCGTTGTCGAAAGAACAGCGGGAAGAATACCAAGAGTCCACCATAAAGCTGGGTCTCGATCTCCAGGGCGGGATGCATCTCGTTGTTGAAATCGATGACACCGGCTTGAGCGACGATGCGAAGAGAGACGCGATGGAGCGCGTGATCAGGATTCTCCGCAACCGCATCGACCAGTTTGGTGTTGCCGAGCCCGTCATCCAGGAACAGGGAGATCGGCGAATCATCGTGCAGCTCCCGGGCCTCCAGGATGCCGAGCGTGCCAAGTTGCTCATTGGCAAAACGGCAATGCTCGAATTTCGCCTGGTCAGGGAGCCCGAAGAGGTCGGCCGCGTGCTTCGAGATCTCGATGAGGCGCTGAAGGGTGTCGAAGTCGTCGGCTCGATGATCGACTCGACCGCCGCAGGCGTCACGCCCGACGCTGAAGGCCAACCGTTCGACTCGCTCGACACCAGCACGATTGCACAGGCTGGCATCGACACGACGGAGTCGGAGGCGACTCCTTTTGATACGTTGATCCCAACGCTTCCCGGCACCGAAGATATCGAGGTGCCGCTCCAGACGATTTCGGAAGACAAGCCCTTTACATCGCATTTCCTTTTCCTGGGTAGCGGCGCTATCGTGGCCGACGAGCGTCACAGGGAAGCCATCGATTTGCTTCTCGCGACCCCACAGGCGCAGGCGGTAATGCCAAGGGGGTCGGTGTTTCTGTGGGAGGAAGAAGCGAAACCGGTCGAGGGCGGTGGCATGGGACGGTTGCTCTATCTCACAGAGAAGGCGCCGACTCTCACGGGCGGCAACCTCGTCAACGCCACGACTCGGCCCAACCCGGACGATCCGAGCACGCTGAACGTGGGTTTTCAGCTGGACCGTGAGGGTGCCTTGATCTTCTCGCGTTTTACGGGTGACAACATCGGCCGGCGTATCGCGATCGTGCTCGACGAGATGGTTTCGTCCGCTCCCGTCGTTCAAAGCAAGATTCCGGGTGGTGAGGGTCGCATCACGGGCAGATTTACGGACGAGGAGGCGAACGATCTGGCGATCGTGCTGCGCGCAGGCGCTTTGCCCGCCCCCGTCGAGATCATCGAGGAACGTACGGTAGGGCCGACGCTCGGTCACGACTCCATCGTGCTCGGGGTTCGAGCCACCATCTACGGCTTCGTCCTCGTGTTGCTATTCATGTTGATATACTACCGACTCTCCGGTGTGCTCGCGTGCGGGGCCTTGGTATTGAACCTCGTTATCGTGCTCGCCGTGTTGACGCAGCTACGTGCGGCGCTGACTTTGCCGGGGATCGCGGCGCTCATATTGACGATCGGTATGGCGGTCGATGCCAACGTGCTCATCTTTGAAAGAATCCGCGAAGAGCTGGCCAAGGCCAAAACCGTGCGAAGCGCGATCGACAGCGGTTACGATCGTGCGTTCACCACAATACTCGATGCCAACCTGACGACGTTGATCACCGCGTTTGTTCTATGGCAGTTCGGGACGGGTCCGATCAAGGGATTCGCAACCGTGTTGAGCATCGGTATCGTGGCCAGTATGTTCACGGCCCTAATGTGTACGCGTGTGGTTTTCGAGTTCATCACCTCGAAGTGGTCGCTGCGTAAACTAAGTATCTAAAGGTATCTCGATGCGACTGATAAAAGAAACACATATCAATTTCATTGCCGTCCGGCGACGGACCATGATCCTCTCATTGGCGTTGATCGTGGTGGGTCTCGTCTCGGTGGCGATTCACAAGGGTTTCAATACGGGTATTGACTTTGCGGGTGGCACCCTTGTCGAGGTCCGGTTCGAACCGGCCGTGGCGCTCGAAGAGGTTCGTGCGGTTGTGGAACGCGCGGGGTTTTCCGGGGCTGAGGTAACGAATTTTGGCAGCGAAGAAGAGATCCTGATCAAGGTCAAATCCATCGGTGAAGCGGCGGAGGCATCCGAGAGAATCACGCTGGCTCTGAGGGAGCATTTTGCGGACAGTTTTAACGACACCGACGGGCTTCGTCGGGTCGAGTCTGTTGGGCCAAAGATCGGTGGTGAGTTAAAGACGGCGGCGTTCTGGGCCATCATCTATTCGCTCGCCGGTATCGTCGTCTACATTTCCTGGCGATTCGAGTTTCGCTTTGCTATTGCGGCTATCATCGCCTTGATCCATGACGTGCTGATCACTCTCGGGTTCTTTTCGGTGACGAACCGGGAGATCTCGATCCCCGTCATCGCCGGAATCCTCACCGTCGTGGGGTACTCGCTAAACGACACCATCGTTGTGTTTGACCGAATCCGAGAGAACCTGCGGTCCCGCAAACGCGAGGGATATGAGAACGTTGTCAACGGATCTATCAACGAGACGCTTTCCCGAACCATCATCACGTCATTCACGACGCTCGTCGTCGTGCTATGCCTGGTCATTCTTGGCGGCCCGGTGATCCGTGATTTCGCCCTGACGCTTCTCGTTGGGGTGATCGTGGGTACGTACTCCTCGATCTTCGTCGCGAGCCCGGTGCTCGTCGAATGGGAAGCCTGGCAAGTGCGGCGGAAAAAACGAAAGAAGTAATCCGGCGTCCGCCGTGGAAACCCTCATATATCAGATTCTTTTTGTTCTCCTCTACATTGTTCTGACCGTCGTATGGCTCTCGACCGCTCTTGGGTTTCCGGGCAACTGGATCCTCGTGGGTGTTGCCGTGTCTGTGGCGCTCATCTCGAGGTTCTCAGCCATGACCTGGGGCTATCTGCTGATATGCGTGGGGCTGGCCACTCTGGGAGAGGTGATCGAAAGCACTCTTGGTGCCGTGGTCGTCGTGCGTCGGGGGGGCACGTGGTGGGGTGTCGCCGGGTCCGTGCTGGGGGGCTTCGCCGGAGTCATCTTCGGGGCCGGCGTCGCACCGCCGTTTGGAAGCGTCGTGTTTGGCTTTGTGGGTGCTTTCCTCGGGGCCGTTGTCGGCGAATTCGCCAAGCAGCGCCAACTCGAGCCCGCCATGCGAATCGGCTTCTGGTCCTTTGTCGGAAGGATGCTGGCCGCCGCAGCCAAACTCTCGGTCGGATGCGTGGTGCTGTGGATCATAATCGTGACAACATGGCCGTGAATGACCTCTTTTTGCTACACATGAGTCCTGGATAGGGGACAGTTGGAGCCCCGTCGAATCGCGTAACTTATTTATTTCTAATAAAATCACGATGGCACGGAGCTTGCGCTACTCTACTGATTCCCCTTGACCGTACCATCATGAGAACTGCATTTCTAATTGGACTCCTGGTGTGCTTGCACGGATGGTTGTGCGGCGTTGGTGCTGAGTCAGCCGCCGCTGGCCGATCGGGTGGGCCTCGCGTGGTCTCCCAGGACTCCAAGGATTCCAGCGAGACTGTTGAGCCGGTGCCCGAGCGCGCCGATACGCTGGGCCCGATCGGGGTCTTCGCCGACATCGAGGAGGCCTGGAAGAAGGAGAATGTCGATCAGATTCTCCAGCACTACGGCAAGGGCAAGGTCGCCATCGCCATCGAGGGGATCGGCCCCACCGGTGGGGCGTTCAGCAAGAACCAGAGCCACTACCTCTTCAAGGATCTCTTCAAGTACACGATCACCAAGAAATTCGAGTTCGTCCAGTACCGGTATGTCTCGGACGATCGAGGCAAGGTGTTTGCGGTGGCCGAACGGACGTACAAGCGAAACGATGACGGTAGACTGTTCGAAGACAAGATTTATGTTTCCCTGCAGCTGGAAAACGATCTATGGGTAATCAGTGAGGTCAAGTCGGTTCGCTGATTGCCGTCTCCATGACACCCGTTCCGACCCCCTTTCTGCTATCATGTTTTGAAGGAAGTCGTTGATCGGCACTTGCAAAGCATGAAGAAGCCAATCGATAAGCTTGGAATCGCAATTCTTCTGTCCCTCGGCAGTGTTGCGTTGCTGTTCGCGGAGCAGTTCGCCTCCCACGCCGCACTGTCGCGCATAACCCCATGGGCATCCATCGTACTGTCGGTCGTCGCGCTGGCGCTCGTGCTTCTCGGACGACGGTGGTCATTCGTGCGCGCCGCTGTCATCGTTGCCAGCTCGCTGACGCTCTTTGCCGGTATCTCGCTGGTAGCGGTTCACCGTGACACGAAAAGCATTGAAGAGCTCTGGCGCAGAAACGAATCTCGGGCGATCGTGTCGACGTTGCGCGCGGTTGGGGAGCGTGTGCAGAGGCTTCAGGAGTTCTCAACGGCCATCGGTGATGAGGTAACCGGGTTTGTTCTCGAGAACCGCCCGGTCTCGCCGGAGGACTCGCTGGGATTTCGGCTCGAGGCTTTCCGGTTGCTGGAGGCCCAGGCGAAGCGGATCACCGGTAGCGGTCGACTGCCACCGGGCACAGAAATCGGTATTCAGCTGTTCAGCGAGAACGATCGACTGGCCTGGGCCGGATGGCCGCAACGTCTCTTTCCACAGGATTCCCGTTTCGTATCGAGCGGCAAGAACCTCGTGTACTCCCGCCAGGTGTCTCTCTACCAGATTCTGACACACATCATACCGGTTGAGGACGGATCGGGCGGGATCGCGGCGACCGTAATCGTCGATATGCCTCTCGAAGTAAACTACAGGGTCAGCAACAAGTTTCTCAAAAGCTCGAGCTTTGCCGACGACATCGTGCCGGCGACGGCTGCCGATGTTCGCTTCGACTACACGCCGACGCCGCCGAATCTGCCTGGCGCGCTCGAAACGTACAGGGCCGCGCTCATCAAACAAGAGCGCCGGGTCGGTCGCCGGCAAAAAGCATCGGCCGACCGCGCGCAGCACGGAGAGCCGCTCCTCGCCTACGAGACATTCCCGGCAATTATCAGACCGGTCGGTGAAATCGGCGGCGATGAAAACACCGGACTGAACGGGCGGGCCCTGGTTCACAGCAACTTCGGCAATCCGTTGTTCACCGTTACGGTAATCAGTCGGCCGTTTCGCTATTTCCTCGACAGCTATCAGTCGCGCTATCGTGTTCTTACCAGCACCCTGACCGTACTGGCGCTCCTGGTCTTCTTTGTTCTCTCGTTAAAACTGTACCCGCGACGGCTTTCCGGCCCCCTCGGGTTGGTTAAGGCGATCTACCTCGTCGGGGTCTTTGTGTTTCTTCGATATTGGGCGGTATGGTTTCTCCCCTCTGTGATCGATCCTCGAACCAAACTCTTTGATCCCGCGATATACGCAACGCCGATCCTTCACGGGCTCATGAGAAGTGCCGGGGACCTGTTGATCACGGCAGTGTTCTTTGTGGTGGCGATATACGGAGTTCTCAAAATCACCCGGGAGTCGATCAAGAGACAACCCGGCGGCGTGGGCGAACGATCGAGGGTGTTGTTCCTTCTCAAGGGACTTCTTGCGGCGGCGATTCTGTATGGCACCTTTGAGCTGGCGAGCCGGTTCGTCAAGAGCGTTGTCATCAACGCAAACCCGCGGCTCGTCGGGGAAACGATGCGTTTGCTCAAATCCCACGCAGTGGTATTACATCTGAGCACGTTCCTGATGCTGGCGGGGATTTTTCTCGCGGGAATGATACTCATCTGGGGTGTGTACCGGCTCGGTAACCGGCGTGATACGATCGAAACCTCACTGACCGCGGCGGTTGGGATCCTGATTCTGTCGGCGCTGGCCGGGAGATGGGACTTTGCGCTGCTTCTGCCGTTTTTATTGCTTTTCATTGTCTTTGCACCCCGGATCGTCCAGAGGGAGGATCTCGTTGCAATTGTGCTCGTCGCTTTCAGCTTTGTTGTGGTCGTATCGTTAGCTGCGTATGTGTTTTTGAACGAAGACTACCAGGTGTTAAAGCAAGCGTTTGTCCAGGAACGCGTCACGGAACTGACTCACCCCGCGGACAATTGGAAGGTATTCATACTGGAAGACGTCTTGGAGAAGTTTTCGCAGGACAACACCATTCGTCAGGGGTTGTCAAAACCTTACTCTCCCAATCTCCAGCGGCTGGCGTTCGATTTGTGGGCGGGGAGCTCGTTGAGTCTCCTTGGTTATAGCAGCGCGATACACGTGTTCGACGCCCAGGACAGCCTGGTCAGTCGCTTCTCGGTCGAGATGCCGTATCGAGTTCGGGTCTCGGAAGCGACCGAGCGCCTCGAGACGGGTTCGGCGCAGGAGTGGGTCGTGCTCGACCTGACGACGGGCACCGCCCGGGGGATCGTCCGTTTCTATCGTGGCATCGTCAACATCGGCGATTTCTCGAGGGGCATGCAAGGCGTGCCATCCGGTGTCGGCAAGATCGTTGTCGATATCCCTTTCTTTTTTGAAAGCCTCGCGTGGGCGGCGAGAACCGGACCGCAAACACCGGAAGTGCTGCGCAACGTTCAGGAAGGGGGCATCGAACCCAGACTGGAGGAAACCGAGGCACTGTTGCTCGCGCGACTACGGGGTACTCGCGTTCTCGAGAGCTCCTCCGACGTCCTGCCCGTTGGGTTTGCTTTTCCGCAGGCGGAGTTCGAGAAGGCGCTCGGTCTCGAGTGGCCGCTCCTCGAGACGGCGGGTGCACCGTACCGGTATCTCGTGCAAGAGGGAGATCAGCCCGGGAGCTATTTGCTGGCGGGTTTCCCCGTACCGAGACCACTGCAGCACATCTTGCGCTGGTCGACCATCCTGTCGCTGTACTTCTTCTTCGCGGTGGGCATCATCATCCTCATTATCCTGCTGAAGAGCCTGCCGTTTCTGCAACAGGTGTTACCCACGCTGACTCCGGGACGACAGCTTGGCTTTCAGCAAAAACTGCTGGCGTCTTTCTTGATCATTGCACTTCTGCCATCCATCATTCTCGGTGTGTTCTCGATACGTCTTATCAAGGACCGATTTATCCAGGAAAACAAGAAGGAAGCACTCACCAAGGCGTTCAGCGCGCAGAAGTCCCTGAGCAACGTGCTTCTTGGTGAGATGGATTATCTACTCGACCAGACGGATCCTCGCATGCTGGTGACGGGCAGTGTCTCCAGATTCGGGCGGTGGGACAGGAGCCGCCTGGTGCGGGTGTTCGCTCGTGCCGGTGGTCCTGAGGATGCTTACACCGAGGTCGGTATTGATGAAGAGCGGCCGGAGGGCGATGCCGCGGTCGGTGGGGGCGACGAACGACCCGCCCAAGAGGGCGCAACAATGGCAGCGTGGGATGTGGGAGAGCTCCTCGGTCGATTCGAGGCCGATCAGGTGTTTGTCGATCAGTCCTATGGAGACCCATACCTGGCGGCTTTCAGTCAGCCTTTTAGTGTTGTTATCGGCAAAGAGTTGAAAACATTTGTTCTTTACTATGCAAGGCGGCTGGATGGTGAGCTTCTCGGTGAGATTGCCGATCAGGTCGGCGCGGACGTCAATGTGTACGACCGGGGAGAGCTGATCGCAACGAGTCGCGAGGGTTTGTTGTTCGGCGGGTTTATCAGCTCGATGATGGACGCCAGCGCATTCGTAAAAGTGTCGCTGATGCATGTTGACGAATCGCTCGTCACCGAGCAGGCGGGCCGTTATACGTACGAGGTTGCATACCTGCCGGTTCAAACCTCCCGCCCCGGCGAGAACGCGGCGATTGGTCTGCCGCTGCTCTTCGCGCCCGAGTCCTATCACGTCGAGATCCAGAAGACGACGTCTATCGTTCTGAGTATCTTCGCACTGCTCTCGGCCGCGACCATGGGGCTCGGGCTTCTACTCGCCCGAGGCATTTTTGAACCGCTCAAGAGTCTGTTGGAAGGAACCAAGCGGATCTCCCGTGGAGATCTCACTTTTAAGCTGCCATTGAAGGCGCGTGACGAAATCGGTACCGTTGTCGAGGCGTTCAACGAGATGACGGATCAGCTGTCCAGATCACTGACGGCCCTCGAAGAACGCCGGCGGTATCTCGAGGTCATCCTTGCCAACATCGGGACCGGTGTCATCAGTATGGATGCCGACGACCGCATCCGCGCAGTTAACGACGCCGCCGCGCGTATCTTGAACATCGAGAGTGCCGAGTTGATGGGGAAGAGCGGCGCTGAACTCGCGGACAGTGCCGTGGCGCCTCAGTTCTTCTCGTTGCTTGCGAAACGATCCGAGGATGAAGAGCCGTTCGTTTCTTCCGAAGTCGAAATCACTATGGAAGGGGGACCACGAACGATCAAATGCATGAAGACCAAACTGAGCACAGATGGCCGGTATATGGGCACCGTGTACGTCTTCGAAGATCTCACCGAGCTCATCAGCTCCAAAAAACTCTCCGCCTGGGTTGAGATGGCCCGCCAGATCGCGCATGAAATCAAGAACCCCCTGACTCCCATCAAGCTCTCGACGCAGTTCATGGTGAGGGCGCACGAGGAGAAGGCGGAGGATTTCAGCACGATCTTCAAGGAGAGCGCCGAAACCATCATCAAACAGGTCGAAGTGCTCAGACACATTGCGAGCGAGTTCTCGAGTTTTGGCCGTCTGCAGCATCTTCAACTCGCTTCGCGGAAGATACTCCCGCAGCTCGTGGAAATCGTTTCCCCGTACAGAAAGAACACATCGGGTATCGAGATTTGCATCCACTGCTCAGACAGCGGCCTGACGGCGGAATATGATGCGGAAGCGTTTCGAAAGATCTGCACGAACTTGATCGAGAATGCGATGGAAGCGATGACCGGTGGCGGACAGTTGGACATCATGTGCTCGGAAAGGGAACGCGAAGGGCAACAGCAGATCAGTATTTCGTTCCTGGATACGGGACCGGGGTTGAGTGATGACGTGAGACACAAGCTGTTCGAACCGTATTTCTCCACAAAGACGACCGGCACCGGTCTGGGGCTGGCCATCTGCCGCAGTCTCTCCCGTGAGATGGGAGGCGATGTCGTCGTGGCCAACCTCGAAGGCGGCCGGGGCGTCGAGGCCACCCTCTACCTGCGCTCGGCGTAGGGTTTTAGGCCCCTTGCGATATTTCATACGCCCCGCGTGGCGATTTACCTCGCGCGCGATGTTTGATACGCCCGGCGCAGGGTATTTAGGTCCCCCGCGATGTTTGATACGCCCGGCGTAGCGATTTAGCCCCCTTGCGGTGTTTCATACTTGAAACACCCGCGTCGACGGGGGTATACTAACGCACCCACTCCCTGGCATCAGGGCTTTGATAATTCTCAATTGTGACAGGAGTCTCTCCGATGGGACCCAACGGTATCCTCTTTGGCTGGAATCGGCCGATCGCCGTCCGCGGTCACACCGGTGACATGATCATGGGGATGTTTGGGATCTGGAGTAAGATGATTCCGGCGTAAGTTTCTGTCGAAGCGGGCGATGTCCCCGAACCCCCCTCGGGATGGCTCCACAGCCCGTCGCCCGCTTCGCTCCTATACTCTCCGTTATTGATCCCCTTTTTGACGTTGGTTAACATAATATCGCTCCCACCGGTGGGAGTGATCAGATATTGAGGTGCGATTTTCACGCCCCGGCGTCGGTTGCCGCGCCCGCGGAAGCGCTTTCTCGCACCCACGTGCGGCACTCGCTTTGCTCCGTTAACGGGACACTCCCTCGCACCCGCGCGCGCGACGCTCGCTTTGCTCCGTTAACCGGGCTCTTCCTCGCACCTGTGCGCGCGGCACTCCCATCGCCGTTTGGCCCCGAGTTCGGACCGCCGCATCCCGTCTATTCTCGCGGACGGAAGCCCTTCGCGAAATCCTCACCAAACACCTCTTCAGCAGCCAGTCGGTTGTGCTTCGCGCAGAGGAGCCTTAAGTTCGACGCCGTATTGGGACCGCCTCTCGTAAACGGCT
>CBDVBZ010000010.1:0-43486 GCA_965372355.1 uncultured bacterium | reverse complement strand
GAGAAAGAGCCTCGCGAGCGAGCAATGGAGAGTGCACATGGAATGGTATGAGGTAGCGTTCGACCGTTTCTATCCCATCCTGTACAGCCACCGTGACGCGGAGGAGGCGGGGCGTGTCATCGGGACCTATGGCGGTTATCTCGAGGGCAAGACCCCTGTTCTGGACATGGCGTGCGGCGATGGGCGTTATCTGAGGGCCTTGCGCGGGGCGGGCCACAGCGTTATCGGGCTCGATCTCTCGCACTATCTGCTCCTTCGCGCGGTCGAGGATCCGGAGAACCAGGGAATGATCTCCCAGGGAGACATGAGACACCTTCCGTTTGTGGATGAGGGCTTTGGCGCGGTCATCAACATGTTTACGAGTTTCGGATACTTCTCCGCGGACACGGATAATCTTCTCGTGTTCAGGGAGGTGCAGAGGGTCCTTGAGCCGGGCGGCGTATTCCTGTTCGATTTCATAAACTCGTCCCGGATTTCTGCGAGTCTCCTCGGTGAGACCCGGCGCGAATCAATGGGCTGCGAGATTCATGAAAAGCGAGCAATCGAGGATCACGGCAAATACCTGGTCAAGCGCGCCACGATCACGGACCCGGAGGCCAATGTCAGCGCCTCCATCGAGGAACGATTGAGACTGTACACAAAGAGCGATCTTCTGCTGATGTTCGAGAGTGTGGGTTTGCGTGTCACCGCCTGCTTTGGTGACTACAACGCAAACGAGTTTGTCGAAGGCGTGTCGGACCGGGTCATCATGCTGTGCGAAAAGCCCTGATGCGTGTGTGCCGATCCGCGAGCGGATTTCTCTGTGACAGAACCGATGGGGCGCCGGAATGCTAGCCGAACTCGCAAGAATCGAGCTGAGTCAGCTCTTCAATCAGAACCGCCTGTTCCTCGACTACGTCGGGGAGTCCTCGACGGACGTTCAACAATTCCTGCCATCGCTTCACTCTCAGTTTACCGCCTGGTCGGGGGGTAGTGTTGCACCGTTGCGGAAGCTCCACGGCGATGCTTTGGATCACTGGGCCGAAGTCATCGATACGATTTCCGAAGCAAGTGCCAGGCTTGGAGCCGGCCAGACGGTTCTGAACGGTCTCGCGGAGGCAAGATCCCGGCGCGCACGTTTTGTTGTAACGGGTCAACAGCCGGGTGCATTGGGGGGACCGCTCTACGTTGTTTACAAGATCGCAACAGCGATCGCTGTTGCGGAGGCACTGGAGAAGTCCCTCGGGCAGCCGTGTGTTGCGCTCTACTGGTGTGGGTCGGATGACACGGACTTCCAAGAGGTCCGCGACCTCCACGTGACCACGCATGAGCTCTCGGTCGTCACGTCATCGATTGCACAGGAGGGGTATGCCGCCGGTATGCCGGCGGGGGACATCGACAAGAAGTGGGATGAAGAAGTTTGGAGGAGCGTCCGGCACTTCATCAATGAGCACCCCGGTGGCGCTTCGGTCGCCAAGGCCGTCGATCGGGCCTTGGTCGATGCGAGGGACCACGGTGAGATCGCTGCGGCGATTCTCATGAGGCTTCTCGGTGGCCGGTTCGCGGTGGTCGACGGCAGGTCGTCCGAGGTGCGCCGATACGCGAAGCCGCTCTTCGTCGAGTATGTCCAGCACGAGGAAGCCGCAAAAGAACAGGTGGCCGAAGCGGGCGCCGATCTGGAGGCCGCCGGGTATCACTCGCAACTGAGGGTTGGGCAGGACTCCGGTATCTTTCTCGTGGAGAACGGGCGTCGACGGAGTGTGACTCCCGACCGGCGGTCCATCTTGCTCGATGCCGTCGAGAACCGTGTGGAAACCTGCTCGCCCGGTGTCGTATTGCGGAATCTGGTTCAGGACTACACGTTCGAGCCGCTTGCGGTGATCCTGGGGCCGGCGGAGATTGCGTACCGCGCACAGATCGGCAAGGTGTACGAGCGCTTTGGCATTGCGTCACCGGTGGGGTTTCCGAGGATGACGGCGACCTTTGCGCCGCCGCCTCTCGCCAAACTGCTCTCGTCGAAGGAGGACGCTCGGTTGCTGTTGTTAGAACCGGCCCGGTTTGCGGGGGAGACGTACCGATCGCAGACCGCGGAACATCTGGCGGAGGCCGTGCAGGCGTTCGAGGACGATACAAAAAAGGCTCTGGAGAGCCTGTCCGCGCAAATCGCGGGTGAGATGTCCGGCAAACCCCTGACAAGGCTACGCGGGCGGATCAAGGATCTCACGACACGTCTCGAGCAGTTGTCCGGCGCGATTGCCGATACGGGCAAGGCGGGTGCCCTGGAGAAATGGCCGTTCCTCTCCGAACTCCCCCGGTTGATTCGTCCGGGTGACAAGCTCCAGGAACGTCGGCTGTCGTCGATGGTTCCGTTCCTTTATTCGCCCGATGACGCCGCCGCTGGTTTGATCGACCTCGCGTCGAAGCACGTACATGAACTCATGGACGGTCGCGCGCATCATGTAGTATATTCTGATCGGTCATGAACGTTCTCGCGATAGGTATTCATCCGGATGACATCGAACTCGGTTGTGGCGGTACGGTAATCCTCGCCGCCACCGGCGGACACAATGTTGTCATGGTCGACCTGTCCGACGGCGCCTCATCGACCAATGGCACACCGGATGAACGCGAACGGGAAGCGGCGCGGGCGGCCGAGATCATGGGTGTGGCCACGCGGCAGAACCTGTCATTACCCGATACTGCGATCCAGAGCGAGGACCCGGAACAAGTCAAACGGCTCGTGAGCGCCATACGGAGCGCACGACCGGATGTCGTGCTGGTGCCGTCGAGCGAGGACCCGCACCCCGACCACGCCTCCGGCGGAGAGCTAGCCAGGCGCGCGCTCTACCTGGCGGGTGTCCGTGGCTACAAAACCGATGAGGAGTCATGGCCGGTGCGGACGGTCATGGTCTATGGGGGACGTGTCGAGGTAAAACCTCACCTGATCATGGATATCACATCGGCTCAGAGAAAGAAGATGCTGGCTATCGCAGCCCACGAATCCCAGTTCTTGCCCGGTGCGGGTAAGCAACCGACACCTTTGAACGCCCCCGAGTTTCTGCCCGCAATCGAGGGGCGCGATCGAATGTACGGCCAGAAGATTGGTATCGAGTTCGGTGAGGGATTTCGATTGTTGAAACCGATTGCGCTGAGCGATCTCTCGATCTTCAGAACGTAGCCAGGTGTCGTGAGTGACAGCTCGAGGATGAAGCAGATGAACATTGGCATCGTTTGTTACCCCACGCCGGGAGGCAGTGGGGTGGTCGCCGCCGAGTTGGGCAAGTCCCTGGCCCAGCGGGGCCACAAGGTCCATTTCATCACACACGGGCTTCCGGCACGTCTCCATCACTTCGACGAGAATCTCTACTTTCACAAAGTCGCGCCGGGCGATTACCCGCTCTTCCAGGAATTCACGCCGTATTCGCTGAGCCTTGCGGTCAAAATCCGGGAAGTGGCGGTCCAGTACAAGCTCGATATCGTCCATTCCCACTACGCGATTCCATATGCGACGAGCGCATTTCTGGCGAAGGAGATGTTGAAGACGATCGACCAGGATCTGCGCACGATTACGACGCTTCACGGTACCGATATTACGCTGGTCGGGTTGATGCCGTCGCTCTACGAGATCACGCGTTTTAGCATCTCGGTCAGCGACGGGATCACAGCGGTGTCGGATTTTCTCCGTAAGGACACCGTAAATGCGTTCAAGATAAGCAAGTCGATTGCGGTGATTCACAATTTTGTCGACTGCAACGAATTTCGGCCGACGCGCAACGAGAGCGTGCGGCGTCGCTTCGCGGAGCCGGACGAGAAGCTGATCGTGCACGTCTCGAATTTTAGAAAGGTCAAGAACATCCCAACCGTTGTCGAGGTGTTCGAGCGCGTGAGTCAGACCTGCAAGAGCAAGCTGCTGCTAATCGGCGACGGGCCCGAGGCGGAGGCGGTCAAGCGAATGGTCGAGGAGCGGGGGTTGGATGAGATGGTAATTTTTCTCGGTGATCGTGAGTCGGTTGCTGACGTACTTCCCGCTGGGGACGTATTTCTCCTGCCGAGCGAGCACGAGAGCTTCGGTCTGTCCGCGCTGGAGGCGATGAGCAGCGGGGTGCCGCCCGTGACGTCCAACATCGGCGGGCTGCACGAGGTGATTCAGGAGGGCGAGACCGGATACCTCCGGGACCCGCACGACGTCGAGGGAATGAGCGAGATCGTGGTCAATCTTCTCGAGGACGACGAACTCCGGAGCCGTGTGGGCTTCAAAGCGCGGGAAAGTGCCAAGAGGGATTTTGGCAGAGACAAGATCGTAGACGAGTACGAGAGCTATTACGAAAGCCTGCTCAACGAGGGCCAGAAATGACTCAAGAGATCGATTTCTGGGAAGCCATCAGAAAGATACGGGCGGCGGACGACCGGTTCGAGCCCGAGGCGTATCCGTTCGTGCTGGCCGCGCTCGACTACACGCACAACGATATCGGGAAAGTTCGCCACGTCTCGGCGCGAGAGCTGTTCGACGGGTTGTGCCTGTATTCACGGGAGCGTTTTGGGTTTCTTGCTGCCGATGTGCTCGAGAACTGGGGGATTCAAAGCGCCCTCGACGTGGGGATAGCCGTCTACCAGTTGATCGAAGTGGGCACACTGGCGAAACAGGACAGCGATCGTCTCGAGGATTTCGATCTGGACCTCGATCTGCGGCAAGTAATTGAAGATAAGTACTTTGAATAGACGTGGTCTAGCCTGGAGGCCACTGGAAGACCCGCCCCCCGAGCAGATGCAGGTGGATATGAAACACCGACTGACCGGCTCCTGACATACAGTTCATCACCGCCCGGTAACCCGACTTCGAAATACCCCTTTCGCTGGCAAGATTCTTTGCGCACAGAAACATGTTTCCCAGAAGTTCTGAATCCGCCGAGGTGAGGTCATTGATGGTCTCGATGTGTTTTCTGGGAACGATGAGGATGTGAACCGGTGCAACCGGGTTAATATCTTCGAACGCAAGGAGTTCATCGCTCTCGAACACAAGCTGCGCCTGTATGTCGCCGCCGGCTATCTTGCAGAAAATGCAGTCTGCCATGGTGCGTCCCCCTTCGTTTTTCTCGTCATAATCTGTGGTTTCCGGGCCGCCCCGGCCCGCCGGTACGACGCCCCGGTTACGGGTGCGCCATTCGGGGCGGGCCCGCACATGCCAGGGAGCACGCCCGCGGGACCGCGCATCCACGATCGTCCATGTAGAGTCCTGCGAAGTATAACAAAACCGGTTTTCCTGCTGGAATAGCTTATTTCACGCCGTTGACCCACGGCTTCGCTGTCGAATCTCCAGACCCCGATGGCGGGCGCTGCGGCGTCGGTAGCAATGTCGGGATTGTTGTTGACGCTGGACGGGTTATATGGTGAAACTACACGAGTTAAGGGCACTGGGCACGATCCGGACTTGGTATGTTTTTTGCGTGGTTGACCATCGGGACGAGACGGATGACGCTATCCGAGATACTCGCGACGGGGTGGCGGCCCCACGTCTGAGGCTTTATATTTCTGACAGGAAGAGGATCGTTTCGACCTTAGTCCACTGATGAGGAGGAACCATGTTCGAGGCCAAAGACATTATCGGTCTCATCGAAAGCAAACAGGATATACAGGAGTTTCAGGAACTCAACTGGAAAGGGAGTTTCGAAGAGTACCTGAACCTTGTTATCACCCAGCCGACGGTTGCTCGAACGGCATTTCAGAGAATGTATGACATGATCGTAACGCACGGCGTCGAAGAGTATACCGAATACAAGAAGAAGATTTTGAAGTACAAGTTTTTCGATGACATCGAATCGGGCGGTGTGGATGCAGTATACGGGTTGGAAAACCCGCTGATGAAGATGGTCAGCATCTTCAAGTCGGCCGCACAGCGTTACGGCACCGAAAAGCGAATCCTGTTGCTACACGGGCCTGTGGGCAGCGCGAAGAGCACCATCGTTCGACTCCTCAAGAAGGGTCTCGAGGGCTACTCGAAAAGTCCCGAGGGGGCATTGTTCACGTTTGGCTGGCTGGACGAGAAGTCGGACGCCGAGAAGTATGTCGATTGTCCGATGCACGAAGAGCCGCTCCACCTCATTCCCGAGGAGTTCCGGACGGATGTCGAGGCAAAGTTGAACAAGAGCGTCGCCGAACCGGAGCGTCTCGTCGTAATCGAGGGAGAGCTTTGTCCTTCTTGCCGGTACCAGTTCTCCGAGTTGATGGAGCGCTACAACGGCGAGTGGGCAAAGGTAATCGACCACGTCCAGGTCAGGCGGTTTGTCATGTCTGAAAAGGATCGGCTCGGGATCGGGACCTTTCAGCCAAAGGACGAGAAGAACCAGGACTCGACGGAGCTGACGGGCGATATCAACTATCGAAAGATCGCCGAGTACGGCAGCGATTCGGACCCGCGTGCGTTCAACTTCGACGGCGAGTTCAACATTGCGAACCGCGGCATGATCGAGTTTATCGAGGTGCTCAAGCTCGATGTGGCGTTTCTCTACGATCTGCTCGGGGCTTCACAAGAGCACAAGATCAAACCGAAGAAGTTCTCGCAGACGGACATCGACGAAGTCATCATCGGTCACACAAACGAGCCCGAATACCGCAAACTCCAGAACAATGAGTTTATGGAGGCGCTGCGTGATCGTACGGTCAAGATTGACATTCCGTACAACACGCGCCTGCGGGACGAGGTCAGGATTTACGACCGTGACTTCAATTCCTCGCGGATCAGAGGCAAACACATCGCACCGCACACGCTGGAAATGGCGGGGATGTGGGCGGTACTCACCCGTCTCGAAGAGCCAAAGAAGGCGTCGTTGAACATCGTCCAGAAGATGAAGCTATACAACGGTCAGAGCCTCCCTGGTTTTACCGAGGACAATATCAAGGAACTCCGCAACGAGTCCGAACGTGAGGGCATGGAGGGTATTTCACCGCGCTACATCCAGGACAAGATATCCAATGCGCTGGTCGATGAGGAGGCGGAGGGCTGCATCAACCCGTTTATGGTTCTGCACGAGCTCGAGTCCGGGTTGAAGCATCATTCGCTGATTACATCTGAGGATTTGCGAACGCGCTATCGCGAACTTCTGAGTTACGTCAAGGACGAATACGAAGACGTGGTCAAAAACGAGGTCCAGCGGGCGATATCCGCCGACGAAGAGGCGATCAAAAAGGTGTGCGCCAACTACGTCGACAACATCAAGGCGTATACGCAGAAGGAAAAGGTCAAGAACAAGTACACGGGCGAAGACGAGGAGCCCGATGAGAGAATGATGCGGTCGATCGAGGAGAAGATCGGCATTCCCGAGAATCGCAAGGACGACTTTAGGCGAGAGATCATGAACTATATCGGCGCGCTTGCGGTCGAGGGCAAAACGTTCGACTACCGAACGAACTCGCGGCTTCAGAAAGCGCTCGAGTTGAAGCTGTTCGAGGACCAGAAGGACTCGATCAAGCTGACCAACCTGGTGTCGAGTGTTATCGATAAGGAGACGCAGGAGAAGATCGATGTCGTAAAACAGCGCCTGATCCGAAATCAGGGCTACTGTGATATCTGCGCAACAGACGTTCTGAATTTCGTCGCCAGTATCTTCGCCCGCGGGGACACGAAGCAGTCGTAGAGCCCCTAAGGAGTTACATCCATGGTGCAGCGAATAGAACAGGACCTGCACAGATTTCGCCAGATTGTCCGAGGCGTTGTCAAAAAAGAACTCAAGAAGTTCATGTCCACGGGTGAACTGATTGGGAAAAAGGGCAAAGACCTCGTCAGTGTTCCCATTCGACAGATCGAGATTCCAAACTTCCGTCACGAGACGCGAAAGCTCGGTGGTGTTGGGCAGGGTGAGGGCGAAGTAGGTACGCCCATCGGAGCCGGCGAAGGTGAGAAAGGCGCTGGTGGAGCGGGAGAGGCTCCCGGACGCCATATCCTCGAGGTTGATGTCACGCTGGAAGAGCTCGCGGACATCATGGGTGAGGAGCTCGAGCTGCCGAAGATCGAGCCCAAGAGCAAGAGCTCGATTGTGACGGATAAGGAACGCTACTCGTCGATCAGCCGCACCGGTCCGGAATCGTTGCGGCACTTCAAGCGAACGTTCCGCGCAGCGCTCAAACGCCAGATTGCTTCGGGCAACTATGATCCCGACAACCCCGTTGTCATTCCCGTCAAAGAGGACAGGCGTTACAGATCGTTCCGGATGGCGAAGATCCCGGAGACGAGCGCCGTTATAATCTATCTGATGGATGTGTCGGGATCGATGGGCGACGAGCAGAAGGAAGTTGTACGGATCGAGTGCTTTTGGATCGACACATGGCTGCAGCGGCAGTACAAGGGGTTGAAGACACGGTACATCATCCACGACGCCGCGGCGAAAGAGGTGGACGAGGAGACATTCTTCCACACCCGGGAAAGCGGCGGGACGCGGATCTCATCCGCGTACGAGCTGTGTGCCAAGACCATCCAGGAGGATCTCCCGCCGAGTGACTGGAATATCTACGTGTTCCACTTCTCAGATGGTGACAACTGGGGCGGTGGAGACACGGAGAAGTGCCTCGACATTCTGCGTGAGCACATGCTGCCGAGCGTCAACCTGTTCTGTTATGGACAAGTGGCAAGCCCGTACGGGAGCGGGGCGTTTATAAACGACCTCTCGAAGGCGTTTCCGGACGACGACAACGTCGTATTTTCTGAGATCAACAATCGGGATGAAATATACAAATCAATAAAAGAATTTCTGGGGAAGGGAAAATGATCGATCTGGCTGAACTCGAGAATTGGATAAAGAAAATCGAGGGGTACGCGAGAAGCTACGGTCTCGATTTCTTTCCCGTTGTCTTCGAAATGGTCGATTTCAACCAGATGAACGAGGTGGCCAGCTTTGGCGGCTTCCCCGTTCGCTATCCGCATTGGCGCTTTGGTATGCAGTACCAGTACATGGAAAAAAGCTATAGCTACGGATTGCACAAGATCTACGAGATGGTGATAAACAACAACCCCTGCTACGCATACCTTCTTGATAACAACAAGATGGTCGACCAAAAGATGGTTGCAGCGCACGTCTATGCCCACTGCGATTTCTTCAAGAACAACGCGTACTTCCGGGTGACCAATCGGAAGATGATGGACGAGATGGCCAATCACGGGATGCGGATCCGGGACTACGCTGCGCGCCATGGCGTCGAGGCCGTGGAGAACTTTCTCGATATGTGTTTCTCGATCGAGCATCTGATCGACTCCGATTCGGCGTTTGTCGAGACCGGACCCGGCGGTGTCTCGGAACCCGCAGACGACGCCGAGCAAGCCCCCGTTGCCAAGCTCAGGAGCAAGAGCTATATGGATCCGTATATCAACCCGCCCGACTATCTGAAGCAGAAACGCGAGGAGAGGGCGGAGAAGGCGCGGAAGCGCGATGCGAGGTTTCCGTCGCAGCCGGAGAAGGACGTGTTGATGTTCTTGCTGCAGCACGCACCGATCCCAAACTGGCAACGTGACATTCTCTCGATCGTTCGGGAGGAGAGCTACTACTTCGCCCCCCAGGCGCAAACCAAGATCATGAACGAAGGATGGGCGACGTACTGGCATACGAAGATCATGACCGAGAAGTGCCTCGAAGATTCCGAGCTGATCGACTATGCGGATCATCAGTCCGGCACCCTCGGGGGGCAGCCCGGCAGCCTCAACCCCTACAAACTTGGCTACGAACTCTACAAGGACATCGAGTACCGATGGAATACGGGGAGGTTCGGCAAGGAGTTCGACGAGTGTGACGATCTTCAGGCTAGACAAAACTGGGACCTCGACCTCGGCCAGGGTCTCAAGAAGATCTTTGAGGTGCGATCGATTTACAACGATATGAACTTCATCGACGATTTCTTGACCGAAGACTTCTGCCGGGAGCAAAAGCTGTTCACATACAAGCTCAACGAAGAAACGGGACTGTACGAGATCGACGATCGCAGCATAGCGCAGATCAAGGAAAAGCTGCTTTCTTCACTCACCAACATGGGCCAACCGCACATAACCGTCGTCGATGGCAACTACGAGAACCGGGGTGAGCTCTACCTCAAGCACGGGCACTGCGGCATCGATTTGAGGATCGACTATGCCCAGGCGACGCTCGAACGCGTGTTCAGCATCTGGTCCCGACCCATCCACATCCAGACTATCATCGGCGAGACCCCGACTCTGTTCAGCTACGACGGCTCCGAGCACAAAAACCAGGAAATCACAGAACAGACCACAGCGTAGGCCTTCCGCTTCGCACAGGATGGGTGCGGCGACCGCTCGAGCGGGCATTTCGAGCGAGCGTTCGAGTCCTGCCACGGTGTCCACCAGCTTGGCGGCCGTGCGAAGCCGGAGATGGCGGATGGGCGGTGGGTCGCGCCACGCGAGGCCGCGGCGAGCCCTCTTTCAGAGGACAGGCGAGACATGAAGTGAGGGCGCGTCGCCGCTCCCATCGCCGAGAGGGAGCCTCGCTTCACTTCGCTCCCTTCCAGGACAGGCGACTAACCGCGCCGTGCCCCCTTACTGCTAGTGGGTGAGTTCTTCTTCTCCGAAAACCGTGGCCGTGAAAACGAAGACATGCGTAGCTTTGTCCTGCCACGCATCGCGGGGTAAACCCGCCTTCTCACACGTGTACCCGAGAAACCCGCGGGGTCGCCAGCCATGTTCCTGCGCAACCTGTGGCAGGAGGAGGCCGCTGAAAGGTCCTTGTTTGATGACGAGGCCGTGGTGGCCAACCCGGATCTGCTCGGGCGAATCGATCTGTCGTAGGGGGGAGAGAATCGAGATCTCGATGCGGAGCTGCTCGAGTTCCTCGGACGTCAGCGTGTTGAAGCGGGGATCGCTCATTGCTGCGGCGACGGCCATCTTGCCCGTGATGTTCCAGATCGGTTCCCGGGGCTCAATCATTCCGACGCATCCTCGCAGCCGGTTGCGGACCTTGAGGGTCACGAACGCGCCGCGTTTCTCGTTCAGCGAGGGGTGCGGGCATGGAGGCTCGACGCGATCCGGGATGCCCAGCGCGATCTCGATCGAGCGGCGGGCGTGCTCGAGCAGGTGCAACCGTTCCGCCTTGCCCAGCGATGATTCCTCTCGCTCCGTTCCTTCAATGGCATCGGGGGTGGCATGATCCGCCCGGTAGATCGCCGCGCACGCGTATCCCACGACCCGATCCCGGTCGCCGGTTATATCACCCGAGGTGGCGCTGGACAGAATGTGACAGCCCGCTTCATCGAAATGCTGTGCGGCGATAAGACCGGAGACGACCGGCCCCGCGCCGCACGCCTCGCATGCTTTCCTTTTGACCGATTCGTAAAGACGTCGGGGATCCATCTGTCTCAAAAGATCGAGAAAGACCCCATCCATCTCTGTCGCCACATCGTGGGGATAGAAGTGAGACAGATCCGAACTGATGACGGTGATGACATTGTCACGTTTGAGTATCGGTCCGAGCGCGTCCCCCAATGCGCGACACGCCTCCCAGCTCTGGCCACCCATGACGATGGGGACGATGCAAAACTCGTCGAGCACGGTCTGAAGGAAGGGCAGTTGGACCTCCAGCGCGTGTTCCCTCGACGCAACTCCACTTTGGATGTGGCCGCTGCCGGAAAGCTTGAGAATGGGGTCTGCCGATACGATATCGCGGGCTGTCGCCTTGTCGACGGGTATCCGCCCGAGAGGTGTTTCGTAGGCATCTCCATCGAAAACGGAGACGAAAGGGAAGTACTCCATGTGAGATGGACTGACGACGACGACCGTGTCGATGCTCAGATTTTCGAGGAGGCTGTATCCATGCGCAGCGACGCGACCCGAGTACACATAACCGGCGTGTGGTTCGACCAGGACAACTGGCCGGCCCATCGGCGGCAGCTCACCGACATCACCAAGCATTGCGCGCAGGTCGGTGCGCAGCTTCTCCGGATCGCTCGGATAGAAGCTCCCCGCAACAGCGGGCTTTCGGATACGAGAGGAATCGCTCATTCAGGGCATTTCCCATTGTCGTGTATGTGAATAGTAGGATGAGAAAGTCTGTTTTGCAAGCTCTAGGTTGTGCCTCCAAGACTGTTTACTGGAGCTGAAACTCCTCGAACAGGCCTTCCATTTCTTCGAACGGTTCCGCATCGACAACGCCGAGATGACCGGATGAGCGGCTCGTAGCGTAGCGCGTTCGCCGGATCGTCCGTGTAGGTCCGGTCACAACCTCATCGATAAGGTCGCCCTCTGCGTCGAACAACGCGAGCCGGTAGGCGGGGTGGTCGAGCCCATATTCCTCCGGCGCGCGCATCGTCTCCTCGATGATCTCGCGGTATTTCATGGCCTTCAGCGATCCGAGGAACGCGCTCACCAACGCAATGTCGATCTCGTCGAAGGACGGGTTCGCAAACGACCAGTTCTCCCCCATCTTTATGATAGAAATGCTGAGTGTCTTCGTATTGAGCGTGACCTTTCGCAGAACATCCCGATCGAAATGCAGAAGACGCCTGTCCCGGAGGTCGTGGAGCGACCGCCCGAAAACGTCCAGCGCCGAGGCGTCCACCATGTTGATGCGCTCTTCTCCTTTCACCTGGATGTAACACCGTTGCGAATCCGGACCGGCGAATGACAGGCCAATGGCGTCGGCGTCCGGCAGACGAACAACGATCGAACCGGCAGGATCGGAGAGACCCCACGCTGCCGGGTCACCGTCCTTGACGTCCTGGGCCCGCATGGCACGAAGCTCCCGCAGGATCGTATCCATTTCATCATCGTCACCACGAATCGTGTCACCACCGACCACGGTGAACCAACGCTCGTCCACGGATTTGCTCCACGACGTTCGGTGGAGATCGGAAGTGATTTCCAACGCAGAAACATCCTCGATGGGGAATTCGACGACCTTCTTGTCGCGATACTCGAACACACTGGTCAAGGCGTAGCGACGGACACCCGCGTGAACGAGCATGACGGTGTCCGATCCGTCCTCTCTCGCGTAACAGTGACTCTTGGTCAAATTGAAATCGCCGACATCGAGTGTGAGCAGCTCGGCTTGCAGGCTGTCTCTCAGGCTTACCGTCGCAACGGGGTTGGCAAGGCCGTATTCGGCGAGACGCGTGGGATCGGCGGGGAACTGCCGCTCGGCCTTTGACCTGAGCACCGACAGGACGAGAACCATTATTTGGGGCATCTCCGCCCGGTCCCTGGACGGGGTGATCATCCGCCAGGCGTCTCCCGACCGGGTAAACGTGAGCGTTGCGTCGTCTCTGCGGATGACCAGACCGAAGACCTCCATCCCGGTCAGGTCGAACAGTTTCGTCGCACTTTCCTCTTGGGCGACTTTCTCCTTATGGCCGGGCTGCTCCACGAGGAAGAAATACCCCAACGTGACGGCGGCGACGAACAGCAGTATCAGTGTTGGTTTGAAACGCATGACACATACGCGGTCGACAACGGCACCCCGTCAGCCGAGCTTTCTACGGTTAACAAAAACAGACACGCCAAAGCCCAGTACAGAGAGGGGAAGCAGAACGACCGAGATGAGAAAAATCAGACGCCCCTGAGCGGCTGTCAGAAGGAGGTGGTCTCCGAGTGCCGGTTTCGGTCGTATCGCGATCAGGTCTTCTTCCTCGGCCAGGAAATTCACCACGTTCAGCAGCAGATCTCCATTGCCCGAGATCCGAAACGCGCTGTTGTCGGCAAAGTCAGAGTCGCCGAAGACGATGATCGTGCTCTCGTCATCGCCGATCTCGCTCGGCACGCCGTCCTGATACTTCTTCGAGGATATCATGGCGACCGACACCGGTCCGGATGAATCCTCTTCTCCCCGTACGGCCTGGCCGCCCTGGATTCCCTCGAGATCCGTCTCACCCCACGCGGATTTGCCCGTCTGGGCGAGATACTGTGCGGTGACACCCGGGATGTCGGGTGGTGCTATACGCACCGAGCGCGCCATGGGAAAGAACGTGACGACGTCGATATCACGGGTAATCGGGTGGTCGACATACTGGGTAATAACGGGGTCGGTGTACCCCCTTCCTAAAATACGGCTGTAAGGGTCGATCACGACGTCGTTCTCCAGGACAACGCGGTACCTCACCAACAGCGTCTCGAGATTCGGGAAGGATAGCTGCGGATCCAGTAAGAACAGCGCGTTTTTGCCGCCGGTCAGATAACCGGCGATCTTTGCGATCTCGCTGTCGAAATAGTCTTTCGTCGGCCCCGCCACAACGAGCAGCTGGCAGTCTTCCGGAACCACCGGTTCGTCGAAGAGCGACAATATCCTCGCCTCGTAGTTCTGGCTCTCGATCGCCTCTCTCATGATGGAGTAACCCGCGGGGTCCTCGCTGTAGGGGTCCTTCTCGCCGTGTCCGACGACGAAGCAGACCGTTTTCTGAACATCGCGCGTGATCTTCAGAATGCTGTTGGTCAACGTTTCCTCGGTGATACTCGTGGTCTGTTCTCGCTTGTCACCGTACTGGATAATGATCGTGTCGTAGCTCTTTACATCCATCTCGCTGGTTCGTGTTGGGCTTCTGTCGGGATCGATGAGCTCATACCGTATCCGATTCGTTGCGTGGGCGTATTGGTCGAACAGATCCTCGACGCGATCCCTCTCGGGACTCGCCTGTTTGAAAAACCCGTAGAGCTCCACGTCGGCTTCCAGGCCCCGGAGTATGTTCAGAGTCTGATCCGCGAGACTGAAACGCTTGTTCCGGGTGACGTCGATACGGTGACTGTGTCTGACGGACAGCGCCTGCACGATCACGACGATGCAGGCAAACAAAACGATCATCACCGCCATGTTGGCACCGTACCGGGAAGAGCGTCGGCGAAAGAAGGCCATGATGGCTCGAATATTCAGACCGCCATACGCGATGAGCAGCACCGCTCCCGCGACGAGGAGCGTCCGGGTCAGCATCACCTGGGGGGATATGATGGCGTAGAGCATGGCCCCGGCGGTGAGGAGGATCATTCCGGCAATTCCAATAGCCATGTTTGTGTGTGTCATCCGCATGGCCTAGCCCCTCCATCGGTTCGATTCGAGCACGCGCGAACAGAGAAAAAGAAAAAAGACGGAGAAGTTCAGGTAATAGATCACATCGTTGGTGTCGATTACCCCCTTCGAGAAGCTGTCGAAGTGCTCGATTATCGAAAGTTGTCGCACAACCGCCGCCACGTTCGATGATACGAATGGCGTGATCCACCCGATGATCAGAAAGAACAACGCCAGTCCGAAAGTCAGTATTGCCGCCACGATCTGGTTTTCGCTCAACGACGAAAAGAACAACCCCATCGCCACAAACGCCATCCCGAGAAGCAGCAGGCCGAGATATGCGCTGAAGATTGCACCCCACTCGGGTGACAGGTAGCGCATGAGCAGCAGGGGATAGACCAGGGTAATGCCAAGCATGCTCGCGAACACGGTGAGCGTGGCGAAGTACTTGCCGAGGATGACGTCCCAGTCCGAGATCGGGTACGTAAACAACAACTCCGCCGTGCCGGACCTGCGTTCCTCCGAGAGGAGTCGCATCGTCAGAAGCGGCATGATGAGCAGCATGACGATACTCAGATTGCCGAAGAGCGGCTGAAGCACGGCTTCGGTGACGCTGAGCTGCCCGGCGCCGAGCGGGTTCTGCATCATCTGGATCGACACCAAATTGAAATACGCGAGCAGGTTGTAGAAGAACCACCCGCCGAGGAGCACAAAGATCATGATCACCACGTACGCCGCGATCGAGTTGTAGAAATAGCCGAGTTCCCGCTGGTAGATGGCGAAGAGACGCGACATCACTCGATCTCCTCTTTTGTCACGAGCTGCACGAAGATCTCCTCGAGACTCAGATCGATCGTGTTGAGCCCGAGCAGACCGAACCCCTGCCCGACGACGGCGCGCGATACCGGCTCGCGGATATCGGCGTCGTCGTTGGCCTCGATGCGGAAGCGGTGCGAATCGTCCTCGAACGATTCGACACAGTCGACCGAACGGACACCGGGAAGCGATGCGATGTTCCGGGTCACCGCCTCACGGTCGCCCCGAACGAGAGCGTCGATGACGAGTGCGCTCCGCAGGCGCGTTTTTAGATTGCCGGGTGTGTCGATGGCGACCAGCTTGCCCTTGTTGATGATGATCACGCGCTGGCAGAGGAGACTCACCTCGGGCAGGATGTGAGTGCTCAGGATGATCGTGCGTTTGCCCGCGAGGTTTCGTATCAGTCCCCGAATCTCGATGATCTGCTGGGGATCGAGGCCCACGGTGGGCTCGTCGAGAATCAGCACCTCGGGATCGTTGAGCAGTGCCTGGGCCAGCCCGACACGCTGCCGGTACCCCTTGGACAGCTTGCCGACCGTACGCGTCCGCACGTGCGAAATGCCGCACTCCTCCATTACCCGTCCTATCCGCGCCTTTCGCGTGTTTTTGGGCATACCTTTGAGGCGGCCGACGAACTCGAGATAGGCATCGACGGTTAGATCGGTATAAACTGGTACGGTTTCAGGTAGATAGCCGATTCGCCGGCGGACCTGGATCGAGTCGTCCAGGATGTCGAATCCGGCCACCCGGGCGCTTCCGCTGGTCGGGGGGAGGTAACAGGTCAGGATCCTCATCGTCGTGGTCTTACCGGCCCCGTTTGGGCCCAGAAAGCCCAGAATCTCACCGGTCTCGGCCCGAAATGAGATGTCCGAGATGGCCTTGTGGGCGCCGAAACGCTTCGTCAGGTTGTTTACCTCGATCAAACGGATGCCTCCAGATCATTCAAGCGCGCGGTGCCGAACGATCGATTGTACGCGGATATCGGACACAGCGGGGTGAACGGTTCATCAGGATATCGGAGGTCGCCACGGGGTGTCAATTGGCGATTGTCCACTGGGTTTTACGCCCTGCTTTTTCGCGGGTTCCGTGGTTCTCCCCGGTGGGGGAGACCGGCCGGCCCGGCTCCAGAAATTCGTTGAACTTCGGCAAAAAGCTGGGTAACATTCTATCTCGTTTCTACGTACAAGTATCCGGGTGAACAAATGAGCAGACACACGCGTAATCCTGAAGGGCCTGGCTGCACCACACGCCGTCTGTGGACGGTATGTGCGGTGGTGCTGCTCTCCGTGATGATTCCCGGCCACGCCCTCGCAAAGACCTCTGCGGTGATTCGATCGATACTCCTTCCGGGTACGGGTCAGGCGCATCAGGGACACTACACCAAGGCGGGGATATTCGCCGGCGCCGCGATCGTCAGTGGCGTGGGACTGTTCACGACGGCGATAAACTACAACCGGGAAGTGGACAGATTCAATGCCGCTAAGGAAGACTACAACTCGCTGGTGACGACCTGGGAAAACGGTGGGATCATCAACGCCGGCGTTGCATCATCGAGCTATAACAAGATGATCAGCGCCTCCGATGAGGCGGACTCGTGGTTGAAGTGGAGGAATATCTTTTTGACAACGCTGATCGCCACGTACACGATCAATCTCATCGATGTGTTGATCAGCAAGCCCCATGACCCGGAGACGGCTTTGCGTTATCAGATAGAGGCCAGTCCGAAACGCGTCCTGTTGACCCGAAGTTTCCGATTCTAGAACCCAAAGGGACCATCCACACGGTGAAAAGACTTACTATCGCTCTGGTTCTACTGCTCGCGGCCTGCTCGTCGGATCTCACCCTCCCGCCAAAGATCGACGGCACCGTGCCTCCGAGGCCGGAGAACGTCCTGGTGACGACGACGGACAACATCACTTTCCAGATCTCCTGGACGATCAGTGATCCGACGGTGGTCAGCTTCTACCGGATCTACTGGACCCTCGGGGGTCCGCCCACGCTGCAAGATACGACATCGACCCTGTCGGCTCAGCTCACCTTCCCGCTTATTGTCGAGGGCGTCGCGATTGGCGTCACGGCGGTGAGCACGGACAACATCGAGGGCCAGGCCGCCTTTGATACGGCAGACTAATCTTTGTCCCTCCTGTTTCTGTCTTCTTATGTATCAGTATGTTATGGCGCGGACTTAATGTGATGGTTCGCCTGTTCGGTTGCGGGCCGTCTGGTACGGTCCATGCTACGAAGTCAGGACGTGGACTCCAGAATCTCCGTGCATAGCAAGCGGTTCTTCCGCGTGGTCCTCGAGTCGATCGATGTCGATCGAGAGAGCCCGGAGAGCTTTGCCTTAAAGCTCTCGTTGCGGACGCGTACGGCGCTGCCCCGCGTACGCCAGGTGGTTCGCAGGTTGCCCAGCGCTGTCAAGCAGGGTCTGAGCGTCGACCAGGCAAACAAGCTCAAGGTCATTCTTGAGCAGCTGGGTGGACGGGTGAGGCTCGAGTCCTATCTGGAAACCCCCGGTGTCGACGACCCGACACCCAGGGCGCCGACCGTGCATCTCGGTCACGATGCCGAGGAAGTCGTGGTCGAGCTGCGCAATTGTGCGACGTGTGGCCGGTCGCTGGATGAGGGGTCGGAGTCTTGCTCTTTCTGCCACGAGCGAATGTCCCCGGAGCGTGTCGGCGAGAAAGCGGATGTTCCGGAAGATGTTCCCGGGGAGAGCCACGCTCCCGCCCAGAGCGAAGAGACTGTTCTCGAAGAACACCCGCGCGCGCCGCTGGATCTGCTCGAGGCGCTCATCCGAAACAAACTCCTCATCGCAGCGGGGATTCTCATGATCCTGTTAGCCATTGCCATCATCAAACAGTGACCGCTGGCCAGGTTCCTCCGTCGAACCCCCGTTTTTCTCTTCTGCATCTTCTTCCAACAGGTCTGCAAAGTCCGGGTATCTATCCAAAATTCCGCTCGGTGCGCGGACGCGCTTTCCCGACAGCATCGAGGCAATCGCGAGCGCGTTGGCGACGGCTTGCCCGCGGAAGTGGTTGTTGAGCACAACATGGATCCGGTTGACGTTTGCGCCCACCTCCTTGACGCGCTCCACCCATTCCGAGAGCTCCTCTTTCGTGTAGAGATAGTCGTAGCGCTGGTCCCGGTTCGTGCCGGGTTTGAACCATTCCGCTTTGTTGCGGCCGTGAAGACGAAAGTACGCGCCGGCGCCATTCGACACCGATCGACTCGGTGGCAGTGACCGGCCGATCAGCGGCTGGTCGATACCGCACATACTGATTCCTCGGTCCTTGAAAAACCCAAGCGCCTCGTCCGAACCCCATCCGCCGTGCCTGACCTCGACAGCGGACCGGTAGGGCTTGAGCCATTCGACCAGACCGGCGATGTATCGGACGTTCGAGGGTGAGAAACGGAACGACCACGGGAACTGAATGAGGACAGCACTCAGCCTTCCATGGGATTGCAAAGGCTCGATCGCCTGCTTGAACGCCGTCACGTCTTGCTCGCTTGCCGGTGCAGATCCGTGTGTGAATCCCCGAAAGAGTTTGACGGTGAATTGAAAACCCGGATGGTGGTCGACTCTCCTGGCCCACGACGCGCACATCGACGGGGCGGGAATGCGATAGAAGGTGTTGTTGATCTCGATCAGGTTGAAATACGATGCGATGTACTCGAGAAAATCAAAATGGCCCGGCTTGCGTTTTGGATAAACCACGCCGTCCCAGTCCGGGTAGGACCAGCCGGCGGGTCCTATGTAGAGTTCTGCGTCCACGGTGCGATCGATTATAGCACGAACGTACGCTCAGCAGCGGGCGCAGCGCACGCCCTCACTTCATGACTCCCTCGCGCTAATGGCTCAATTGGAGCGCTCGGTCGTAATATCCGTTCGGGCGTCCGCTGTGCCCACTGACCCAAGCGAACAACCCATCACCTCCGAGCGTCGACGGCCCTGCAAACCGCAGAAGAGCCGGTGCAACTTGCGTCATTCGGGAGCCCGCTCGCCTTCGAACGTGCGCCGGCTGGCGTCAGGGTCGCAAAGGCTCGACGGGGGACAGGGTTTCTCAGGGAGGTTTGTTGCGGCGTCTTGCGCCGCCGCTTTTGCGTGACGTGCCGGGCATGGGTGGTGGTGCGCAGAGCGCGGTCGGCGTCAGCCAATCGGGACCGGGGTGGGTGTGGAACGTGATGTAGTGCCGAGCGGGAGGGCACATGAGTTCTTCCACCAGAAGGTGTCTCGATCATGTTCAGAAACGGGCACCGACACGCACCGAGTGCTAAGACATCCAGGAGGCTAAAATGAAACTCGCACGTTGTTCTCTGCTTGTTGTGTTGTCGATCGGTCTGACCGCCTCTTGTGCCCACGTACCAACGATGCTCAACGAGAACCCCGAAACGGCGAAGCTGCGGACGGAGTATCTGCGCAGTCACCCCTACGGAGCCCACAACGCTCAGATCGAGCGGGGCGAAGTCGCGCGCGGAATGGACGCGATGGAAGTGCTGGCCTCTTGGGGGGTGCCGCAAAAACGGGAGGCAAGAGCAAAGGCCAACAAGGAGCTTTGGACCTATACGTCACGTGATGATCAAAGCGGTGATGCGGTTGTCTATGAGCTGGTTTTTGTCGATCGGATCCTACAGCGCTGGAGTATCGAGCGTACAACGGCCGGTGCTGGCGTTTCCTATATTAGCTCGGTTGAAAGGATCGATGAGTCACTGATGCTACAGCCCGTTAACGGCACGGGTAGCAGAAACGGGGTGCCGCGAAAGTAGGGGTGTCCTCCACGATTGGCGGGACCGGGCGGCCCCAAGTCGGGGGTCGCCCGGATCCTGTTGCGGGAACCGTTTTGGGTAGAGTCTATATCTGGTTTCGTTACAGTAGATTATGGGTGTCCTCTTCCGGCGCCCTCGTTCTTTTTTGCAGGCAGCACTGGTCGAACGCCAGCGGCGTTGCTACACTAAATGTGGGGGAGTTTGTAGGGGAGAGGTGACCCATGTGGCCCAATGGCACAGATGTTCAGGTGACAGAGGCGCCGTGTATTCCACAGCGTGTGAGTTGTGGTTTCTCTTTTTTGAGCGATGCCTCTGCGGACCCGAACCCAGGAGGCGAATCATGAAAGCAGCGAGGTCTCTAGGAATCGTCGCAATCCTCACCGTCGTATTCGCCGCGGCCTGTTCGCACGCACCGGTATTGGAGCGCAACACGACCCAGGTCGCAGAGTTTCGCGCGCATTACATCGAGTATCATCCGGACGATCCCTTCATAAAGGACATTCTCAGCAGCAGAGTGCAGAAGGAAATGAACTATATGCAGGTTCTTGCCTCGTGGGGCCTTCCCTACGCCCGCACGGGAATCGCGGATGACGGTACGGAAACCTGGTCCTATGTCGCCCGCGACGTGGTCAGCAAAGAGATCCTGCGCTACGATCTCGTTTTCACCAAGAACCGGCTTATCAACTGGCTCATTAGCGGTGATCTCCCGCTGGGTCTCATCTACCCGGAAGATTTGACCGGTTTTCCGACGATGGACACCGGTCTGTCGACCTCGTCGGGGCTGGGATCATTGGAGCAGAAGCCGTAAACTTCCCCCGGTTCCTGGGGGAATCCGTCAGACGAGGGACGCCGCGGGAGTCGCCCGCGGCGGTCGCTTATCATTTCTTGACTTTCTCCAGACCCTTATCTATCCTGCCAACGGACTAGTAAATCACGCCTTACTAACGGTGCCTCGGCGCCGCCTGAGAGAGGTGATGTGCCATGAGTCAGCAATCCACACGCGTTCCGCGCCACGAAGTCGCTGACCGCGAGTTCCACAACATCCGGGAGCTTCTCGATATGCTGATGTCGGAGCTCTCGCCGGCAAAGGGCAATATAGGCATGCGGCCGGATCTCGGCTGGGCCCCCGACACGGATGTATACGAGACGGATACGGAGTTCGTGACGGTCGTGGATATCTCCGGGATGGACCGGAACCAGATCACGGTGCTCACAGACGGCAAGGAGCTCACGATTCGTGGCGTCAGAAGCGAGGTTGGGCCGCCGGGCAAGAAGCATTTTCACAAACTGGAGATCGAGGTCGGGCCGTTTCAGCGACAGATCCAGATCCCGGTCAGTGTCGATGCCAAGAACGTTTCTACAAATTACTCGAACGGTCTGCTCGAAGTACGTCTCAAGAAGACCGTTGAAAAACCGTCGAAGCGCAGTATCGAAGTCGAGTAGAGTCCAGCACTCCGAAGGAGATCTCCGTGTCCATCAAGAAACAGCTCGAGTTCGAGGATGAACTCATTCAGCTGAGTCAGATACCAAAGGAACTGGCCGTATTGCCGATCAACGACGCGGTTGTGTTTCCGCTGATGATGGTGCCTCTTCTGCTAAACGATGAGAACCTGCTCCGGCTCGCGGACGAGGCGCTCGCGGATCAGAAAATTATTGGTGCGTTCACACAGAAAAACCCGACGGACGGCAAGCCGGGCCCCGAGGAGATCTACGATGTGGGTACCGCGGTCCACATTCAGAAGATGATCCGTTTCCCGAACGGTGAGATGCGCCTGATGGGGCAGGGGATCACGCGAATCAAAGTCATAGAGATGATCCAGGACGAGCCCTACATGCGGGCGAGGATAGAACAGATCGATGAGTTCGTGGATGATTCCGATCTTCTGAAGGCCTATATAAAAACCGTGACCAACTCGTTCTCAAAGGTGATCGACGAGTCGGAGGGTCTGCCCGAGGAACTGAAGATCATCATTAGCAGTATCAAGGAACCCGGCCGAATCGCGGACGTGATCGCCACAAACATGAATGTCGATATGGATCGCAAACAGGCGCTTCTGGAAGAGGCCGATGTCCTCAAGCGCTTCAAGCTGCTGTCGGACTACCTGAGTGATGAGATCGAGGTGCTCCGGTTGGGGAAGAAGCTTCAGTCCGATGTCAAGAAGGAGATGGATCGCGAACAACGCGAGTATTACCTCAGGCAGCAGCTCAAGGCGATAAGGCGTGAGCTGGGTGAAGATGACGATCGCACGATCGAGATCGACGAGCTTCGTGACAAGATCGCGCAGGCCGGTCTCTCCGAAGCCGCCAGAGAGACGGCGGAAAAGGAGCTCGATCGGTTGCAGAAGATGTCACCGGGTGCGGCCGAGTATACCGTCTCGAAGACATATCTGGATTGGATCCTCGAGCTCCCTTGGGAAAAAGCCACCGAAGACAACCTCGATATCGACGCGGCGGAGAAAGTCCTGAACAAGGATCACTACGATCTCGAGAGAGTCAAAGAGCGGATCCTCGAATTTCTTTCCGTCAAGAAGCTCAAGCAAACGATGAAAGGATCGATCCTCTGCTTTGCCGGTCCGCCGGGTGTGGGGAAGACGTCTCTCGGGCAGTCCATCGCGCGGTCGATGAACCGGAAGTTTATTCGGATTTCGCTCGGAGGGATGAAGGACGAGGCCGAGATCCGCGGTCATCGCCGGACTTATATCGGCGCGCTCCCCGGGAGGGTGATCCAGGGGATGCGGACGGCGGGCAGCTGCAACCCGGTGTTTATGCTCGACGAGATCGACAAGTTAGGGAGCGATTTTCGCGGTGACCCCGCGTCGGCGCTTCTCGAGGTTCTCGATCCCGCACAGAACGCCTCGTTTGAGGATCACTACCTCAATATCCCGTTTGATTTGTCGAAGGTGCTGTTCGTGACGACGGCCAACCTCCTGGAGACGGTTCCGCGGCCTCTGCTCGATCGAATGGAGGTGTTGGAGCTCCCCGGTTATATCACGATGGAGAAGATGGAGATTGCCAAACGATATCTCCTCCCGAGACAGCTGGAAGAAAACGGGCTGCCGAAGGGCGGGGTCAAGATTAGCGACGAGGGGCTGCGTCACATCGCGATCCACTACACCCGAGAGGCGGGAGTCCGCGAACTCGAGAGAAAGATCGCGGCGATCTGTCGCAAGGTGGCGAGGCGCCACGCGTCGGGCAACAAACGCGGCGTCAAGGTGACGGAGAAGAATGTTCGCAACTACCTCGGGCTGGAGGAGTTCACAAAAGAAATGGCCCTCAAGCGTCCGATGATCGGTGTGGCCACCGGTCTGGCGAAGACGTTCGCCGGCGGTGAGATACTGTTTATCGAGGGTCTGTCGATGGCCGGCAGGGGGCGCAGAAAGCTGACGGGCCAGCTGGGAGATGTGATGAAGGAGAGCGTTGAGGCCGCCGAGAGCTACATCCGTGCGAACTATCTGACCAAGGCGTCCAGGCCCGGGTTCTTCGACGAGCAGGACATACACATCCATGTGCCGGCCGGAGCCGTCCCCAAGGACGGGCCCAGCGCCGGGGTGGCCATCGCGGTGACGATTGCCTCGCTGCTCTTTCAGAAGCCGCTTCGCAATGATCACGCCATGACCGGCGAAATCACGCTTACCGGTAAGGTTCTGGCCATTGGCGGGCTCAAGGACAAGGTGATTGCCGCTCATCGCGCGGGTATCAAGACGGTTCTCTTTCCGAAGGGGAACATCCGTGAGGTCGAGGAGATTCCGGAGGTCATAAAGAAGGACCTGAAGCTGGTACCAATGTCGCGCGCCGAGGAGGCCGTCGAGAAAATGATTATCTGGGACTAGTTGGCCCCCAACTTGCTGTTTTGCTCGGAAACCGAGGCATTGCTGGAGTCTAACGATGGGTGTGGCAACGATTTCCCCGAAAAGCGAACGAATGATCGGCCTGTTGACGCCTATCCTGGGCAAGATGACGTCCAACGAGGCTTTCCGTCTGCCGGCCGACATCAGCGACAATTCCCGTGTCCTCGTCATCGACTCCGGCGATCTCACCGAGATCCTCTTTTTCGCCCCGGTGGTCACCTATCTCAAGGACCGCTTCCCGGGGATGCGGATCACCTTCCTCGTTCGTCAGGGCAACAGCGAGCTCGTTCGAACGATGCCGCAGGTCAGCGAGATGATCAGCTACGAGACGGCGCATCTGTCGCTGTCCTCCACGACTTTCCTGACGCTGGCCAAACGAATCCGCGACCGAGACTTCGACGTTGCGTTTCTTCTCGGCACCGAGTTCAATCTCCCGCGCGCACTTCTCTCACTCGCCACGCGGGCCAAGATCCGGGTCGGCTTCTCGACCGAGCGAACGTACCCCTTTATCAACTGTGAGATTCGTCTTGGCTCGGGGACGTCGTACGAGGCGAGTAAAGTCCGGGCGTTTCTCCCCGCGCTGGGATTGAACACGTTTGACGACGCACCGGGCTGGACGCTACCCGATCAGGACGCCCGGTGGGCAAAACAGATGGTGCATTTCCACAAACCGGAGAAGGACATCATGCTGGTGGCCGTCGATCCCGGTTTGGGAAAGGGCAAGCACCGGCTGGTGGCCGACTCGTTCGCATACCTGGTCAAACAGATGTCGCCGCGTATGGCCTGCAAGATCCTCGTGCTCTCCAATAACCTCGAGAAAAAGCGCCTCGACCAGTTTCGGGCTAATCTGGATCCCCAGACCCTCTTCGGTGTCCAGCCCAAGAACGTCAAAGAAGGGCTTGCGCTTCTCTCCTGCGCGGACCTACTTTTATCGGGTAACACGGACTATTTTCATTTCGCCGTCAGTATGCGGATACCGACGGTGGGTCTGTTCACTCGACACGACGAGGCGAACTGGTTTCCCAAAGGGACGCCCTGGGTTCAGATACTGCAAGGTGTTAAGGGACAAAGGCTTTCCTTCGAGGAGTTTAACTCAAAAATCGATACCCTCCTCCATCTGACGCGTGTAGAATAGTCAGAACCGATTTAACGGTCCATAGTTATGAAAACCTACTTCCGGCTTCTGGAATACGTGCTGCCGTATTGGCGCAAGGTCATCCTGCTCTTCATCACGGTGACGGTATTTGCGGCTCTCAGCGGCGTCTCGCTGACCCTCATCCACCCGTTTCTGCGGATCGTCCTCCACGAGGGCAAGCCATCCGAGGAGGCGATCGGCGCTCCGGAGGAGAGCCAGGAATCGGGTGTCGAGGGCATTCCGCTGCCGCCGAAGATCGAGGAGCTCAAGGTCCAGGCCCTGGCCTGGTTTGAGTCGAAGATGTATGCGGGCAATGCACAAAACCGGTTGTCCCGTTTCTGTATCCTCCTGGTCTTTCTCTTCTTTATCAAAAACGTATTCGCGTATCTGCAGACGTATTTCACCGTATTCCTCGAACAGAGGGTTCTGTTCGCCGTTCGAAACGACGTCTACGGGCATCTGCAGAACCTCCCGATGTCCTATTTCGAGCGCGAGAAAACCGGACATATCATTTCCAAAATCACAAACGACGTAACCAGACTCGAGGGAGCCGTGATCGGCGTGGCGGCGAGCTTGATACGCAACAGCTTGATGACGTTGATTGCTCTGATCATCGTTCTGGTAATCAGTTGGAAACTGTCGCTTCTCACGTTCGTCGTGATCCCGCTCAACATGGTGCTGATCGGAATCATCGGTCGAAAGCTCAAGAAACGCAGTTTTCGGACACAGGCGGAAATGGCCGATATGACGGCCCTGCTCGATGAAACGATCTCGGGTGTCCGTGTCGTCAAGGCGTTCGCCATGGACGGTTATGAGAAGAAGCGTTTCAGGATGTTCAGTCTCAAGTATGTCCGCCAGTATCTGAGTATGATGCTGTGGGGAGCCGTGTCGTCACCCACATCCGAGCTTCTCGGGGCGTTCGCCGTTGTCGCGATTCTCTGGTACGGCGGTAATCTCGTTTTGACGGGCATGATCAGCCCGGAGAACCTGATGCTTTTTGTCGGGGCGATGATCTGGGTCGTCACACCGGTCAAGAACCTCAGCAAACTCAACAACGCGCTTCAAGAAGGACTCGCAGCCGCATCACGCGTGTTTGACCTGCTCGATGTGCCCGAGGAGCCGCTTGCGACGACGACGGACAAACCGCGGGCGACTTTCAACAAGAGCATTCGTTTCGAGTCGGTCGGTTTCCAGTATCTGCCGGGCAGACCGGTGCTCAAGAACATCTCGTTTTCGGTATCCCCCGGTGACGTGACCGCGCTCGCGGGGCCGAGCGGCGCCGGCAAGACAACGCTGGTCGATCTGATACCACGTTTCTATGACGTGACCAGCGGTCGCATTCTTTTCGACGACGTGGACATCAGCGATGTCAATCTGAGGTCGCTACGCGAGATGATGGGAATCGTCACGCAGGAGGTCATCCTGTTCAACGACACGGTCAAGAGAAACATTGCGTACGGGGTGCACGATCGTCCGATCGAGTCCATCATCGAGGCGGCAAAGGCCGCCAACGCCCACGAGTTCATCCGTGATCTGCCGAACGGGTACGATACGGTGATCGGGGAGAAGGGGACACAGCTCTCCGGTGGCCAGAGGCAGCGGATCTCGATCGCGCGGGCCATACTAAAGGATCCCCAGGTTCTCATCTTTGACGAGGCGACCAGTTCGCTGGACACGGAGAACGAGATTCTCGTCCAGGAGGCCATCGACCATCTCCTCAAAGGGCGAACGACGTTTGTGATCGCCCATCGACTTTCCACAATACAAAACGCCGACAAGATACTGGTTCTCGAAGACGGTGTGGTGTGCGAGTGCGGCACACACGCGGATTTGATGGGTAGCGAAGGCGTCTACAAGAAGCTGTATGAGTTGCAGTTCGGGCTCGTGTCGTAGAGACAGACCTCGTATGACGGACAAACGTTGCAGCCTCGTGGTCATTGCACCCAACTGGTTGGGTGACGCCGTCATGTCGCTGCCGCTCATCGGGTATCTCGCCGCGGCACGAGGAATGTCGCTCCGTGTGGTTGCCTCCCCGTACGCGGCGCGCGTTTTTCTCGGGCTTGACGAGGTCGCGGAGCTCATCGTGCTCTCGCGAACCGGGCGTACGCGGGGTCTGGTCGCGCGCGGTGCGACGATACGCCGACTGGCTGCCGATGGCGGTGTGGTGTTGCCCCCGTCGTTCTCATCCGCCCTGACACTCTTTTTGTCCGGGGTGCCGAACCGCATCGGGTTTGCGAACGATGCGAGGGGCTCTCTGTTGAGTACCGCGCTGCCCGGCCACGATCTTCGTGACGAACATCTCTCGCAAAACTACCTGCGGCTCGGACGCGAAGTTCTTTCCCGTCTGCGTATCGATGATCCCGGCTCCACGGTGTCTCCGCGAATCAAGGTGTTCGACCACGAGCGGGAGTCCCTGGCGGAGACTCTCGGGGGACGCGGCGTGTCCGGCGGGTACGCGGTGGTTTTGCCGGGTGCGATATACGGGCCGACCAAACACTGGCCCGCGGACAAATACAGAAGGCTTGTCGAGAGCTTGAGCGCGGAGGTGCCGGTCGTGCTGGCGGGTGGTGGACGTGAGGTGGGTCTGTGCGATGAGATCGCGAGAGACCTGCCGGACGTGTTCAACCTGGCGGGGGCGACATCGCTGGGTGAGCTTTTCGCGTTGCTCGAGGGATCGCGGGTCGTCGTCGCCAACGACAGCGGCGCCCCGCACGCGGCGGCGTCGCTCGGCACACCTGTTGTTGTGATTTTCGGGTCCACGTCTCCGGTGTGGACGAAGCCTCTGGGCGGACGGGTGCGGGTCGTGCGCGAGCCGGTGCACTGCTCGCCGTGTTTTCTGCAGGAGTGTCCGACTCAGTTGCAATGCTACGAGGAGATCGAACCGGATCGCGTTTTCGCCGAGGCGCTGGATGCGATGTCCAACGGAATAGTGGAGACAACGGAATCGGGTTGAAGAACGCGGCTCCGTGCGCGGTTCATCACAAACGAACGGTCACGGTATGACAGGAGAAGTAGCGCCCATCTATAGAAGTGCGGTCAAGCTGAAAGAGCGTCTCGCGAGCCTCGGCACCGATCGCGTTGTGCTGGCCAACGGATGTTTCGATCCGCTCCACGTTGGACATATCCGCTATCTCTATGGGGCGAAGGAGGCGGGCGACTATCTTATCGTCGCGATCAACGACGACAAAAGCACACGCGCGCTAAAGGGTCCCGGACGACCGGTCCTGCCGGCCGGGGATCGAGCGAGGCTGATCTCGGGTCTCGAGATGGTGGATGCGGTGTTGATCTTTGGAGGGCGTGATATCACACGGATTCTAAAAAAGCTCCGGCCGGGGTTTCACGCAAAAGGGACGGATTACACGGCCGACGATGTCCCCGAGCGCGAGACGTCTGCGGCCCTGGGTATCAAGACGATCATTGTCGGTGACCCGAAATCCCATGCATCGGGCGAGATCGTGGATCGCATCAAGAAGGGTGAGGGCGGGGGAGGGAAATGAGCATGAGCCGACCGCTCGAGGCACGGGTGATCGATGAGCTCGAGGCGGGCGGGCACGTACTCGTCAGCCGCTTGCAGTATCTCGGGGACGTCATCCTGACCTTGCCGATGGTGCAGCTTCTGCGCGAGCGGTTTCCCCGTGCACGGATCGACTATCTGGCGCGAGGAGGCGCGGCCGATGTCCTGGTGGGCGAGCCTCTCTTCGATCGAGTATTCGATATGTCGGATGGCGCGTTGGGTTCCTCTCTGCGGCTGATTCGCGAACTCCGTGCACGCGAGTACTCGCTGGCGATCGACCTCTATTCGAACCCGCGGAGCGCGATCGCGATCCGGTTGTCCGGGGCCGCGATGCGTGTGGGCGGGTCGAGGAGAGGGCGACAACGACTGTACACGCACCCGGTGTCGGTGCCTTCTGATGTCCGTGAGGCGACGCGGTGGCATATCGCGCACCTCGAGCCGCTGGGTATCACCGGACAGCCATCCAAACCGTCACTCACGATTACAGAGGATGAGACCGAGAGCGCCTGGCGCACGCTGACGGAGATCGGTGTGGATCCGGACAAACCGGTCATCGGGGTCCATCCCGGTGGCAAGTGGGTGGTCAAGCGATGGCCGGCAAACCAGTTTGCGTTTCTCTCCGAGCGTCTGATTGACTCGTACGACATGCAGATACTGGTGATGCACGGACCGGGTGAGCAAGTGGTTCGTGACGCGCTCGAAAACCGTCTTTGTGACCGCGCTCTGTATCTGCCGGCACTGTCGATCCGGCGTACCGCGGCGATCATCCACGCGCTCGATGCCGTGGTTGTGAGCGATGGCGGGATCATGCACGTCTCCGTGGGCGTCGGGACGCCGACCGTCGGGATCTTTGGCAGCGCCGAGCCCGATGTGTGGTTTCCATACGAGGGGTACGGTCCGTACGTGGCTGCGTGGGTACCGATCACGTGCCGTCCGTGTCACATGCACGAGTGCGATCACATCAGCTGCCTTCGCAAACTGACGCCGGCGATGGTCGAGGAAAAACTCCTCGGTGTGCTGACGTCACGTCCCGCTCGTTCCACAGGTCCGGTGGGTTTATGAACCGTATAAACCCCGATGCCCCGGTGGTCCTCGCGATCCGGCTGAGACAGCTCGGCGACGTTCTCGCCACTCTGGGCACACTTCGCGCAATCAAGCAGTCCGCACCCGAGCGGCAGATCATTTTTGTCGCGGACGCCCTCTACCATGGACTTCTAAAAAACGTCCGGTACATCGATCTGCTCCTGCCACAGCCCCCCGCCTTCGACAGCTTCACCGGGGCCACGGCGTACTACCGGTATGTCGAGGACCTGAGAAATCTGTCGATCGACCACGCACTGGATTTCCACTCGAACGTGCGAAGCTCGGTGCTCGCGTTTTTGTCCGGTGCGCCCGTGCGTATCGGATTCGACGTCCGCGGCCGCAAGATTCTCTACACCGATGTGGAGCCGCGGGCCGGCTATCTCAACGGCAAGATCATCCAGCGAACATCGCACGAGTCGGCGATGGCGCTGGCGGGCCGGTGTGGTCTGCACGAAACCGAGGGCTCGGTCGTCGGGACCATTCCTGTTTTGCGAGAGGAGATCATCGAGGGCCGCCGTGCCCTGATGGGCGTGGGTGTCGACGGTGCAGCGATCGAGGCAGGAGACGTCGTGGGCTTGAATCCGGGCAACCCGTACCCGGCCAAGGAATGGAGGGAGAGCGCTTTTGTCGAGTTGGCGATGCGGCTCGTGGCAGAGGGCAAGCGCGTGGTTGTTTTGTGGGGTCCGGGTGAACTCGAGCGGGCGGAAAGAATCGTGAGAGAGGCCGGTGACGGGGTCTATATCGCGCCGGATCGGCGGCTCGATCAGGTGTCCGGAATGCTCAAGAACATTTCTCTTCTGGTAACGATCGACTCGGGGTTGATGCATCTGGCGGTCGCCATCGGTGTGGCGACGGTGTCGCTGTTTGGTCCGACGCATCCGCTCGAATGGCATATGGGAGGTGAGAGCGACCGGGTTGTCTTTGCGGGGCTCTCCTGTTCACCGTGCCGGCTGCTCGAGTGCCCGTTTGGCAGTCCGTGCATGACGCGTCTGACGCCGGATGACGTTCTGCGCGAGATCGCAGCGGTCGAGGTTGCGGCAGGAGTTGTGTGAGTGGATGGGCCCGTCGGCCGCCTGGGGCTCCGAAAATGTGAGTGTTTTTGATGGGCATGGGGTATAAGTGTATGTATCACTGACGCCATAAGGCGCAGTGATACGTATGCCGATTGGAGCTGACAACCTTCGGTTGCAGCTCAATCGGCATTTGGACTACATGATCGGCTGCCGGCGCCACGGCGCGTCGAGGCACAACGGGCCATTACATGAAATGACAGGATATGACAAGCGCACGCCGAACAAAGGCTCTAATGATCGACTCCGAGGTGACGTGGCGGGGCGGTGAGGGACAACTCGCGCTTCTCATGAGGGGGTTGCTCGGCACCCACATCGATGTGACGCTTGCCGCTCCTCCGGATGCCGCCATTACCAAACGCGCGGAGGATATGGGCGTACGGTGTCTGCCGCTTCCGATTTCCGGCGGGATGGATCTGGTGGCCGCCTGGACGTTGAGGCGTTACTTGCGTGAGGACAATTTCGATATTGTGCACTGTCACTCCTCGCACGCGCACAGTGTCGCGTACATCGCGCAGCGTGCGGCGAATATCGGCCGCGCGAGAAGCGCACCACCCGGCCCGGTGTTTGTCGTGAGCCGGCGCGTGGACTTTCCCGTGGGGCAAAACGGCCTCAGTGCCATGAAATACCGGTACGGTGCGGATGTGTATCTCGCGATCTCGAACGGTGTCCGTGACGTCCTCGTGGAGTGCGGTATCGAGGCCGACCGGATCAGAATCGTGCGAAGCGGGTTGGACCTCAAAAAGTTCGAGGGTGTAAAAGATAATCATTATCTTCTGAAGGAATTTGGCATTGGCGAGGGCACACCCGTGATTGGCAACGTCGCGGCGCTTGCTCCCCACAAATCTCATGTTGATTTTATCGGGGCTGCCAGGCGAGTATCCGAGAAAATCGAGGGGGCGAGGTTTGTGATTGTCGGTGAAGGCAAGCTGCGGCCAAAGCTCGAGGCGCAGATCAAACAGCTCGGTATGGAGGACGACATCATCCTCACCGGTTTTCGCAAGGATGTCCTCGAGTGCCTGGCGCTCTTCGATTGTTTTGTGCTGTCGTCGTATCTCGAAGGTCTCTGTACCTCGATCATGGATGCGCAGGCGATGGGGGTGCCGGTAGTTGCGACGAGGACCGGGGGCGTGCCGGATCTGGTCGAGGATGGCAAGACCGGTCTGCTTACGCCGCCCAGAGATCCGCGTCTGCTCGCGGAAGCGATCATACGTATGATGCGCGACGACGATCTCAGGGCTGGATGCGCGAGGGCGGCAAAGCTCCAGGCGGCGTCGTATGACTATCGCCACATGGTCGAACAAACGGTGGCGGCCTATGACGAGATGCTGCAGAGAACGGCCGGTGTACATTGAGCGAAACGAGACACGTATGCTCTACAGAATACTAATCAGCGCATTTCTGATGGCTCTCCTGTTGTGGACGGGAGGGCCGCGGGCGCAGAGCGATGACGAGGCGGCCAGGATTCGCAAGGTGATCTCCGATGCCGACACGGTGGAATGGTCGCCGGACTCGCTGTACGGCGTCGATCTTTCGGATGAGCTCGTGGATGAGCTGCTCCCCGTCTCCATACCGTTTGGAGAGGGAGAGAAGCTGGTTTATTCGGTTCAGTACGGCATCATAACTGCGGGAGAGGCCACGCTGGAGATTCGCAACATATCGATGTTCGACAGCGTCCCGTGTTACAACATCGTTTCCACCGCGAGGACCAACGATGTGTTCTCGGTCTTTTTCAAGGTTCGTGATCGCTTCGTGTCGTTGATGGACACGGTGAATCTCGTGAGCGTCCGCTATGAGAAGAACATCCGCGAGGGTAAATTCAGGCGAAACGAATCGGTCGTTTTTGACCAGAGCGCGCACCGGGCGATCTACAAGGACAAGGAGGTCCCGATAGCGCCCCGGACGCAGGACGTGCTTACGTCGATGTACTACATCCGGACGCTGCCGCTGGCGCCGGGTCAGAATATCGCGCTGGCCAATCATACTGATGGAAAAAATTACCCGTTGCTGATAAAAGTATTGCGAAGGGAGCGCGTTACGGTGGAGGCCGGGACGTTCGATTGCCTGGTCGTGGAGCCGCTCCTGCGCGGACCGGCGCTCTTTCAGCAAAAGGGCCGCGTGGTCGTATGGGTGACCGACGATGAATATCGGATTCCTGTCCTGGTGAAGAGCAAGGTCGTGATCGGTGCGGTGTCGGGTGTCTTGACGAGCTACCGGTTGGCGAACAAACACAAACATGACGAGCAAGTACAAGGAAGAGGATCTCAGTAGGATTCGGCCGATTTCGATCAACGATCGCGACTCAAAGGTCAAGATCGATGATTTTATCGATCCGGAGTCCCGGAAGGCCGGCAGAACCGGTCTGATCGAGATGTTCCCGGACGTTCTCAAGGGACGCGACTTGAGAAGCGTGGTCGAAGCGCTTCAGCGCGCGCGCGCCGATAAGAAAGAGATCCTTTGGCTTATCGGGGCCCACGTCATCAAATGCGGGCTCTCCTACTATCTGGCATCGTTGATCAAGCGGGGGTATATCACCGCAATTGCGACGACGGGGTCGGCGACCGTTCACGATATGGAGCTCGCGTTCTTTGGGAAGACATCGGAAGACGTTGCCGTCGAGCTGAGCGCGGGCCGTTTTGGGATGTCGCGCGAGACGGTGGCGCATTTCACCGCCGCCTGTGAGAAGGGGGCCAAGTCCGGACTCGGGCTGGGCGAGGGAATCGGGGCCTACGTCACGCAGTCCGACGCGCCGCACGGGGATGTCAGTGTCTACGGCAACGCGTACCGTGCGACGATCCCGGCGACGGTGCATGTTGCCCTCGGCACCGACATCACGCATCAGCATCCGTCGTTTTCCGGATCGCTCGTGGGCGAGCTTTCCATGAGGGATTTCCGGATATTCTCGGCGGTGGTGGGCAGACTCTTTAGCGGCGGTGTCGTTGTGGTGTTCGGTTCGGCCGTCGTGCTCCCGGAGGTCTTTTTGAAGGCAGTGTCGATCGGCTACAACCTCGGGCGCAAACCAGACAATGTGACGGCGGTGAATTTCGATATGTTTCAGCAGTACCGCGTGACCGAAAACGTTCTCACGCGCCCGTTTCAGGGGGCCGGCCGGGGCTATACCTTCATCGGCCACCACGAGTTGATGCTCCCGTTGCTGCACCGTTTACTCACGCAGGAATGAAGCCGCGAGTTGAACTCACGTAACGATCACAATCCAGAACGCAATTCCACGACGCCCCGGTCCGGGCAGGACGGGAACGACGTCGGCGAGATCGACGTCCGGCAGTCGCGCGTCTACGACTTCTTCAAACGGCTGCTCGATCTCGCGGCGGGGAGTATTATCCTCGTGCTGCTCATGCCGGTCATCCCGGCGATCGCGATCATGATCAAGCTCGATTCACCGGGCTCTGTCTTTTTCAAGCAGGACAGGGTGGGCCGCTTTGGCAAGGTGTTCAAGTTCTACAAGTTTCGTTCGATGTATCGCGAGGCGGAGAGGCGGAGGCAGGAGGTCGAGACGCTGAACGAGCAGGAGGGGCCCGTTTTCAAGATCCGCGTGGATCCGCGGGTCACACCCGTGGGCAACTTCCTCAGACGCTCCAGCCTGGATGAGATTCCGCAGATCTTCAACGTTTTGAAAGGTGAAATGAGCCTCGTGGGGCCCCGGCCACACTTGCCGCAGGAGGCGGAGCAGTACGAGAAATGGCACCGGCTGCGCCTCGAGGTCAAACCCGGGATCACGTGTCTGTGGCAAACGTCGGGGCGCAGTCAGATCGCCTTCGACGAGTGGATGCATCTCGACATCGAGTATCTGGAACGCAGGAGTTGGCGGACCGATCTTTCAATACTATTGAAAACTATCCCCGCGGTGATGGGTCGAAGGGGAGCCTATTGAACGAGACCGACGGGACACGACGGAGACGCTCGGGGGTACTCTCTCTCCCCGTCGTCGGTTTGTTGGTCGCGGGCCTTGTGTCGTCAGGTCTCATTGATATCTTTCCCGCCTTTGCGCGCTTCGCGCTCGTTTTTGCTCTCGTGTCTTGTATGTCCGGTGCCGTACTGCGGCGGTGGTTGGGGGTTCACCCCGAGTCCGCCTCGGTGAGACTCGCGTGTGATGTGTTACTCGGCTTGAGTCTGTTCGTACTCATCGGCTGGGGTTGCCGACTCCTCGGCGCGTCGTTCTCCACGTATCTCGTTGTCGTCCAGGTCGCCCTTTTCGTCCTGTTCGGTGCTTTTCTATTCGTGCGAAGCATCAGCGGCGACTCCGGCAGTGCGTCGGAGGCGAAGCGTCCTCGTCTGTTGCCCACGTTGCTGATCGCCGTAGTCATTGGCTGTTTCTTTTATGCCGTCCCGCCGGTGTTCGATCCGTACGGCGACGGGTACGACCAGGTGGGTTATGTCAGAGCGATCGTGGACGACGATGATCTGATGCCGGCAGGTGTTCTGGCTCCCGTCTTGCCGTCGGGCTCGGAGTGGCGTTCCAGGCCGGGCTCGGAGTCGGGCCCCGAGTCGGGGGCGGATCCTCGCAAGGGCTTGTTTCATCCCGTTATGGCGGCGGTGTCACAGCTCGCCGGTGTGGACCCCGTGACCGTGTGGCGTTGGTCGGGCGTTTTTCTGGCACCTGTGGCCGTGCTTGCATTCTATGCGTTTGCAAGGCTTCTTCTGCCGGGATTTGTCTACGCCCTCGTGGCCGTTGCACTGTTCGCGACGTTTCAGGCGGGCGTCGGCCCGCACTTTCTGGCGACGGCCGGGTTTGGCCCGCACCTGGCCATGGTCTTTCTGTGGCTTCTCTTCGCGATGGTTGTGGAATACTGCCGGCGACCGCACGGCGGCACGCTTGTCGCGCTGTGTGTGCTTCTTGTAGGTGGATCTCTCGCGCATGGGGTCCTGGTCGTTCATTTTGGCGTGATGTTTGTCTCGCTGTTTGTGTTTTGCAGGCTCTTCTCGCTCGATCTGCGGAGCCTGATCAAGATCGCCGTGGCGTCGGCGGCATGCGTGGTCGGGGGTGTCGTTTGGAAGGTCGGCGTCTCGGGACCGTTGGAGGGCGGCTATGGCGCCTACGAGCGTCTGCTTTTTTTCTCTGAGATCGGTGATGCTTGCTTTGTCCCGAGCCCCGCGGCGATCGCCGCGGACAACGGGCTTCTGTTTCTGGCTGGGCTCGCTCTGATTCCCGGACTGTTGTTCATACGCCGACATCGGCGGTTCGCCCTCATGAGTCTGGTGCTCACCTTGCCGCCGGTTCTTATTGCACTCAACCCGTTGGTGGTTCCGTGGATCTACACGGGAGATCTCGGGCTTGCGAATGCGATCCTCCTGAACATTCCTGTGTGGATCATTATCGCGTTGGTTGTAGGGGCGCTCATCGGGTGGGCACGTCACGGGACGCTTTGGCAAAAACTGATCGGGCTCGTTCTGTTGTTTCTGTGTGTGGAATTGATGATGCCGGGGGTGCGCGAGTGGAGGAGTGATGTGCGTGCCGCGAGGACGCAACGCAGGGCGGCGGCAACGGATCAGCGTTCGAGAAATCTCGTCGAGTTCATCAACGCGGAGGTCGCGCCGGGGAGTGTCGTCCTGAGCGACCGGTTGACGAGCTACGCGATCAGCGCCTGGTGCAATGTCAAGGTCGTGGGTCTTCCCCGTGGCCTTGGGGGAGGGATCGCGTCGGATCGTGTGGCACGGGCGAAGGCGGTGGGGAACGTTCTTTCACAGTACACGACACCCATGGAGGCAGTCGGCGTATTCGAGAGATATGGGGTCGACTATGTCATCCTCGATGGAACACCGGGCGCGCGCTATCATACGGGCTTTGGCGACTGGGATTCGTGGGCTCTTGAGATCATAAAATCGAAGCTGGGTGGTATGTCAGAAGCGCTGAAGATCGTATACGAACGGAACGGGTACGTGGTCTACGAAGTGGGGGATGGGTTGCCGGACCGGTTCTCGTGGTTTCCGAACCTGCCGTTCTCAGAGCCGCCGCCAGTGCTGCTTGGCGCCTGCGAGACGCGTGTCGAGGCGGGTGCTCCGCGAGTGACGGGCGTTGCGGTTTTTCCCGAGGAGGCCCTGGCGGGAGAGGAAATCGAGTTGTCGATCCGCTACCGGCGGGACAGTGAGCCACCGTCCGAATTGCCGATCATCCTGCGCGTGCGGTTGGAGAAGGTTGACTATTTCAGCTCCCAGCGGTCGTATCCCGGCGACCGGTATGTGCGGCTGATCGGGGAGCGAGGGGGAGGACGGGTGCGGCATGATATCCTGCACATGCCGTTTGGAGGGTTCTTCACACCCGAAATGTGGCCCATCGGTCGTGAATTGTACGAAACGGTGCCGATCCGGCTGCCGAGGGATCTGCGCGAGGGGACATACGCGCTGCGATTCGAGATCGGCTACGGCAACGGGTCGTCGAATGTCACAATGAGAGATCTGCTGTATAATGAGGACTCGTACGATGGTACACGGTGCGTCGATGTGCGGGTTCGTCATTTCCTGACACGCTAGTATCCCGAAGGGGGCCTTCTGATCGAAGGAGCGCGCGCGAAGATTCTACTCGTCAGTCCCGTTGTCCCGTATCCGGCCGACCAGGGCCCGCGGGAGACGCTGCTGTCGCTGACCCGGATGCTGGGCGGGGAATTCGACGTGACGGTCCTCGCCCTTGCTCGGTCCAGGGAGGACATGGAAGCGGCGCGGGAGCTCGAGGCGTACTGCGCCCGGGTGATCCCGGTCATGGCCCCCAACCGGAGATCTCTATTCCACAAGATTGTTTATGGAATGTTCTATCGGCTCAAGTCGATGATCATTCGGCGCTCGATGAAGCAACTCGTGGACTGCCCCGGCGCGCTGCTCCGGGAGGCCCGGTCTCTGTCACACGAGTCCTTCGATCTAGTGATCGTTTGCTTCTGGCAGCTTCACCGGGCATCGAAGGTTTTTCCCAAAGAAAAGACGGTCCTTCTGACCTTCGAGATCGATCTGCTGATCAACCACCAGATCTCGCTTCTGGAGAGAAACCTGTTCAAGAAGATCCATGCGGTCCGAAGATGGCTGATGGAACGTCCCGAAGAGCTCCACACGTACCGGGCTGCAAACCGCGTGTGGGCTCTTACCGAGAGCGACAAAGACGTCGTGGATAAAATCTGCCGGGGCCGCTGTACGGCATCGGTGCTTCCGTTTGGGGTGGATGTGGAGTGGCACGTGCCGTCGGGTATGCAGCGCAACACGGGCGAAGTTCTCTTTTTGGGAGGGCTTGAGGAAGTGTCCAACCTCGATGCACTCGAGTTCTTTATCCGCAAGATATATCCGCACATCAACGATGTGCCCGGCATCTCGATCACGATCGTGGGGGACAGCCTGCCGAGCGAGGTCGCATTTTTTGGGCTGCTCCCCGAGGTCGAGGTGGTTGGCCGGGTATCGGATGTGCGGCCATATCTGCATCGCGCCTCGTGTCTGGTCGCCCCATCGCGGTTTGGAGGCGGGCTGAGGCTCAACGTGCTCGCCGCCGTGGCGGCGGGGCTACCCGTGGTTGGCAGCCCGGTTGCGATGAACGGTCTGCCCTTCGAGGCGGAGAACGAGTATCTGCCGGCGGGGGAGCCAAAGGCAATCGCCAAACAAATCAGACGCGTCCTATCGGACGAAGCGGCCGCGGCCAAGATGGCGGAAGCAGCGAGCCGGCGGTTGCGCACGACGTTCGGTATGGAGATGCAAAAAGAGAAGGTTGTTGCCATGGCGCGCGAGGCCATCGGGGCCGCAGACCCGCGCGGCGGGTAGCCTCGCCATGGCGCGCGAGCCATCGGGGCCGCAGGCCCACGCGGCGGGCAACCGCCCTTCGGCTGTGATCTGAGATGGGACGCCCATCCGGCTGTGATATAAAGTGTTACGGATTCTTTGTGCTTGCGGGACCGCCCGAAACATCTGGCCACGTTTGATCGCGTGTGATAGCGTAATCGGCGCTGTGATCCGTTTTGCTGTGGCCCGGTTGTGCGCGCAACCGGCTCCCTGGTCAACGAGGGTATCGAATGCCAAAAGTACCGTTTCTCGATCTGGCGTCACAGAACGAATCGATTCGAGACGAACTCCTGGAAGCGATTCGGAGTGCGGTTGACGCCACGGATTTCGTGCTTGGGTCGCGTCTGGAGTCGTTCGAGACGGCGTTTGCCCGTTACTGCGAGTGCCGGGATGCCGTCGGGGTGAACTCGGGTACCGACGCTCTTTTTCTGGCGTTGAAGGCACTGAGCATCGGTCCGGGCGACGAGGTGATCACACCGCCCAATGTGTTTATCGCGGCGGTCGAGGTGATCGCACGCACCGGAGCCACGCCCGTTCTGGCCGATGTTCGGGACGACACGTTCTGCATCGACCCGGATGCCGTGGCCGATGCGATTACCGAGCGGACGCGGGCGATTATCCCGATCCATTTGTTCGGGGAGCCGTGCGACATGGACGCACTCCTGGCTATCGCGTCGCGGCACGACCTGGCGGTGATCGAGGATGCCTGCCAGGCGCACGGGGCAACGTACAAGGGCAAGAAGGTCGGATCGCTGGGGACCATGGCGGCGTTCTCGTTTTATCCGACAAAGAATCTGTCCGCGTTTGGCGATGGCGGCGCGGTCACGACGAATGACCCGGCGCTGGCGGACAGGATCCGGCGGCTACGCCATCATGCTCAGGGGCAAAAGAACACTCACGACGCGGTGGGGTATAACAGCCGGCTCGATAGTCTTCAGGCGGCCGTGCTCGAGATCAAGCTTGGCCACCTCGATGAGTGGAATGAGACGAGAAGACAACTGGCCGACAGAATTCGGTCAAAGGTGAACGGCCGCGGCTACGCGTTTCAGACCATTCCGCCGGACAGTGAGCCCGTCTATCATATTCTCGCCACCCGCCACGCCCATCGCCATCTCGTGCACGACGGGCTCGACCGTGCGGGAATCGGCTGGGGCAAGCACATCGCCATGCCGATTCATTTCCAGCCGGGGTATCAGTTCTTGGGTTACAAGAAGGGGGCGTTTCCGGTCACCGAGCGCCTTTGCGACGAGCTTATATCGCTGCCCATCTACCCGACGCTCTCGATCGAACAGGCGGACCACATTGCAGAAACGCTCGACAAAATTGAGGTGTCTGTGTGAGTTTTGACGGTGTTGGCTGCCGGCGCGTGATGGATGACAAAAGGACTTCGTAATGCGTTTATGCTTTTATGTTTGTTGTTGCTTGTTGGTGGTATCTGCTGTGATGGCGTTTACGGGTTGCGCGGCCACTCAAGAAAAGCCCACGGCGGCGACCGCTCCGGATGACGAACCGTACCGCTTCGAGTCCGAGGGACAGGTGCCACCGCCTGAGGAGGGTGCGATGCGCCGGGAGGCGGACCGGGTCGATGTCTTCGAGGAGACCCCGGTCGCCGAAGGGGCGTTTGCGGTAGAAGCCGTCGAGGTGGAAGAGGTGGCGCCGATCGTCGAGGATGTCGCTGTCGACTCGTTGACGATGACCGGAGCGGGGTTCCGGGTCCAGGTATTCGCCACCGGGGATCGCCACCGGGCGGAACAGTTCAAGACGGAAGTAGAAATGCGTCTAAACGAGCCCGCGTATGTCGAGCTCGTGGACGAGATCTACAAGGTAAGAGTGGGCGACTGTCGCTCGCGCGAGGAGGCGGATCGCCTGCGCCTCAAGTGCCAGGCGAAGGGCTACAAGGATGCGTGGATCGTTACCTCCGAGGTGCGGTTTCCAAAGCCGACCCCCGAAACACCTGTGCCGGAGAAGGGATAGGCAGGCAGGGGGCGTCTGAACCGCGCGGAATCCTCTTGTTGCGGGAATCCCCTTGTTGCGGGGACCCGGACCTGTCCACCGGGAATCTCCTTGTTGCGGGGGCCAGAACCTGTTCACGCGGAATCCCCTTGGCTCAGGGAGCAAGAAGTGTCCACGCGGGAATCCCGTTGACATTAGCGCGTTACGTCTTATAATCGCCTCGGTTACGGAGCGGGAATAGCTCAGTGGTAGAGCGTCACGTTGCCAACGTGAATGTCGCGGGTTCAAGTCCCGTTTCCCGCTCCATTTTTGCGTATGGCTGACCCAGAGGGCAGCCATACGTATGTCGGTTGCAGCAGACGCGCTCCGCGCGCAGCTGAACCGGCATTGTGCTTTCCAGCCTTCCGGGGGCCGCAGCCAACTTGTGGTCTTCTGCACGCGAGTTACCCAAAACCTCCATTGATTTCACCCGGCTACCCGGTTAAGATACCAGTACATTACACATCTGAAGCACTTACGAGGCGGCATAGCCAAGTGGCTAAGGCGACGGTCTGCAAAATCGTTATTCCCCGGTTCGAATCCGGGTGCCGCCTCCATTCTACGCGCTTTCAACCCATTCGCGGAGAAGGCGTTTCTTGACAGCGATCGAGGCGGTGACGTACCGTTGGCGAGTCCGCTCGCAGTGAGCAGCCACGACCTGCCGCGGGTGTTTGCCCATGCGACTCCGTTCCCTCCGATATATCGTCGTTGAAGCGCGCGACTCGTTCATGCGCTTCCCGTTCGTTCTTCTTGCCGCGGCGGCCGCCGCGGTGTGCGCGCTGGTCGTCGTCGATCGAAGCGACGCGGACAGCTGGATCAAGGGCATCTTCGCCGCCCAGCTCGGCATCCCGCTCTTCTTCGCCCTCGCCACGGCAGGCGAGACGCTCGCCTGGTCGCGGGCACGCCGTGTGGCGCTGGCGTTGGCGGGTATCGTCGCGCTCGTCGCCTACTACCTGTCGCTCTCGAGACCGCTCTCCGAGGTCACCGTCACTCGTTTCGTCCAGTTCAACGTCGGTCTCCACCTGTTGGTGGCGTTTCTTGCCTTTATGGGCGCGGGCGTCAACGGCTTCTGGCAGTATAACAAGTCGCTATTCCTCCGCTTCTTGACGGCGGCCATCTACTCGGTTGTCATCTACCTCGGCCTCACGATCGCGCTTGTGGCAATCGACAAGTTGTTCGGTGTCTCAATCGAAGACGAGACCTACGGGCGCCTCTGGATTGTCGTCGCCTTTGTGTTCAACACGTGGGTGTTCGTCGGCGGCGTGCGCGGCGACCTTCGCGGGCTGGAGGACGTTCGCGACTACCCGCGCGGCCTCAAAGTGTTCGCACAGTACATCCTGATCCCGCTCGTTGTCGTCTACCTCACGATCCTCACCACCTATCTGTTCAAGGTCGTCATCACGACGCAGTGGCCGAGCGGATGGATCGGTTACCTCGTATCGAGCGTCGCCGCCGTGGGGATACTCGCGCTGCTTCTCGTGCATCCCGTTAGCAACCGGGAGGAGAACCGGTGGGTGGGGACCTTCTCACGGTGGTTCTACATCTTCATTATTCCATCGATCGTGATGCTGCTCATGGCGATTTACAAACGGATCGACCAGTACGGGGTCACCGAGAAGCGATACCTCCTGCTCGTGCTCGCCGCGTGGCTGGCGATGATCGCCGTGTATTTCATCTTCAGCCGCAAGAAGAACATCAAGGCTATTCCCATCACACTGTGCGCGATCGCTTTCGTGACCTCGTTCGGGCCGTGGGGTGCGTACAGCGTGTCGCGACGAAGCCAGACCAACCGGCTCTCGGAGATCCTGATGCGGAACGATGTGCTCGTCGCGGGCTCGGTGCAGATGACGACGCGTGAGGTGTCGTTCGAGGATCGTACGGAGATCAGCGCGATCCTCCGTTATCTCGTCGAGACGCACGGCACAGAATCGCTCGAGCCCTGGTTCGGCGGTTCGATCGCCGAGATCGACACGATCGGCGAGCCGGAAACGGCGAGCGTGCCGACACAGACCGACGCCCGGGTTCAGGCGATCATGAACGAAATGGGGGTGGTCTACGTCGATCGCCGAGCGGCCCGGCAGAGTGGCGGATTCTCCTACACGCTGGATGACAACGATCGTGTGTTCATGGTCGGCGGGGCGACGTATCTAGTCAAAATCCATTCCCAGGCGCGTTCGCTCGAATTTGGCGACGAATACACGCTGGTGTGGGAGAAGGACGTGCCGGACATCGTCCTCCTCCGCGGCGGCGAGATCGTGCTCACCGTTCCGACGGATCGGCTGTTCGAGCAGATCGAGATTCACAGACAGGGAGTCATCGACGTGAGGCAGATGCCGAAGGACGTGATGAGCGTCACCGCCGAGAACGACACCGCCCGGGTCGACGTCTATTTCAACAGTATCTCCGGTCAGATGTCGCCCGAAGGGCGTGACGTGTACAACTTTGCCGCGGACTGCTTCGTCAGGATCAAGTGAGTGAGGCGCGTTCCGTCTCCGATTCCCATCTGCCACTTCTTCCGCCACTACAGATCGGGC
>CBDVBZ010000009.1:0-44913 GCA_965372355.1 uncultured bacterium | reverse complement strand
AAATGCAACGTCAAGCGACACTCTTTCCGGTCCGCAAAGCGTGGTGGTATATCGAACGGCCCGTACTGGGGTTCAGCGAGAAAGCCGTGCAGGGGGCCGCGTACTATAACGCCAAGAACCCACCCTTCGGTGCGGTATTCACGTACTACTTGCGTGAAGAGCTAAAAACCAAGAAGACAGTTCGCAAGGAAGAAGAGAAGAAGCTTATCAAGGAGGAAAAGGATGTTCCGTTCCTCGGCTGGGACGAAATGGAATCCGAGCGAAGGCAGCAGGATCCGGTGATCTGGCTGACGGTGAGAGACGCCGACGGCCAGGTCGTACGGCGCATCAAGGGGCCGGTGAAATCCGGATTTCATCGGATCACCTGGGATCTGCGGTTCCCGGCCACGAGCGCCATCCGTAATGCCGGCGCTGATGACGAGTCTCGCTCCGGCGTATTGGCGGCTCCCGGTGAGTATACCGTGACGATGTCCAAACAGATGGACGGAGTGATCACGGGTCTATCGGACCCTGTCACATTCACGGTCGCACCGATGCGCAAGGGTGCGCTGAAAGGTGCGGACGAAGAAGATGTCGCGGCATTCTGGCGGCGAGCCGCCACAGTGCAGCGGGCAACGACTGCGGCGTCGGTGGTCCTGGCCAACACGCTCGAGAGAGTCGACGCGATGCGAATCGCTTTGTCGCAGACACCGGCGGCACCCGGAGATCTGGATGTGCAACTCCATGAGCTGAGAGAATCTTTGCTGGGGCTCGATGAACAAATGAACGGCAATCGCGCCAGGCGAAAAGTTGGTGAGAAAACCAGGCCGACGATTAGCAGCCGTCTGTGGTTTGCCATGAGCAGCACCAGCCGTTCGACGTATGGCCCGACACCGAACATCGAGCGCAGCCTCGAGATCGCGGAAAGTGAGTTCGCGGGACTAAAAACCGCGTTGGAGCGTATCCTCGATCAGCAGTTGCCTGAGATGGAGGAGGCGCTTAGCCGCGCCGGGGCGCCGTGGGTGGAAGGACAGCCCATTCCCGAGCATTGAGCTGCGCGTGGCCGCGACCAGCGATCACCCGAAAGAGATGCCGTGTCGATAAGACCCATCAAGCGAATCCTCGAGGCCCAGCCGACCATTGAAGGCGCCGGTGTTCACCTGCGTCGCGCGTTCGGATTTGGCAACACGAGCGAAACCGACCCGTTCCTTCTGTTGGACGATTTCCGAAACGACAACCCCGGGGAGTATCTCCCTGGATTTCCGTGGCACCCGCACCGGGGCATCGAGACGATCACATACGTCCTCGCCGGCACGGTGGACCACGGCGACAGCCTTGGGAACAGCGGTACGCTGGGGGCCGGCGACGTCCAATGGATGACGGCGGGCAGAGGCATCCTGCACCAGGAGATGCCCAAGGGCAACAAGCAGGGGCAGATGCACGGATTTCAGCTGTGGGCGAATCTTCCGTCTTCGCTCAAGATGACGGCCCCCCGATACCAGGACGTGTCCGCGGGAGATATCCCAGAGGTGGCCGATGACGACGGCACCCGTGTTCGGGTGGTCTGCGGCAGCTTCTGGGGTAAGAGAGGCCCCGTGGAAGGCGTCGCCGCGGATCCGGGGTATATCGACGTTTGGGTGCCGCCCGGTCGACGCAAGGTCCTGCCGGTCGAGACGACCCGCAACGCGTTTGCCTATGTGTTCGAGGGGTCCGGGTCATTCCGCGACGCGTCGGATCCCGTCGCCGTCAAGACCGAGCACATCGGGCCCGGGGGAGAGGAACAGGCGGTAGTCGGGAATCGTTCGCTCGTGTTGTTCGATAGAGGGGACGAGATCGTCGTACAGGCCGGTCCGGACGGTGTCCGCTTTCTGCTTGTGTCGGGACAACGGCTCCAGGAGCCCGTCGCGTGGCGTGGCCCGATCGTCATGAATACGAATGAGGAGCTGCAGCAGGCCTACGCCGAGCTCAGGGACGGCACGTTCATAAAGGACCGATGAAGCCGTAACCTCAATTTTCGTAAGATGATGGAAGACCGGATCATCGCGGAGGTTTTACATATATACGGCCTGCAGACGGCCATGTACAATGATCTCGTGGTGCAGGAAAGCAAGAAGAAACGATGACTGCGAAGGAAGCGGGGATTCAAACAGTGGCACGTTCGTCGACATTCGAAGAGATACCTGGGATCGGACCCAACCTGGCTCGGGATCTGCGGGATTTGGGTTTTGCCGATGCGTCAGAGCTTCGCGGGCAGAACCCGGAACGGATGTACGAGGATCTCTGCAAGCTTCGCGGACAGCACATCGACCGCTGTGTGTTGTATGCGTTTCGATGCGCCGTCTATTTTGTGAGTCATGAGTCGCACGAGGCGGAACTTCTCAAATGGTGGAACTGGAAAGATGCGCATAACTGAGGTAAGAATATCGCTGAGGAATGACGCAAAGCTCAAGGCCTTTGCCAGTATCACGCTCGACGATTGTTTCGTGATCCGCGGGCTGAAGATTATCAAGGGGATGGAGGGCATCTTCATTGCGATGCCGTCCCGTCAGAAAAAAGATGGGGAATACCAGGACATCGCCCACCCGATCAACAAAACGACGCGTGCATGGGTCGAGGACATCGTCATCGCAAAGTACGAAGAGGAGGTCGGCCGGCAAAAGGGAACCGAGGGTACGGCGTCGGCCGGTGCCCGTTCACCGATATTCCCGAGCCCTGCCCCTCTCGAAGCGGGCGAGGCGCGCGAGCTCACGCGGGACGACGAACCCGATAAGGATGACGATTTGCACAGACGGCCGCTGTAGGGCGTGCGTCGTACTCTTTCGGTTCGATCCGGTGGGGCGAAATGGAACACCCTGAACCCGAGAGCATTCGACTCGCCATGGACCAGGCGTGGCGCGACCACCATCACGCGCGCGATCAGACCTGGAAGACCTTGGGGTTTGAGATCGCGCTCGCCGCCGGGATGGTCGCGATCGACACACAAACCACCGGCCCCACTGCGACGCTCCTCGCCGGTGTCTTGTTGATTCTGTCCACGATATGCGGGATGTGGATCACTCTGCATCACCGCACGGTTGAGATTCGCAAGTTTACGCACATCATGAACTGTGAAGAAGCGCTGGGTCTTCACACGCCGGATCTGATTGCCGGGGTGAAGTTGCCGGGTCCGATCACGTTTTGGGATGCGTTCATGATCTGGAAGACGAACACCGCCCTGTTCATTCTGAGGATGCACATCGCCATGGCGCTGTTCGGGGTTCTGTACGTCGTCGCGAGGCTGAATACGGATGGTTAACGGTTCGGCTGTGAAAATGAGATCGTGTCGCGTCGTCCTCGCAACGCTTCTCGGTGTTGTCGCCGCGGTATCACCGGCAAAACAGATCCTATTGCTTGCCGGTGCTGCCGACCGGGGCTAAGCTAGTGATGGGTCAAGACCCGTTGCGAGACCTGCCGCGGAGCGGCAAGGCGCGCTATGCACTCCTTACCGTGCGGCGCTCGTGTTGAGCGCCCAGGGGGTCAAGATGAGAAGTCTTCGCAGTCCACTGTTTTTGTTTGCCGCAGCATCACTTCTTCTGGCGGGTTGCCTGGGTGAGGAAGCACCGAATTCGAGCAGCCAACCTGTCGACGATCAGATTTCTACCCCGGTCACCGTCGTCGGAGTTGTCAAAGACATCGACGACCAGACACCAAATGATGGAGGGGTGGAGATCTTGCTCAAACTCGAAGAGGGTGGCGAGACTCTGCTGCTTTTCGGATCGCTCTTCACGTATCCGCCGCCGGATGCCGAAACGCTGGAGCTTTACGAGATCGTTCGCCGGGTCGAAATCGGGGATCATGTCCGGGCCTCGGGCACGGAAACCCGAAGCGGAATCAGGATCGAAGAACTGACGATACTCAAGTGAGTATCAACTATTCTCCCATAGGTGTTATTCACACCCCGTTCACGGATCCAGCCGGGATGCCCATCCAGCCGACGGGAGCGGCCGGCATCCGGGGCCGGATCGAGATCGATCCGGCATATGTGGACGGCTTGCAGGACCTCGACGGTTTTTCCCACGTCGTCCTCGTCTATCATTTCCATCGAGCCAAAAAGCCAAATATGGTTGTCACACCATTCCTCGATACAAAAACCCGAGGACTCTTTGCGACGAGAGCACCGGCGAGACCGAACCCGATCGGTTTGTCGGTGGTGAGATTGCTCGGGATCGAGGGTAACGTCCTCACAATCGAGAATGTGGATATGCTTGATGGCACGCCATTGCTGGACATAAAACCGTACATCCCGGACATGGAGCCAAAGGGCGTCGAACGGTTGGGCTGGTATGGCGAGGCCAAGGGGAGGGCCGAAAATGCGAGATCGGACGACCGGTTTGGAGATGAGTCATCCGACTAGCCTTGCTCGACTGGAGATGATGAGGCGTTTGAGTCGCAAAGCGCTTCTGATCGGCGACTCGGACGGGATGGTGCGCTAGAGGAGAATGAGAACGAAGGAAGAAATAACCGGTGGTTACGACTACGGCCATACGAGATAGGCTGGTGAGGGTTGGATGAATCGAAATAACAGATATGCCGTGTTCGTTGTGACGTTAGGCTTGATTGTGCTGGCCTCTGTGCCGGTTGTGGAGCGTGGCCGCGAGTCCAACCGAGCACACGCCGCGAGTGCGAGCAGTTCGCCGCTCGATGTCAGCGGTGTAACCGGTCTGCTGGATGTGCTCGACGCCCTGGCGGTCAAACACCCGGATTACGCAGACGGATCCAGACGCATCGAATCGATGGGTGAGGCGGAGCGCCGGGTGGTGCTCGATGCAAAGGCTGCCTCAAATGCCTCAGATGACGAGATCAACCGCGCAATCGATACGCTATACGCCACAAACGCTTACCGGCTGTACTTCATGCAGTTCAGGAATGTCTCGCCCGAGGTTCACCGGCGGATCTTGCTCGCGCTGCCGTACGAGGCGATTTCCAGTCCGGCCGGAATCTCGCAAAATCTCCAGGAGGTCTGGTTCAACCGCGATGCATTGCGCGCCTGGGTGGACGACGCATTCCGCAAGGTCGATTTGGACAGGTGCCGGGACGAAGCGACGCGCTGGCTCCCCGAAGGAGAGTACAAAGTCCCGCCGGTGTACTTCATCTATGATGGTAATGGAGACGCGTTCGTTCGTTTTGGCGCCGTGTGTTTTGATCTCTTTGGCCTCGTATTCCGCAAGCGCCCCGCGGAGTCCCGCTTCGAAGATCTCGCGAACCTCAACATCGATCGAGTCGAGCCAGTGCTTGCGCACGAGTTTCACCACGTGTTTGCGGGTTCGATACCGCGTGGCAGGGAAGCGTCCGGTGGGGGGTGGCAAGACCCACGCAAGTCCGAGCTGGCGTCACGCATCGTGAGTGAGGGAGTTGCGATGCGGTGTGACGTGGGTGAAGGGCTCCGGCGTGATGCGATGGAAGACACGGTGACGGTGGCTTACTGGATCGGCGAGCTAAACGAGAAGTTCGCCCAGTTGGACGCGCGCGATCTCAGTGACGAGCAGTGGCGGCAGTGGTTCGGCGCCACGTACCACGACCTGGCCCGCGAGCGGCTTCGCGACTACCTGGCGAGGCAGCACCCGGGTGCGGATATCGACGCGCTGATGAGCCGGTACGCCGCAGAGAGGCCGTCAATGGTCTATACACTGGGATGGTGGATGATATCTCGTATTGTCGAAGACCCGGATGGCCGGGAGAGGGTTCTGGCCCTGCTGTCCGATCCGGATCGGGTGTTTGCGGAATACAACCGGTCGATCGGTGAGGACGCGCCCCCCGAACTGCGCGTAACGGGATGGTAAAACGGCGCCTCTTGAGTGTGAACAAGGCGCTTTTCAACGTGGGGTATTGGCGTATACTAGGAGACGGAGTTCTCGGATGGAAAACCTCTGTATCGACAAGAACCGTTGGGAACCCAAGATCGACCCTCGTCTCGTGAGAATTCCACGGGCCGGCGGCCCGGGTAGCGGAGAGAACGATCCGGATGGGGGCGCGCCGATTCAACCCGTCATCCCCGTAAGACGGGAGCCGAATGAGAAGATATTCCGTCCCAACCGGACTTTGGATCTCAACATAGGAGTCCAGTATGATCCAACTCAGGAATAAGGAAACCAGTTCACTTCTGGGATCGATCTCGGACGAAGATCTGCAGTTTCTGATCGACAACCTCGAAGAAGAGTGGAAAGAAGACGCCGATTATTATTTGAATCGAACGACGCTGGACATGCTGAAGAGCCAGGGTGCCTCCGTGCCCCTCATGAGCCTCCTCGAAACTGCAATGGGGGACAAGGACAGCATCGAGATCGAATGGTCGCGAGTCTAAGGAGGCCACGATGTCAAATGCGCTTTCGAGAACCGATGAAGCGGTGGTGCACGAACTTCTGAGCTGGGACGACGGCAAGCGATCATCGGATTGGTTGCTGTGCAACATCGCGCTGATCATCGCCGGTGTGGTAATCGTAGCGGCGGGGGCGTTCACGCTTCGTCATATGACCGACCACGTGGTTCTAACGGTCCTTGTACCGGGGTTCGTCGTCGGTCTCTTCTTTGTGGGATTGTACGTTCTGGGTGGCAGACGCGTCCGGGAGAGACATCGACTGGCATCGATCGTCCGAAAGTTGAAAGACGCGGCCTAAACCGCAGGCTTCCCTTATAACAGAACAGCATTGGAGAGACAAATGACCGACGCAACAGTTCAATCTCTGTCGGATCTCGCCGATTATCAGGACGGCGCGATCGTCAGCACGATATTGCTCAAGAAGGACAGAGGATCCGTCACGCTGTTTGCCTTTGATAAAGGCCAGGATCTCAGTGAACACACCGTCCCGCACGATGCACTGGTTTATGTGCTCGACGGCGAGACGGAGATAACCATCGCCGGCGAGTCGCACCGGCTAAAGCAGGGCGAAGTCATCCTCATGCCGGCGAACCAGCCTCACTCGGTGAAAGCGATCGAGCGATTCAAGATGGTCTTGACCATGATTCGATTGTGATGCTGCCGCGTGGCAGCGTGAGGCGGATTCAACTCAACAAACGGGAGACGAACATTGGCAGAGACGAAAAAAGCTTGTCTGGAGTGCCAGAGAGACGATAAGGAGACACCGCTGGTCAATCTGGAGTATCAGGGAAAACGGATGTGGATCTGTCCGCAGCACCTTCCGCTTCTCATTCACGATCCGGGCAAGCTCGTGGGGCGGTTGCCGGGGGCGGAGAATCTGAAACCTGCGGATTCAGCGGACTGAGTCGTTCTGTGTGACAAAGGGGGGGCGCCATGCTGAGTGATCTCCACAATCACATCGTCGGTGAGCTCCAGCAGAACTCACGGACGGATGTTGTGTTTGTAGTAAGCGCGGTGCTGTTCAACCTCGTCGTGCTGGGAATCAACTGGGGCGTGGCTTCAGAGGCAAACAACCCCGATCAGGCGGCCGGGCTCTGGTGCGTTGTGCATGAGAGGTATCCCTGTTCACCGATGCGAGTTACGAAGCAGACCGGCGTAAACCCTCGCAAACAGTACCAGGAAGCGGTGTGGTGTGGTAAACTGTACGCGAAGTGACGGTAAACGAATGCCCCGACGCGCGGCCTTCGACCGTGCGCGGCCGGGGGGCGGGGGCGCAAGAACGTTACCCGACGGGAGGTGTTGACAGTGGCAAAGAAGGCAGCGGCCACGAGAACTTTCGACGATGTAATTAAACCGCACCCCAAGAAAACCCAGGCGATAGCCAAACGGCTTCGCAAGCTCGTTATGGATGTGTTGGCAAACCCCGAAGAACAGATCGTTGGTGGAGCGAAGGTGGGGCTTGCGTTGTACACCGACGGTGAGACGAACAGTGTGATGTGTGGAGTTCATCCCAGCGGCGACAAATGCTTTTTGTATATTCATCACATTGCCGATCTGAACCACCCGCGTTTGAAACTCGAGGGCGAAGGCAAGCGCGCCCGCCACATAAAATTCAGCTCGATCAAGGATATTCGGGACGAGGATGTTCGTTGGGTGTTGTCTGAGGTCGAGAAACGCGCACTTCGTCCCAGGAAATAGCGCGTAGCAGGAGCCAAAACACGAATGGTGGATCATAGTCGCCTCGAGGCCTGCGAGACGGCGGCCATTGCTGACTTTTATGAAGCGGCACCCGCAGAACTTGCTGAACGCGCGGGAATCGCCGTTCATCGTTTGGATAGCGGGGTGGCCCTGGTCGCGTCGGTCGCAAACGTCCTCGCACTCAACCGCGTGCTGGGATCGGGCTTGAGTGGCAACGTCAACGAGAAACACATTCGAGAATTCATCACGATCTTCGGGGCAGCTGGCGTGCCCCGTTTTTTTGTGCAGGTCCCACCGAGTGAACGCCAGGAAGCCATAGCCGATTTGCTGCAGTCGAGTGGATTCAGCCATTACAACAACTGGGTCCGCCTGTACCGGCCGCTCGACGATATGTCGTCGGTTGCCGGCGGTGTCGACGTGCGTACGATCGACCCGGCGAGGAGAAGGGAGTTCGGCGATGTAGCGTCGAAGGCCTTCGGCTGGCCGCCGGACATCGCGGAAACGCTCGCATGTACTGTGGGACGCAACGGGTGGAGACACTATGTCGTGGAAGACGGCGGCCAGGTGATGGCGACGGCGGCCTTCTACGAGTGGAGTCAACTCGCGTGGTTCGATTTTGCGGCCACCCGCGAGGGGTTCCGTCGCCGGGGTGCGCAACAGGCGCTGCTGGCCAGACGCCTGTCCGATGCCAGGGCGCGGGGCTGTCGGGGAGTCGTCGTCGAGGCGGCGGAGCCGGCAAAGGACAAGGACACTCCCTCCTACCGCAATCTCCTTCGGTTGGGTTTTCAGGATCTCTATCGCCGACCGAACTATCTCTACGAGTTCGAGCGCTAACCCAACGCCCTCCCACCTCCACCTCACACCCCCTGAGGTTCACACCTCTCAAATGCGTCGGGATCTCGTCCGGCCAACCGGCCTGTGTCGACCAACCATGGATTGATGTTATTAACGATTTATGGTATAATGGGTTATCATATTCAATTAATGTAGATCATTAGGAGGCAAAAACACAGCGAGGCATTGCCATGCAGCGGCGCACGACCATCGCCACCATCGTCCTGACCATCCTTCTTAGCGCGTCCATCACAACGGGATACGCGTGGGCTGGACCGAGCAATCCGGGCTCCGCAGGGGACCCGATCACGTCGGTTTCGAGTACATCTCCGGGTGAATGGATGTCGCTGGCCAGCGGCACGTCGTCCGTCCTGTGGGATGTGTTTGGCGCCGCATCCTACACGCTGGCCGTTGGAGCCAACGGGACACTGATCGTCTACGACGGTCTGGTGTGGACCACCGTGTTCACTCCCACAACCGTGCCGATCTACTCGGTGTGGGGTACGTCACCAAACGATGTTTTTATGGTTGGGGCGGCGGGACGGATCTTCGAGTTTGATGGATCCACAGTGTCGCAGATGCCGTATGTGACGAGCGCCAACCTCAACGGGGTGTGGGGTTACGCTTCGAACGACTTCTTCGCCGTGGGTGACAACGGTACGACACTTCGGTTCGATGGCCGCGAGTGGCGCAGGATCCAGCACGTCACGGCAAGCCGTCTCCTCAACATACACGGGTCGGTAGGCGGGCCGGTGTTCGCCGTGGGCAACGCCGGGACCGTTCTTCGTCTTGACGGCGACTCGTGGGCGCTCGAGGCGACGCCGACGACACGCAACCTCGCCGGGGTTTGGGTATTGGGTGAGAATGACGCGTTTGCAGTCGGTGATCACGGCACGGTCCTTCGCTACGACGGTGTTGACTGGCAGCTGATGGACACGCCGACCACGGCGAATCTCAATGATGTTTGGGGTGTCTCGGACACCCAGATCTTCGCCGTCGGTGACAACGGGACGCTCCTCACATTCGACGGCACCCGGTGGTTGACAGGCAACCTGGGTACGAGTGCGAGTCTCAAGGGAATCCACAACGGTTTTGCTGTCGGCGCCAACGGCACGATTCGAAAGAACGCCACGCTTTTCCGGGAGGTCGCCAATCTTCGCATCACCGAGGTGGATCCCGTGACCGGTCAGGTCGAAGTGACCAACACGGGGCCGGCGTTTACATCGGGCGCGCATCCGTTCTGTCACCGGTTCGACTGCGACTCGGAGATCCCGGCGGGAACGACATTTCTGGCCGATGAGATCAAAGTCTTTCCAGTGGCCGGCATGAATCCGAAAGACACCGATCTGTGGCTTCACCGAACGGTGCCGTTCTCCGATCCGAACAACGTGGTCCACGGCGTCAAGTACGGGCCGCAGGCGAACGTGGGTCAGACCCCGGTTGCGGTCGAGGCAGGGATGTGGCCGGGTACGGATGTGTTTTCACCCGCGCCGCCCTCGAGGACAACGCTGGCATACGATGGGTACGGGCTCGACCCAAAGGACTGGTATATCGATGAAACACCGACGCTGGGTGGTCCCGACTTCACACCATCCGCCACGGTGCCAAACTCGCTGACCGTGCTGACCGGATCACAGGAGCCGTCGGTCTTCCTGCTGTCCGGCACGGAGGATTTCGAAGACGTTCTCCTCGGCGATGAGGTGAATGCCCTCAGTGGTTGGTCGATCGAGAACACGAGCCGCACGAGAGGTATCTATACCGCGCGTGTCGTCAGCGACGTCATGGGCACGATCGCACCAAGGGACGGGTCTACGCGGTGGCTGAGGATCCGCGACCAGGATGACACGGATGCCCGCAACGACTTCTTCAGCCCGGCGATCGATCTGCCTCCCGGAGAGATTGTCGGCTACTCGTGGACGTTCTGGATCAACCCGGAAGAAGCGCCGGGCGGCGGACCCGAGTACCCGGGGTTCATGATCCAGCACGAAGGTAATGGTTTTGAGAACGCATGGGGTGTCGAGTTGCGACCCGACAATATCTGTCTCGTCGTAACCGATTTCGGAGGTGTCCCGTCGACCGAGTGTTCGCTCGGTCGGCTGGCGCCTCTCGGAGAATGGTCGAAACTCAGGCTCGACGTCGATTTCGATCTGGGTGTCGTCGAGTTGCGGGTCGATAACGAGTTCGTGGCGGTGTTGCCGATCGAGCTGAGCCTGACCGCCCGTGAAACGGTTTTCAGGTACTCGTATCAGGGGAGCGGAGTTGGCAACACCGGTACGACGTTGCTCGATGACGTGACCGTCGATGTCGTACCGCTCGCCCAGCCGTTCTTTGCCGGAGTGTCGGCGCGCGCAAACGAGAACGATGTGGAATTGTCGTGGCGACTCACGGCGGATGAACCGGGCGGGGGATTCATGATCTACCGTCAGATCGATGACTCGCCACAAGCGGTTGTCGCCGGGCCTCTCCCACCCGGTACGAGGTATTTCAGTGACACCGATCTCTGGTCCGGACACACCTACCGATACGTTGTCGGCGCGCTTGTCAGCGATGCCGATGAGGTTCGCTCCCAGGCGGCCGCGGCAAGAATCGAGAAGATGCCGGCTGCGGTTTTCAAAGAAGTTCACGCGACACCACGTGGTGACAGGGTCGAGATCGTCTGGGATCTCGATATCAACGAGCCCATCGCGGGCTTCCGCGTCTACCGTGAGAGCAGTCTGTCCAATGGCGTGACCGCCATGACGGGCGAGGCGCTGCTGCCACCGGATACCCGCCGGTTCGAGGACACAGAGATTCGGCGGGGATACTGGTACTCGCACGTCGTGGCGGTCGTGACGACTGAGGGCGAGGAGATTCGATCCAGGGGGTCGTTTGTGGTGATCCCCAGCCCGCCGCTCGAAATCTTCGGAGTTTTCCCGAATCCGTTTGCTGCGTCCACGAGGCTCGACTTCTCGCTCGCACGACCGGGCAATGTGAAGGTCAGCGTTTACGACGTCAGGGGCAGACTCGTGGCCACGATCAACGACGCACAGTTGCGCGAAGGCGCACAGTCGGTCATCTGGAACGGCCGCGACGCGAAAGGCCAACGGGTAAGTGCCGGGACGTACTTCTTCAAGCTCGAGACGCGGGAAACGATTTTGACGAGGAAAGTCGTCGTGGTACGATAGTAGGTGAACAAGGAGACCTATGGCGTACGACGACGGTGTTGCTCAACGCGTCCGTGAAGCTCTGATCGACCAATCGGCGTGCCACCGCAACCAAACTCAACGACCCACGAGTTTGATTAGCTGCCGCTCCATGCGCTCGACCATCATGTCCAAACCGTGCCTTTCGAACACGTCGCGGCGGGCCGCATCACCCATCTGCCGGCGAAGTGTATCATCCTCCACCAACCGACGCAGGTGCGACGCAAACCCCGCATCGTCACCCTGTCCCGCGAGCAGCGCGGTGTCACCGTCCTTGACAACTTCCGGTACGCTGCTCGCCCGGTAAGCCACACAGGGCTTGCCGGCGGCACCTGCCTCCGCGAGAACGTACCCGAATCCTTCGACAAACGACAACAGGGCGAATATGTCGATCGCGACCAGCCAGCGATGAATGTCATCGACAAAACCGGAGAACGTCACGCGATCCTCGATACCCAACCGCTGTGCCTCCGCGATCAGGGCTTCCTCCTGCGGTCCTTTCCCCGCGATCGCGAGGTGCCAGGGCAGCCCTTCGAACTCGGGTCCCGACAACATCCGGATCAACACATCGATACGTTTGCGTTCGATCAGCTGTCCCGCATAACCGATCACGACACGCGAGCCATCGGGATTCAGACGGTCGCGCCACGGGCCCGGATCGAGAGTCGCGTAGTCGCCCAGATCGATGCCCTTGTACAGAATCGACATCCGGTCCTCGGTCAGCCAAGGAGCAGAGTCGAGCGTCGTCTTCAATGTGGCTTTGCTGTTGACTACGATGTGATCGGCGATGCGTGTGTAGAACCAGCGATGCCGCCATGTGTCCTTCAAGGGGTCATCGCATTCGCGTGTGTGAACGATCACCGTCCCGCGCCCGGCGAGCTTTGCGGCCAGACCGGTTGTACGAAGATCCTTGTCCCAGGTCGTCACGACGACATCGTGGGGCCGGCGCCTCATCCTTGCCGCCAGCGGCAAAACGATCCAGGGGGCCGCGTCACTCCGGACAGAAACCTCGTGCACATCGATTCCAAGCTCCCGCGCGCGCACCGATAACGGTGAGCCGGGAAAGGTCTGGATGGCAACGTCGTGGCCCCGCCTCGCGAGACCCTCGGCGAGTTCGACGATAAAGCGCTGAGCGCCTCCCCACACTCGGATCGAGTCCGATATGAGAATTTTCAGTGATTTGCTGCGGTGTGTCATGGTTCGACTCTCCCGCGGGTATGCTAGAGCATAATTGGTCGCGTGGCAACCGATACGCCTGCGCCTCGGTCGACGTCGCGCACTTGGCCCTTGACCCGGGCCGAGTTATCCCGTAACTTGTATATCCTTGATACGTCGCAGCAGCTAACGAAAGTGAGCCAGGCCCATGCATGAGTTTCTTTTCAGAGTCCGAACTTTTCTTGCCGCGGAAGTCATGCCGCGCCGCGGTCATGCGTGAGGCGCAATCTCACGAGCTTCTCTAAACCGAGAGGCTCTTTTTTTTGGAGTAAACTTGGATATGGCAGAAGTACATCGCGATCTTTTTGTGCTGGTATCGATAGCGAAGATCGATGCGTCGTTGCATGCGAAGCGATTAGAACTCAGCGCGTTGCCCCGGCAGGTCGACAAAATCGCAAAGTCGCTCGAGGAGATCGAAGCCAAGGAGAAAGAGTCCAAAGGAAATGTCGAAGAGATGGCGAAGGAACGCCGTGTCCTCGAACAAGAGCTCGACGACAATGCCGAAAAGGTGAAGAGGTTCCAGGTCCAGCTGATGGAGGTCAAGACCAACAAGGAATACACTGCGATGCTGCACGAGATCGAGCACATAGAAAAGGACACCGAGGCCAAAGAGGAGAGGCTTCTGGTTCTTATGGACGAGTTCGATCAAGAGGAGGAGCAAAGCAATTCGCTTCTCGAGGTTGGTAAGAAGCAGCGAGCGGGGCTTGAGCAGCAGCAATCCCAGCTCGAGGATCGGATCAAGTCGTTGGAAGCCGATGTTCAGAAGCTGGAGTCCGAAAAGCCAAAGATCCTGGCGGAACTGGACCCGCGTCTCAAATCGAAATACGATCGGATCCTCGCGAAACTCCACGATTTTGCGGTCACGCACATCGTCGACGAAACCTGTCAGGGGTGCTTCACCCGGATTCCGCCGCAGTCGGCTGTGGAGGTCAAGAGAAACGAGAGGATCATTCTCTGTGAGGCCTGTGGGAGAATTCTTATCTACTATGTTGCGTAGCCCGGACGGCCCCGCGATCGCTGCGAAGCTGCGCAGGGTGATCGATGAGTTGCAGCGGGGCGCCGATTTGGAGACCGCTGCCAAATCGGCCGGGTTGGATCGCGAAACGACCGATCGTTTTCTCGAGTCGATTAAAACCTACCTGACCCAGCAGACTCCCGCGCCGCGGCGAGCCAAAGCCGGCAAGGGCCTCCGTTTGACCGCCGTTTGTGACGGCGCATCGAGGGGCAACCCCGGCGAGGCCGCCTGTGCCACCATCATCGCTGACGCCGATGGCGAAGAGCTGGTGAGACGTGCCCAGCGGCTCGGTGTCGCGACGAACAATGTCGCCGAGTACGAGGGCGTTATCCTGGCGTTGGAACTCGCGCAGACGCTGGGTGCTTCAGAGCTCGTCTTGAAGCTCGATAGCGAGCTGGTTGTCAAGCAGCTCAGGGGGGAATACAAGATCAAGCACGCCTCACTCAAACCGCTTGCCGAGAGGGCCAAAGGACTGATCAAGTCATTCAATCGGTTCGAGATCATGCACGTGCCGCGCGAGCAAACGAAGGCCGCGGACAAACTCGCGAATGCGGAGCTGGACGGCAAGAACACCTCGTAATCAGACGGCCGCTCGCGGCGATATCAGCCCGACAACTCATGCCATCCTCGACTTGCAACGGCCGCCCAATCCGTGTATCTTGAAGCGGGATACGTGGAAGTCGAGCAGGACAGGCGGTCGCGGGCGCCGCAAGGCGCTTGAGGAAAGTCCGAGCTCCGCGAGGCAGGGTGCTGGGTAACGCCCAGTGGAAGTGATTCCAAGGAAAGTGCCACAGAAAAAACACCGCCAACTCCGCGGAGACGCGGACGGTAAGGGTGAAAAGGTGAGGTAAGAGCTCACCAGCGCTGCTGATGACAGCGGCGGCTCGGTAAACCCCACCCGGTGAAAGACCAAATAGGAGAGAAGAAGACGCCTCGCTTCGCTTGACTCTCGGGTTGGTCGCATGAGGTGTCTGGTAACAGGCATCCCAGACAAATGATCGTCACCCTGATTTCAGGGAACAGAACTCGGCTTACGGCCTGCTCGACTTCTCCCGAACCCGGCGTGGTATCCCTGCAGCGAGTTGTGCCGTTCTTTTCGCAGTCTTCGAGGTTGTGGTGGTGTGGTCCCTCCTTTGAACAAGTACATCTGGCAAGATAATGGCCCGATCGAGCCCGGTACGGTGCGCTTGTTTTCCGAGCACTTCGATATTCCGCCTGCGGCTGCTCAGTTTCTGGCGGCGCGCTCGTTCGACAACGTGGAAGCTGTCGAGACGTATCTGCAACCGCAAGATACCCAGACCGGGGATCCGTTTCTATTCGAACATATGGAACTGGCTGTGTCGTCGATTCGGGAGTCGATCGAGGCAAAGCACCGGATCCTGATTCATGGCGACTACGACGTCGACGGAATCTGCGGTACCGCGCTTCTCTTCGAGTATCTGCACACTCTCGTGCCGCATGTCTTTCGTTTTGTTCCGGACCGCCGGAAAGACGGTTATGGGATCGCGTCGCGGTCGGTTGACTGGGCGATAGACAATCGAATAGGTCTTTTTATCGCTGTGGACTGCGGGACATCGGATGTGGAAGCGGTGGCCCGCCTCGAGGCCGCGGATGTGCGAGTCGTGATTTGCGATCACCACGAGCTGCCGGTTGACGGTCGTGTTGGCGGGGTTCTGCTAAACCCCGTCCGGGAAGGCGAGACCTATCCGTTTCGAGGTCTTTGCGGAGCCGGTGTCGCGTACAAACTCACAAAAGCGCTGGAGACAGCAGGCGTCAAAGGACCGGTTGCTGCGGACAGTCTGCTCGATTTCTTCGCCCTCGCAACGGTTGCCGATATGGCACCGCTCGTCGGAGAAAACAGGCGGCTCGTGCGCGAAGGGCTGGAACAGATCAACGAGAACCCTCGCCCGGGCATCAAGGCCCTCAAGAACGTCGCCCGTCTGGACACCCGGACCGTCGGGTCGGGGCACATCGGTTTTGTGCTCGCGCCGCGGATCAATGCCCCCGGCCGAATCGCAAATCCAAAGCCCGCCCTGGAGATGCTCTGCGAAACGGATATGGCTCGCTCAGCGCGGCTCGCTGCCAGGCTCGAGAGCGACAACGAACGCCGGCGCGAGATGACGGACAAGTTGAAAGACGAGGTCATCGAGCGCATACAGACGGCGGGTGACTGGCGGGATCGCGGTGGGTTTATCCTCGTCGGCAAGGACTGGGATGAGGGGGTCCTGGGTATTGCCGCTGCGCGGGTGGTCGAGGAATTCGGGCGCCCCGCGTTGCTCATCAGCCTCGCCGGGGGAATGGGGAAGGGGTCGGGACGAAGCGTCCCCGGTGTTCACCTCAAGGAACAACTCGACCGCTGCAGTTCGCATCTCGAGAAGTTCGGCGGCCACGCACAAGCGGTTGGGTTTAGCATCAAACCGTCACGGATCGCCCGGTTCACCGAGGATCTGTCGAGTAATCTCAAAGAGGCGACGGCATCGCTTCCCACACAACCCGTGCTCGCGATCGATGGGGAGCTTACGATTACGGAATGCTCGATGGAAATGCTCGATTTCCTCGGCAGGTGTGAGCCGTTCGGAATGGGCAACCGCAATCCGGTGTGGCGGATTCCCAACGTGACGATCATGCAGCAGACACGGATGGTGGGTGGCAAACATCTCAAACTCTTCGTGAGCGACAAGAGCGGGGCGACAGCGGAAGGAATCAGTTTTGGTTGGACGAGCCGCTCGACCACCGCGGGCGATCTTCATGGAAAGACGGTGGATCTAGCGGCCACTTTGGCAGAGGGTTACTATTTGAACCGGCACTACGCAGAAATTCGGGTGCTGGACATACGTGAATGTGAGGACTAGACGATGCGTATCGTGTTGCAGCGGGTCAAGAACGCGTCGGTCAGCGTTGCCGACGATCGAGTCGCCAGCATTGGCAGGGGCTTCCTCGCCCTGGTAGCGTTTAGCAAGACGGACAGCGAGGAGGTACTGCAGTGGATGGCAAGAAAGATGGCAAGCCTGCGGCTGTTCGAGGATGCCGACGGCAAAATGAATCGGGATCTCTCCGCGGTTGAAGGCGAGCTGCTCGTTGTGTCGCAGTTCACGCTCTACGGAGACTGCACCAAGGGCAAGCGGCCGAGCTTCGAGAGAAGCGCGCGCGCGGACCAGGCCGAGGTCCTCCACGAGCGATTTCTGGAAATCCTCCGCGAGGAGGCGCCGTGTGAGGTCAAGACCGGCGCGTTTCAGCAACACATGGCGGTCGATCTTGTCAACGATGGTCCCGTCACGGTGATTTTGGAGAAAGAATCGGCATGAACCCGATTCTTCCCGCGGCGGCTCAGCGCGACCTGGTTCTGGCGTCGCGCTCGCAGAGACGAATCGATATCCTCCGGGGTCTGGATTTCGAATTCGAGGTGGTTCCGGCGGCGGACGATGTCGAGGACAGTGCGTCGTCGTCTGATCCGTTCAAGCGACCGGTCGAGTGTGCGCGGCTCAAGGCGGACCATGTGGCCAACCGCCGCTCGGAGGCGCTTTGCATCGGCGCCGACACCGTGGTGATTCAGGATGGTGTGGCGCTGGGGAAACCGGGGAGCGATGACGAGGCGCGTCGTTTTTTGCGATCGCTGAGCGGGCGGACGCACACCGTTGTTACCGGACTGGCGTTGAGGCGTCTGTCGGACGGTCTCGAATTGACCGCGAGCGAAACGACCGAGGTTCGTTTCTGCAGCCTCACCGACGACGAAATCACCCGGTACGTGAACTCCGGTGAGGGGCGTGACAAGGCCGGTTCGTACGGCGTACAAGGTCTCGGCGCGGCGCTCGTCGAGTCGATTGACGGTTGTTACTACAACGTGGTTGGGCTTCCTGTAGCGCTTCTTTTTCACCTCCTCAAGAAAGCCGCGGCATAATCATGGATGCACTGCCAACGATTGTCTTCAAAAAGGGTGCGATTGAAATGATCGATCAAACCCTTCTCCCTGCAGAGTACAAGATCCTGCGTATCACAAAAATTGATGAACTGTGCGAGGCGATCCAGGCGTTGCGCATACGCGGTGCGCCGGCACTTGGTGTTGCCGGCGCCTATGGTTTGCTTCTCGCCGTCGAGGAGAAATGGCGTGAACACGACAACTACTACTTCGACGGGAGGGACGCGAATTTCGAAGCGTTCTCGCCGATCGCCACGGTCGAGGCCGTTCAGCGCTACCTCGACGGTGCGGGCCGGCGAATCGCGGCGACCCGGCCGACGGCCGTGAATCTCGCCTGGGCGATCGACCGGATGAAGGCAGTGTACGACGGAGAATGGGGATCGCCACCCGAGTTGCTGCGTGCGCTGCAAGCGGAGGCCCTCGCAATCTATGACGAAGATCTGGAGATGTGCCGCGCCCTTGGCCGCCACGGCGCCGAGCTCCTCAACGACGGCGATCGAGTGCTGACCCACTGCAACACCGGTGGCCTGGCAACGAGCGGTTTTGGTACGGCGCTGGGGGTCGTGTTCACCGCGGCGGACTCCGGCAAGAAGCTGCACGTGTACGCCGATGAGACGCGACCGCTCCTCCAGGGCGCGCGCCTGACCGCATGGGAATGCGAACAACGCGGCGTCCCGGTGAGCGTTCTGTGCGACGGCGCAGCTGCGTCACTGATGAGCCGGTGTGATGTCGCCTGTGTGATCGTCGGCGCCGATCGAATCGCCGCCAACGGTGATACGGCGAACAAAATCGGAACGCTCAATGCGGCCATCGTTGCCAAGAGATATGGTGTTCCGTTCTACGTTGCTGCACCCTCGAGCACCATCGACACGTCGGTGCCGGACGGCGATGCGATTCCGATCGAGGAACGCTCAGCCGACGAAGTGAAGAACTTTGCGGGCACCGGCACGGCACCCAAGAGCGCGGGCGCCTACAACCCCGCGTTCGATGTCACGCCTCACGAGCTGATCACGGCGTTCATCACTGAAAACGGCGTCGTCCAGCCGCCGTTCAAGTAGGGAGCTTGTGTAGGGCACGAGCGAGGCTCTTCCTAGGGACCCTCGCTCCACTTCGCTTGGCTAACCGCGCCGCGCTCGCTGACGCTTCGCGCTCCAGCGCGGCGCCTTCGGCGCCGCCGCGGTGGATCCTCCCTCGCCTGTCCTCTGAAAGAGGGTTCCCGCGAAGGGATCCTACGGAAGACCTCACTCGCGCCCTCGCTTTGATAGGGGGACGGCGAGCGCTCGAACGGACATTACGATCGAGCGCTCCAATTGAGCCATTAGCGCGAGTGAGTCATGAAGTGAGGGCGTTCGCCGTCCCCCTCGCGAACATTGAAGGAGGAGTATTGTGAAAAGAGTCGTTGTGGTGTTGTTTGCTGTCGTCGTTGCGTTCGCGTGACGATGTCGGGATGGATCGATTATATGCACCTCGACAAATGGAATGACAGGTGGGTCATCGTGAACGTGCTCTGGGAGCTCAAAGCGGGAGAGGGCTAGCGGGCCTGAAAGCATGAGCATCGACGACAAGATCAAGGAACTCGAAGAGTACTACCGGCTGCGGGCGCACGAGTACGATGAGATCTACACGCGCGACGACCCGCTCCGTCAGCCCGAGCTCGCCGTCGCCGCCGCGCGCATGAAAGAAGTGGTCGCCGGCAAGCACGTTCTGGAGATTGCATGTGGTACCGGCTACTGGACGGAAATCGCTTCCGGAGTGGCCACCGACGTTGTAGCCACGGATCTCAGCACGGAGATGATCGATGTGGCGAAGCACAGGCCGTACACAAACGCGAATATCCGGTTCGTCGTTGCCGATGCCTATCAGTTGGATGATGTGGCCGGTCACTTCGATGCGGCGATCGCCAATTTCTGGATCTCACACGTTCCCAAATCGAAACTTCACGCGTTCCTTCGGCAATTTCATAAACGTCTGCAATCACGTGCCGCCGTATTTATGATCGACAACCTGAACACACCCGGATACGGCGGAGAGTTCGTGCAGGTAACGGACAGCGAGGACACGTTCAAACTGCGCGAGCTGAGCGATGGGTCGAAACACCGGATCATAAAGAACTACTTCGAGTCGCAGGAGCTCCGCGAGATACTGGAGCCGCACGCCCGCGATATCGTGATCGATCGGAGGGAGCACTACTGGTGGCTGAGCTATGTTGTGAATACTCCTCTTTGAGATTGACAGTTGCTGTGATCGCACATTAGTATAAGTTCGACCGCCAGGGGTATCTCGCTCGCAGCGGGATTGAGATAATACCCTTGGAACCTGATCCGGCTAATACCGGCGGAGGGATGGCGGTGCGACATTACGAGTTTGAGACCCGCTTCTTCAGGGTCCCTTTTCGACGCCGCCCGGTCCGTGGGGCGGTCTTTTTTTGCAGTCCGCAAGGAGCGACAGACACCCGAGTTTTTCGGTCCGCAAGGAGCGACAGACACCCGAGCGAAGGAGGTCATCCATGCCACCCTCATCCAATGACTCACGGGGGGCGCAGCCGGCGCGCTCTGATTTCGAGACGGCGTATCCGAGCTCGAAACGGGTCTATGTGGCCGGGCCACATGGCATGCGTGTGCCCGTGCGCGAAATAGTGCTCACGGGTGGAGAACCACCGCTTCGCGTCTACGACACAAGTGGCCCGCAGAACATCGAGCCGCGCGATGGTCTGCCCGCGCTTCGGGGCGAATGGATCGCACGGAGAGACATCGATGTTGTTGGTGATTCTCTTGCCGATAGAGAGTCGACCCCGGAGTCACTCCGAAGGAAACGGCTTCGGGGCCGGGGCGCCGTGACGCAGATGCACTATGCGAAACGCGGCGAGATCACACCGGAGATGGAGTTCGCCGCCATCCGCGAGGGGATGGACCCCGAGTTCGTCCGTGACGAGATTGGCAGGGGGCGCGCGATCATACCCGCCAACATAAACCATCCGGAGTTGGAGCCGATGGTCATCGGCCGCAATTTCAAGGTCAAGATAAACGCGAATATAGGTAACTCGGCCGTAAAATCCTCGATCGAAGAAGAAGTGGAGAAGATGCGCTGGGCGACGCTGTGGGGCAGCGACACCGTGATGGATCTCTCGACCGGAGAGGATATCCATCAGACCCGCGAGTGGATCATCCGCAACGCACCCGTCCCGATCGGTACGGTGCCGATCTACCAGGCCCTCGAGACGGTCGGCGGCGTGCCAGAAGATCTCACATGGGAGGTCTATCGCGACACGCTCGTCGAGCAGGCGGAGCAGGGTGTGGATTACTTCACCGTGCACGCGGGGATGCTGCTGCCGTTTATTCCAATGACAGCGGGGCGGCTTACGGGGATCGTGTCACGCGGTGGATCGATCATGGCGAAATGGTGTCTCGCCCACCACGAAGAGAACTTTACATATACGCGGTTCAACGAGATCTGCGAGATCATGAAGGCCTACGACGTCGCGTTCTCGCTCGGTGACGGGTTGCGGCCTGGCAGCATCGCCGATGCCAACGATGCGGCGCAGTTCGGCGAGCTCAAGATACAGGGCGAGTTGACGAAGATTGCCTGGGGTCACGACGTCCAGGTGATGTGCGAGGGGCCGGGACACGTGCCGATGCATTTGATAAAGGAAAACATGGACAAGCAGCTCGACTGGTGTCACGAGGCGCCGTTCTACACGCTGGGGCCGTTGACGACTGACATCGCGCCGGGCTATGACCACATTACGAGCGGTATCGGCGCGGCGATGATCGGATGGTACGGTACAGCGCTGCTCTGTTACGTCACGCCAAAGGAGCATCTGGGTTTGCCGGACAGGGAAGACGTCAAGGCGGGTGTGATTGCGTACCGGATTGCCGCGCACGCGGCGGACCTGGCCAAGAAACATCCGGGAGCACAGGAGTGGGACGACGCGCTCAGCAAGGCGAGATTCGAGTTCCGGTGGGACGATCATTTCAACCTGTCGCTGGACCCGGTGACAGCCAGGGAATTCCATGACGAGACGCTTCCATCGGGGGGGGCGAAGGTGGCCCACTTTTGCTCAATGTGCGGCCCCAAGTTCTGCGCGATGGAGCTGACCCAGCAGCTTCGTGACTACGCGACATCCCACGGCGTGGATACGAAACAGGTGATTGCGGAGGGCATGGAGGAGAAGTCGGAGGAATTCAAGAAGGCCGGCGGTGAGATCTACCTGAAACCGTAAGGGTCGCCGGGCGAGCGGCGGCCCCTGCTGCACGTCGACCGGACCAACGTCGGGTGATCATCTGCGGGTAAGGTGACCGACGATCCAGAGCACGAACGTCAACACGGCACTCAGCATAATGGACGTCATCAGGGGGAAGTAGAAATGGAAGTTCCCTCTCTTCAGGTGGATGTCACCCGGAAGCTTGCCAAGAAGCGGAATCCGATCCCAGAGTGTCACGGCCAGGCCGACGACGATGAGTATGACACCGGTTAGTATGATTGCTTTGCCGAAGTGTTCCGCCATAACGCCGTCCGTTTACAATTCTCGTTGCGACTCCCCGCTGCGATTCTCACATGTGACAGAGGCGAAATCAACGATGACATCGATCGATGGGGTGCTCAATAAGCCGAGGCGCGCGCGGGCCCTCTATGTTCTGGCCCACGGAGCTGGGGCCGGTATGCGGCACGTGTTTCTCGAAGAGGTGTCGGAGCGCCTTGCAGCGGCCAGGATCGCGACGTTTCGGTACGAGTTTCCGTACATGACGCAGGGGCGGCGGCGCCCCGACACACCACGGGTACTCCAGCAAACGGTTCGCGCGGCGGTCGAGACGGCCCGCAAAAAGGCGCCGCGGCTGCCGCTCTTCGCAGGCGGCAAGTCGATGGGCGGCCGCATGACATCCCTCGCAGCCTCACAGGATCCTCTGCCCAATGTGAGGGGGCTTGTGTTTCTGGGATTTCCGCTCCACGCGCCCGGTCGGGTCGGCAGCGAGCGGGCGGACCATCTGAGTGATGTCGGTGTGCCCATGCTGTTCGTCCAGGGAACGAGAGACAGTCTGGCTGATCTCGACCACATCACGGACGTTTGCACGCGGCTGAAGAAAAAGACTACACTGCACGTCGTCGACGGCGGCGATCATTCATTTAAGGTACTGAAGCGGTCGGGGCGCGATCCCGCGGATGTGATGGAGGAAATCGTACAGGCGATCGCGTCGTGGGTGACCGCAATCCGGTAGGAGGCGAAGTGGATATCTGGAATTCAACGGTTGACGAGCTTATAGGCGTGCTCGAGTCGGAGGGTCTCTCTCGCGCGTTCGTGATCACAGACCCCCGGGATGGTGTTGTCAGACCGAGCCACGCATCGCTGCAACCGCTCGCGGACGCGATGGGCGCCGATGACAACTACTACGCGCACGAAGGGTGTTTCTTCGAGATCGGTTCCGAGAGCAACCACATGCTCGGTGCCTTTGTCCATCGGACAAAACGCGGGCAGTCCGCGGGGGGCGTACGCTATTGGCGTTACCCGATGGTAAAGGACTACATCCGTGACGGGTTACGCCTGAGCCGAGGAATGGGGCACAAGAACGCCCTCGCAGGCATCTGGTGGGGAGGTGGCAAAGGGGTCGTTGCCCGCCGCGAGTCGATGGACCACCGCGATCCCGATATTCGTGCGGCGGTATACCGTGACTACGGTCGGTTTGTTTCGAGCCTTCACGGCTGCTACATTACGGCGGAGGACGCAGGTACCAGCCCTGAGGATATGGCGTGGGTGTTCCGCACGACACGCTATACGACTTGTATTCCCCGTGAGTTTGGTGGTAGCGGCAACCCAAGTATCCCGACGGCGCGTGGGGTTGTCGCCGCAATGGAGGCGGCGTTGCAGCACCTCGAGTTCGGCACACTAAAGAACAAAACGGTTGCCATGCAGGGTCTCGGGAATGTGTCTTTCCATATGATCGGTGAGCTGCTCGAGGGGGGAGTGGACAGGATTGTCGGCACCGATATCGAGCTCGCCGCGGTCCAGGCGGTAAGCGATCGCTATGACGACGCGCGGTTGGACACACGCGTCGTTTCACTCGACGACGTGTCGATATTCTCGGAAGCGTGTGACATCTTCGCGCCCAATGCAGTGGGTGCGATACTAAACCCGCAGACAATTCCTCTTTTGAATGCGCGTGTGGTATGCGGAGCGGCAAACAACCAGCTCGAGTTGTCACCACGCGACGCGCGGTCGCTGCAAGAGGCGGACATTCTGTATGTGCCGGACTTTCTCGCCAACCGCATGGGAATCGTCAACTGCTCGAACGAGCAGTACGGCATCATCGATGGCGATCCCGCCATCGAGTCACACCTCGACCACGATGCTCCGTTCGGCGTGTTTCAGCGTTGCCTCGAGGTCTGTTCACGGGCCGCTTCGTCCGGGGGCACCCCCGCCGAGGAAGCCGAGGCACTGGCCGACGAGTTGTCGGAAGAGCGTCACCCCATGTGGGGTCACCGGGGGCGGTTGATTATCGACCATCTCGTGAGCACCGGGTGGGTAGACGGCGGTCTGGCGATATAAGCATATATGATACAGTGGGTTATAGTGTCGGTCCGGCCGGGAGCGCATGCCCGTTTGCGGCCCAGGAGCCCTCATACGCCATGCGGAGGGCGAATAGCGTATCAAAGTGCCTTTTTGTTGCCGATTTTGCTGGAAAATCCGCGGGTTTGTGCTATAATCCTTTTCACTTGGTACTTGGTACGCAGCACGATTCGACAGCACATCAGCCCAAGGAGGGTCAGGTCTCGGGGGCGAAGGTATGTAAGTAAAGCTGCCCCTGTGGACTGTCTCCCAAATTGCTACAGCGTAGTTTTTTTCCCGTATCCGCGTCTTGAGTGACGTGGACAGATTTTTGACACGTTTTTTGCACTCCACGGGGAGAACAATGGTTGCTTGTGGCAATTCGCTGATTGGGTGCTGTCGCCTTTTTGTGGGCTCTCCACCCTTTTCCCCCTTCATTCTTCGTTTTGCAGTCTGCGGCCGGACGGGTTCTGACCCGTTATCCCGGGCGCGGGCCGTGCAAAAGAGCACAGGATTATCTTGACAAGCCACAGTTGCGATGCAGACCCTCTAGCGGGGCTCGGAGGCCCGAGCAGGTAAGGCGTATCGATGAGAATCCTGTTTGTTTCCGATAATTTCCCACCTGAGGTCAACGCTCCGGCGACCCGTACCTATGAGCATTGCCTGGAGTGGGTCAGAAAGGGCGCGCAGGTGACGGTAATCACCTGCTTCCCGAACTTTCCCAACGGCAAGATATTCCCTGGGTTCCGTAACCGATTGATACAGAAAGAGATGATGGATGGGATCGAGGTGATCCGTGTCTGGACCTACATGGCTCCCAACCGCGGGATCTTCCGCAGGACACTGGATTACGTGAGCTTTGGTATGGCGTCGGTTCTCGCCGGCCTCTTCCGGAAAACGGATCTGATCGTCGCGACATCACCCCAGTTTTTCAGCGCCGTATCGGGCTATCTGCTGTCGCTCTTCAAGCGCAAGCCCTGGGTTTTCGAGCTGAGGGACTTGTGGCCGGACTCGATCCACTCGGTCGGCGCCGTCAAACGCAGTTTGGGGCTCAATCTGCTCGAGAAGCTCGAATTGTCTCTCTACCGCCGGGCCACGGTGGTTGTTCCCAACACACACTCGTTCAAGAGCAACCTCATCGAGCGCGGCATCGAGGCAAGCAAGATCAAGGTCGTCACGAATGGAAGCAATCTCGAGCACTACACACCGCAGCCGAAGAACCGTGAGCTGATGAATCAGCTCGGGATCAACGGTCAGTTCGTTGTCGGTTACGTCGGCACGATCGGCATGGCACATCGTCTCGAATTTATCATCAAGGCCATATCGAGAATCAACGATCCGAGTTTCTTCTTTCTTTTTGTCGGTGACGGGGCGAGAAAACGGGAAGTCGAAGCGCTGTCGAAGGATTTGAAGCTCGATAATGTGCTGTTCCTGGACTCGGTTCCAAAGGATATGGTGCCCGAGTATCTGTCGATCATCGACGCCGCCCTCATACCGCTGCGAAGAGCGGAGACGTTCAAATCAGTGATTCCCTCGAAGATCTTTGAGTCGGCCGCGATGCGCAAACCGATTCTGCTTGGAGTGGATGGCGAGGCGAAGAGGCTGGTGACGAGGTACAAAGCGGGTGCGTGCTTCGTGCCCGAGGACGAAGAGGACTTTATCACAAAGCTGAAGGATCTCAGGGACGACAGGGAGCGGTATCGCGAGCTGAAGGAAGGGTGCGCGAGGCTTGCACAGGACTACGATCGCAAGAAGCTGGCCCTCGAGATGCTGGACATTCTGCGTGAAGCTGCCGGGGTTATGGAGCACGAGAGAACCAGGCCAATTGTGGCTCGTCCGGTGCTCGGCGCGGCGCGGTATATCGAGACGGTGTCCAACGGGACATTCGGCAGGGTCGCCCGGAGGCCTCACCGAAGACCCGTCAGGGGCCCGAACGGCTCGAACGGGCGGGGTAGAGACACCCGGGTGCCGGGACGGCCGTGAGCCCATTTCCACCGACGAAATCGCAGTCAATACACTCGCTCATACTCTGAACGCCCTCCCCGGGATTTGGCGACGTCCAACCGGCAACGCCCGCTACCAGGGAGATATCCTGCTTCATCTGGGCTCCCGTAACGCGCTATCATCACGGAAATTCATTGGGGCGGCGACCCCGCCGCCGTTGACAGAGTGCCATTGCTCGAGAGCTTCGCATCATGGAGCAACATCATCTGAGTGTCACGAGAACCGCGCGCTACATCACATCGGGCAACTCGACAGACCCACCCACGGTGTGGTTTGTCCTGCATGGTTACGGCCAGCTTGCCGAGCCGGTCGCCCGCGAATGTTCCGTCCTCGGTGCCAATCAAAACCTCGTTGTGGTTCCCGAGGCGCTGTCACGATTCTATCTAAGCGATGCACAGCGGCTGCACGGCCCCGACGTGTCGACGGCCGCATCCTGGATGACGCGAGAGGATCGTGAGAGCGAGATCGGAGACTACGTCGGCTATCTCGATACACTCTACGACCGCGTTTTCGAAGGCATCGACAGAGCGAAGGCAAATGTTCGTGTGCTCGGTTTTTCGCAGGGGGCGGACACGGCGTGCCGGTGGATCGATCGTGGGCGGGTGCGGGCGGATCACCTCGTGTTGTGGGCGGGGTTCTGTCCTCCGGATGTTGACCTCACTCGGCGCGATACTCCGTTCGGGCGTATGAAGATCTCGATCGTCGTTGGCAGCAGTGACACCCTGGCCACGCCGGAGCGCGTAGCGGGACTCGAGGCGAGACTCGAGGGCCGCGATTATGATCTCGTCCGCTTCGATGGGGGACATCATCTCGACAGGAATGTTCTCTTGAAGCTGGCAGAGGTACCTGTGTAGGGTTGACGCGGGGCACCGAGGACCCCGCACGTTTCCATCATCAGAGGACTATCTCATGAGTAGAATCGAAGGGAAACTGGCGTTGATCACGGGCGCCAGTGCAGGTATCGGCGAAGCCTGCGCGAAGCGTTTTGCCGCGGGCGGCGCCAACTTGGTTCTGATTGCGAGGCGCGTCGATCGTCTCGTTCGGTTCAAGAGAATACTCGAGCGAGAGCACGATGTCTCGATTCATGTGGAGAAGGTCGATGTGCGCGACCGGGATGGTGTGAACTCGTTTTGTGAGGGTTTGCAGAAAAAGCAGTTGGTCCCGGACATACTGGTGAATAATGCCGGTCTGTCTCGTGGTATGTGCAAGTTCTTCGAAGCGCAGCAAGACGACTGGGACGAGATGATCGACACCAACATCAAGGGGCTGCTCAACGTATCGCGGTGTATCGTACCGATGATGGTCGCCCGCGACGAGGGGCACATCGTCAATATCGGCAGCATTGCCGGGCACGTTGTCTACCCGGGGGGCAATGTCTATAACGCAACGAAGTTCGCCGTGCGTGCATTGAACGAGGCGATGAGCATCGATCTGGTCGGGACGAGCATCAAGGTGTCGAGCATCGATCCCGGCGCGACGGAGACCGAGTTCTCCGAGGTACGGTTTCACGGTGACAAGGAGCGAGCGAAATCCGTCTACGAGGGGTTTGAGCCGCTGTGCGGAGATGATATTGCCGATGCCGTCTTCTACGTTGTCAACACGCCCAGGCACGTCAACGTTGCCGATATGGTGGTTCTCCCCACGGCGCAACGCAACCCGTACGTGGTGCATGTCGAGGGGGCGTCGGGCAGAAAGATATAGCGGGAACAAAATATTTCTTGGCAAGAAACTCGAAATCGTGTCTATCTGGTACGCAACCATGCGTTACATAAGCGGCGAGGATATGCGAACATGAGAATTGCGATCGGAACAGACCATGCAGGATTCGAGTACAAAGAGCAGATCAAACACTATCTGGAAGAGCAGGGCCACGAGGTTCGCGACTTCGGGACTGACTCAAACGAATCGGTCGACTACCCGCTCTTTATTCGACCTGTGGCCGAGGCGGTGGCCACCGGTGAGTACGAGCGCGGGATTGTGGTCGGCGGGTCGGGGAATGGCGAAGCGATGGTGGCGAACCGGATTAGCGGGGTTCGCTGTGCGCTCTGCTGGAGTGCCGACACGGCGAAGCTGGCTCGTGAGCACAACGACGCCAACATGATTTCACTGGGTCAGCGACTGATCAGCATCGAGACCGCACTCGAGATCGTCCGAATCTGGCTCGAGACCCCGTTTGAGGGTGGGCGGCACGAGCGACGCATCGCACAGATCGACTCCCCGGGGTCGGTTCAGAAATAGCCGAAAGTTGCATCTGACATGCTCAAGAACTCGTTCTGCCACGTTCCCGGGATCGGTGCCGTCTACGAACGCCGGCTCTGGTCGCTCGGCGTCAATTCGTGGGACAAGGTGCTCAACGGTTATTCATCGGCGCTGACCGGAAGACGGTTCTCCGGCTTAAGCCGCCATATCGAGGAGTCCCTCTACGAACTCGAGAGTCAGAACGCTCCTTTTTTTGCGGAGTCCCTGCCGAGCGATGAGCATTGGCGGATGTTCCCCGAATTCCGCGATTCCGTCGCCTATCTCGACATCGAGACGACAGGTCTCCGGGCCGGTGGAAACGCCATTACGTGCATCGCGGTCTACGATGGCCGGGACATACGCTGTTATGTGCAGGGGCGCAATCTTGATGAGTTCAAGGACGACATCGAGAAGTACAAACTGCTCGTCACCTATAACGGCAAGTGTTTTGATGTGCCCGTTATCGAGCAAAGTCTCGGTGTGCGTTTCGACGTGGCCCACATCGATCTGCGATACGTGTTGAACAGCCTCGGTTATATGGGCGGGCTAAAGATGTGCGAGAAACAGTTCGGTATCGACCGTGGCAGCCTGGATGGCGTTGATGGTTATTATGCAGTCCTCCTGTGGAACGAGTATGTGAGGAGTGGCGACGAGCACGCTCTCGAGACGCTGATGGCGTATAACATCGAGGATGTTATCAATCTGGAAACCCTCATGGTCGGCGCGTATAACCAGAAGCTTGGAAGAACCCCGTTCTTTGAAAGCCACCAGCAGACGGCGCCCGAAGCGCCGGTCTCGCCCTACAAGGCACATCCGGATACGCTTCGTCATATCCGACAAACCTACATGCATAAGTGACAGCCGTTGGCAGTCGGGCCGGCCACCCGACGGTCCTAAGGCCCGCGTAGCAACCTCTCATCGACGGGTTTCCCGTTGTGCCGGCAGGGGGTGACAGTTATAATTCGGTACTACTTTCTGGAAGGAGTCCGATGAAATTCGCATCGATCATGACCGTGACGGCCCACGCATCGCCTGCGGAGTCATCCGGCAGGTGGAATAGACCCGCCCGCGTAACAAAGACCATGCACATGATCAACAAAATAGTAGCTATATGCCTCGTTGCCTCCTTAGGCATCGGGACAGTCCTGGTCTCCGGGTGTTCGAAAAGCTCGGAGTCTACCGACGAGTCGAAAGAGTCAAGAATGGCAAAAGGCAAGAAGATACCGAAGGGCCAGAATCGACTGGCACTCGAGCAGAGCCCGTACCTGTTGCAGCACGCGGACAACCCGGTGGACTGGTTTCCCTGGGGAGACGAGGCATTCGAAAAGGCAAAGGCCGAAGACAAGCCGGTTTTTCTGTCGATCGGGTATTCCACCTGCCACTGGTGTCACGTGATGGAGCACGAGTCGTTCGAGGATCCGGAGATCGCCGCCCTGATGAACGACGCCTTTATCAGTATTAAGGTCGACCGGGAAGAGCGCCCGGATATCGATAACATCTATATGATGGTGTGCCAGATGATGACCGGCAAGGGTGGTTGGCCTCTGACCGTCGTCCTTACACCTGACAGGCACCCCTTCTGGGCGGGGACGTATATTCCACGCGACAGCCGGTACGGTATGATCGGTATGGAGAACTTTATCACCCAGATCAAGAGCGCGTGGGACACACAGCGGATGGAAGTGGTCAACGCGTCGTTGAACACAACGGATCAACTTCGGAATTTTATCGCGGACCAGAGAGGCGAGGAGGATCTGGGGCTGCCGGCGCTGGATATGGCGTACGACCAGCTCATCCAGAGGTTCGATCCGACGCGCGGTGGTTTTGGCGCGGCGCCCAAGTTTCCCACACCGCACAACATGCTCTTCCTTCTCCGCTACTGGAAGCGATCGGGTAAGGAGCGCGCGCTCGAAATGGTCGAGAAAACACTCGATGCGATGGCGGCAGGCGGGATCTACGACCATGTCGGGTACGGGTTTCACCGGTACTCGACCGATGTGAATTGGTTTGCGCCGCACTTCGAAAAGATGCTCTACGACCAGGCGCTTCTGGTCATGGCCTACACAGAGGCCTATCAGGCGACCGGCAAGGAAAGCTACAAGCGAATCGTGGATGAGATCATTGCCTATGTCGTGCGTGGCATGACGGACGAGGGGGGGGGGTTCTACTCCGCGGAGGATGCGGACAGCGAGGGTGTGGAGGGTAAGTTCTATCTGTGGACCGAAGACGAGATCCGTGGCGTCCTGGATGATGCGGATGCCAGCCTGATCGCCGACGTCTACGGTACCGATCCGTCGGGCAATTTCGCCGAAGACGTGCCGGGGGGCAACATCCTGTTTTTGCGCCGCCCGCTTGCCGCGGTGGCAGTGGATCGTGGCGTGAGCGAAGAGGAGCTACGCGAGCGTCTCGATCGTATACGCACCGTGCTCTTTGACGCGCGCGAGAAACGCATCCACCCGCACAAGGATGACAAAATTCTGACCGACTGGAACGGTCTTATGATCGCCGCGATCGCGAAAGCCGGACGAGCCCTCGACCGGTCCAAGTACACGGTGATCGCCGAGCGGGCCGCCGGGTTCCTCCTCACCCATATGAGAGAGGATGGGGAATTGCTCCACCGTTACCGGGGGGGGACCGCCGGGATCGAGGCGAAAATCGATGACTACGCGTTTCTCGTCTGGGGACTGATCGAGTTGTACGAGAGCACGTTCGACGTGTCGTATCTGCGGACGGCGATGGATCTGAACGGCGAGATGATCGAGCGCTTCTGGGATGATAAGCACGGAGGGTTGTTCTTCACGCCCGATGACGGTGAAGAGCTCATCGTCCGCATGAAGGAGATCTATGACGGCGCGATCCCGTCGGGCAACTCCGTGTCGATGCTCAATTTCATTCGCCTGGGACGTTTGACCGCGGATCCGGCGCTCGAGAAACGCGCCGCGACGATTGGACGGGCATTTCACCAGCCGGTGTCTAAAGGGGCCGGCGCGTATACGCTCCTGCTCAGCGCACTGGATTTCGGAATCGGTCCCTCGTACGAGGTCGTGATCGTCGGCGAATCCGGTGGGGCGGACACCCGGGCCATGCAGCGCGCCCTGAATGGTGTCTACGTGCCCAACAAGGTCGTCGTCCTCAAGCCGAGCGAGCAGCGGGACCCCGAGATCACGAAGATCGCTTCGTTCATCAAGGCCCACAAGCAGATCGGCGGCAAGGCCACCGCGTACGTGTGCAGGAACTACGCGTGCGATCTTCCGACGACCGATACCGCCGAGATGCTCCGGTCGTTGGAGGCCGATTCGCGCTGACGTCACCGGTGGGCAGGCCCGGGCGGGGAGAATCGCTTGACACGGCGGCAGACGGTGCGGATCCTGCCTGTGCTTTACGAAAAAAGGCACATATAGACCCAGTCTGAAGACTTGACGAAACCAAACAGTCTATTTGCGGGACGTCATAGACAAACCGACGGTTCTGACCCTCGTCTACTACCATTGCCCGGTTGACCGATTCGGTGGGATTTCGCTTTCAGCGGCGAGAAGCCGACTTCGCCCACGGCACATCTCTCATTTTTCTCGCGCCGGGTGCCGATATCGTAGAGGGTTTTCAGCCGGTGATGCCGTCGCAGCAGGGCATAATCACCGACGAAGAGATTACCGCGATCATCGAGTACTTGAAAACTCTCCGTTAGTGTGTAACGCTAACCTAACGGCAGCGTTACATCTGCCGATTGGAGCAGACGCGCTTCGCGCGCAGCTCAATCGGCACTACGATGCCAATGAAAACACGTCTGCGTTTATTCCAGGAACTGGGAAAGGTGAGAATATCGGCGCTCGCTACGATTTCCTTGGTAGCGGAGTGCGTATTTGCGCACGGCGATGTTGCTCGGCGCTGGTACAATGGCGTTTACACGCCAGCGTGTACACGCCTCTCAAACGAAGGACCGCGTTTGCGGCGGTCCCGGGTGGCGTTGTTGGGGCCATTCCGCCGGTGTTGGGTTGGGTAGCGGGTGGAGGCGACGCGACGGACCCCAGGATTCTGGCGGTAGCGTTTTTCCTTTTTGTCTGGCAGGTGCCGCATTTCTGGCTTCTGCTGCTCTTCACGGGGGGGACGGATTACGAGCGCGCCGGCCTCTGCCGTCGTTGACCCGAGTGTTCACGACAGACCAGATCGCACGAATCACGTTTGTCTGGATAGTGGCGACAGCGGTCGCCTGTCTGGTCATACCGCTTTTCGGCATCATATCGAATCCATGGATAAACGCGGGGTTGGTGGGTGCCGGTGTGTGGCTGGTGTGGCAAGTACGAGGTGTTCTCCGACCGCCAAAGGGAACGCCGAAGTACAAAGCCGCTTTCAAACATATCAATATTTATGTATGCTGGGTCGTCGCGCTTCTTTCCGTCAACGGGATCATCCGGTAGAAAGCTGAAGTATAGTCGATGGATCTAAGTCAGTTAACCATCCCGCCGACGGAGAACCAGCTCGAGTTGCTGCGTTATCTCCTGGTGATGACGTATGCCATTCACCTGCCGTTTGTCGGGATCATAGCGGGCGCGACGCTGCTCTCCCTCGCCTTCAACTTGCGCGATCGCGATATCCCCAACCCGGATTTCGCCAGGATGGCAAAGGATCTGATGGATATGGTCCTGTCGAATCGTGCGGTTGTCACCGTTTTCGGAATACTCCCTCTCATCGCGTTGTGTCTGATCCACGGTCTTTGGCTGTCGAAAGCGGCGCCCCCGATGTTTCCGATGTTGCTCGTTGGTGCGGCGCTGGTCGCGCTGAGTTTCGTGCCCATCACGGCCTATCGCTCGACGCTCTACAGCGATGGACGCAACTCGTTGGTGAATTTCATCCTGGGTGGCAGCGGGCTGGCTACGCTGCTGCTGGGCGCGTATGTCGTGATCACCGCCATTACACGGTTCAATGATCCCGAACGCTGGTTTCTCGAGCACAACGTGTTTCGGCAGATGCTTTCCTTCAACGTCATTTGGCGATACGGTGTCTTCTTGTTGAGCGGTATGGCCTTTACCGGCTGTGGGATGCTCTTCTTTTTCTTTAGTTGGCCGGGTAGAAAGCCAATCGATGACGCGGGCTACTCCACGTTTCTGAAGAATTTTAGTGCGGGGGTGGGGCTGGGGACGACGCTGCTCATTCCAGTGATCCTGTTCTTCTGGCTTGTGACGACCCCGTTGATTGCCATCACAGGGACGCTCTACGTCATCGCCATTGCCATCGCCTGTATTCTCTTTATTGTGGTCTTGTTGTTCTATTTTTCCATTCTGAGTCCCAGACCGCGATCGACAGCACTGCTTTTTATCCTGTTTCTGTTTGTGTTCGCGCTGACTGGATTGGGTGATCAGCTCACGCTAGTCAATGCGACACAGGAGTATTCCGCGGCCCTGGTTGAGGAGGGCGAGGAGATAAGGGCGCAGATCGAGATCGAGCGTGAGGTCCAACGGGGTGAGGCGATCACGGTCGATGTGGAGCGTGGGCAGGAGCTCTTCGAGACGGTCTGCATGACGTGTCATCGTATGGACGAGAGGCTTGTGGGGCCACCGCTCAACAGCGTGCTCCCGAAGTACTCGGGCAATATGGACGACCTGGTGTCCTTCGTTCTGAATCCCAAAAAAGTAAACCCGGATTATCCGCCGATGCCCGCGCCCGGGCTTCCGCTCGCGGACGTAAAATCGGTGGCGGCGTATCTGCTCGGGGAGTTGGGCGGAGAGGCGCCGGCGGAGGGGACGACTGGGGATAGCACGAGAGTGACCGAATGAAGAAGTTTCTGGCAATACCGGCGGCCCTCGGCTACTTTGCCGTTTTTGTGCTCATCTTTCTGGCGCTGGGATACGACTGGCATCGCAACAAGAAGGCGCCGGACCAGCCGATCGCGTTCAGCCACAAGATGCACGTGGGACGCGTCGGCCTGGACTGCACGTTCTGCCACCAGACGGCCGACAAATCGACGTTTGCCGGGATCCCGTCCGTCCAGAAGTGCATGTCCTGCCACCAGAATGTGGCGACCGATCGTCCGGAGATCCAGAAGCTCACGGGCTATTGGGAACGCGAGGAGCCAATGGAATGGAACCGTGTTTACCGGATTCGACTCCGGGAGCATGTGTTCTTCAGTCACAAGCGGCACATCAAGGCGGGAATGGAATGCGCGAGCTGCCATGGTGAACTCCGCTACCAGGATAAGGTGCGTCGTGTGAGGTCGTTGGAGATGGGCTGGTGTGTATCGTGTCACCAACACAATAACGCATCGACTGATTGTCTGACTTGTCACCAGTAGGAAGAGACAGAGGATGAATAGACGGGATTTTGTTCGATTGATGGGATTGGTATCCGGGGCGTCGTTACTCAATAGCTGTGTTCCGGAACGCCAGACCGAAAAGATCATTCCGTATCTGGTGCCGCCGGACGAGGGTGTGATCCCCGGGCAGGCGTTGTATACGAGTACGACGTGTACCGAGTGCCCCGCGGGGTGTGGAATGTCAGCCAAGACGGTCGACCATCAGGTTGGCAAGCTCGAGGGCGCGGCCGGGAACCCGATCAACGATGGGGCGCTGTGTCTGCGTGGCCAGGCCTCGCTATCGAGGCTAAAGCATCCCGATCGCCTCAAACAGCCCTTGGCCAAGGACGCGCAGGGCGATTTTCAGGAAATATCGTGGGATGATGCCTACGCCCGAGTCATCGAGGCGATGAGGAACAACGACGGGCGCAAGAACGCGTATCTGTCCGGTCGAACGACCGGCTCGCTTTCGAATCTGATTGAAGAGTTCTGTGGTGTCACCGGGACCGAACGGCCGCCCGAATTCGAGACGTTCTCCTATGCCGCGATCCGCGAGGCCAACGTGATCGTCTTTGGGCGAGGAGAAGTGCCGTCCTATCGTATCGACGAAGCCGATTTCTTGCTGACGATCGGGGCCGATGTCTTCGAGACGTTTGTCAGCCCCGTGTCACACGCCACGCAGCTGGCCCACGCGAAGAAGCGAGGACATTTCGAGTGGTATCACGCCGAACCCCATGTGTCGTTGACCGGAATGCAGGCGAAGCAGCGTCTTGTGCTGGCGCCGAGAAGCGAACCGCATCTTCTCGCCTTCTTGCTGCGCCGGGTATCGCGCGCCAATATCGCTGGTGACCGGCATATTGCCGGTATTGTCGAAGCGTTGCCGAATATGTCGGCGCGCGGGTACGCGGAGAAGACCGGTTTAACCGCGGAGGCGCTTGACGCGATTGCAAAGCACCTGCTGGCCGCGAAGAAACCGCTGGTGATCTCAGGTGGGGTATCCACGATGAGTACGCAGGGTTTCGAGACGGCGGTGTTGACCGCGCTGCTCCAGTGGGCGACGGGGATGGTGGGATCGACGATCGATTTTGCAGCGGCACAGAAGTACAAAAGTGTCGGGACGACCCTCGACCTCGATCATCTCTCGAAACGTCTCGACAGAGGCGAGATCGGAGTCCTGTTTCTGTCCAAGGTAGATCTCGAGGGCGCTTTGCCCGCCTCACTCGGGTTAAGCCAAAAGGCCGCCAACGCGACGTTTCGTGTTGGGATTGGCGAGTTCATGACGGATTCGATGGCGATGTGTGACGTGATTCTCCCGCTTTCCAATACACTGGAGTCCTGGGGTGATGCGGAAACAAGACACGGACTCATCACCGTGATTCAGCCCGTGGCCGAACCGATCCACGACACACGCACCGAAGGCGACATTCTCATCCAGCTGGCGAAGACGTGGCAGGGGGTAGGCGCTGTTGGTACGTATCAGGAATACCTGTTCGGACGGTGGACGCAGCGGTTCGGAGGACGTGACGTCGAGAAGCTACTCGAGCACGGGTACCTCGAGCTGCGTGCCCGGCGTGTGGATATCAGTCTCAACCGTGGTTCCGTGGAGCGGACCCTCAAGACGATCGAGTTCGCCGACGCATCGGTGAAACCGACGCTGGTGGTCGCGCCGTCGCTTCGTTTCTTCGATGGCCGGGGGCGGGATATCCCGTTGGCCCATGAGATCCCGGATCCATTGACGACGATTACGTGGGGCGGTTGGGTGTCGATGTCGGAGGCGGACGCCCGCGAACTCGGCGTCGAGGAAAGGGATGAGGTATCGCTATCGGTAGACGGCTGGTCGGCCGAGCTGCCCGTCAAGATTCAGCAGGGGATGCCGCGCAGCGTGATGACGATACAGCTCGGGTCGGTCGATCGGGTGCCCGTTTCGATCGACAGAGACACGAATGAAATGGTTACGACATTCGAAGGTGTGTCCGTCCACAAGACGGGAAAGAAGATTGCACTGCCGATTCTGTCAGGCTCGCAGTCGCAGGAAGGGCGAGGTGTGATCCCGAAATCCGGGCACGAAGACGAAGGGCATCATTACGACTTGTCACAGACGTTTTATCCCGAGAAGCCTCATCCCAATTATCGATGGGGTATCGTGATCGATCTCGACAAGTGTGTGGGGTGTTCGGCATGTATCTCTGCCTGCTATGTCGAGAACAATGTCCCGGTGGTCGGCGCCGACCGGCATCTCGAAGGCCGTGAGATGTCATGGCTGCGGATCGAGCCGTTCTACGAGGATGGCACGGTCGACATTCAACCGATGTTGTGCCAGCATTGTACCAACGCACCGTGTGAGGCTGTGTGTCCCGTCATCGCCACCTATCACAATGAGGATGGGATGAACGCGCAGATCTACAACCGTTGTGTGGGGACCCGCTACTGCGCAAATAACTGTCCTTACAAAGTCAGACGATTCAACTGGTTCAAGTGGATGTCGGAGATAAACCTGACACGCAATCCGGAAGTGTCGGTCAGGGGCAAGGGTGTCATGGAGAAATGCTCGTTTTGTGTCCAGAGAATCCGGTCCGCCCGGGATACGGCAAAAGACGAGGGACGCAAGATCCGGGATAGTGAAGTGATACCGGCGTGCGCGCAGACATGTCCGACAAAGGCAATTGTGTTTGGTGATCTGCAGGACAAGAATTCAGAGGTTTACAAGCTATCCAGGTCGTCTCGGGTGCACCGCGTGTTGGAGTATCTCAATACCGATCCCGCGGTCTACTATCTGAGCGACACCTGGAAGAACGGCAAGCATGAGACGTAAGAAGAGTGAAAAATCCGCCCTTCCAGGACAGGCTGCGGCGGAAACCAACTACCATCATCTGGTGGAACACGACATCATTGCGGCGATGAAGCGGCCGGGGCTCGCCTATTGGGCCACCCTGGGTTTTACCGGCGCGTGTTTCGCACTGGGAATGGGGTTGTGGGGCTATCAGATGTTCGTCGGTATGGGTGTCGCGGGTCTGAACAGCCCCGTCGGCTGGGGCGTGTATATCACGAACTTTGTGTTCTGGGTCGGTATCGCGCACTCCGGCACTCTGATCTCCGCTGTCCTCTATCTCTTCAGGGCGAGTTTTCGAAGCAGTATCAACCGTGCGGCGGAGGCGATGACCCTCTTCGCCGTTTTGACGGCCGGGCTCTTTCCGCTGATTCACCTGGGCCGTTCCTGGTTTTTCTTCTGGCTGCTCCCGTATCCGAACGAGCGGCTTCTCTGGGTCAACTTTCGCTCGCCGTTGATGTGGGATGTCTTTGCGGTCAGCACGTATTTGACGGTGAGCACGGTGTTTTTCTATATCGGGTTGCTGCCCGATCTGGGGATCGCCAAGCGTGCCCATACCGGGATCAAGAAGTGGGTGTACGGCGCGCTGTCGTTGGGCTGGAGGGGCTCGTTCAACCAGTGGAAACACTACGCCAAGCTGTACATGTTTCTCGCGGCGTTTGCGACACCGCTCGTCGTCTCCGTGCACTCCGTCGTCTCGTGGGACTTCGCGATGAGCGTCCTCCCCGGCTGGCATACGACAATATTTGCCCCATATTTTGTCGCCGGCGCCATCTTTTCGGGCACAGCGATGGTGATCACCCTCGTTGTGCCGATGCGCAAGATCTTCAAACTCGAGCGTCATATCAAGATCGATCACTTCGAGAGCTTGGCGAAGCTCATTCTCGTGACCTCGCTGATCGTCGGCTATTCGTACCTCGTGGAGTTTGGCCTCGCCATTTACAGCGGTAACGTGTACGAGGCCGGCGCGTTTATCAACCGCGCGATCGGTCCCTACAAGATCTGGTACTGGATAATGGTCTCCTGCAACGCCATCATTCCGCTGACGTTGTTTGTCAAGAAATGGCGCCGCAATCTGGCATTTCTGTATGTGATCTCGATCTTCGTGAACATCGGCATGTATCTCGAGCGTTTTGTAATCATCGTGTCGTCGCTTTCACAGGACTTTGATCCGTACTCGTGGGGGCTTTACAAACCAACCTTCGTCGAAGCGGGTATCACGCTGGGTAGCTTTGGTTTCTTCTTTACGTTGTTTCTCCTGTTCACCAAGTTTCTGCCCGTCGTTGCGATCTCTGAGCTCAAGGAGGGGAACGACGAATAATGGAACGATACGAGTTTGACGATAGGCACGAGTTCATCAAGAAGCTCGAGGAGATCGTCCACAGCGGCGTGCCAAAGAAGACGATAAACACGTTTACGCCGTATCACGTTCATGAGACCGAGCATTTGCTCGACGAAAGCCAAAGCAACGTGAGGTTTTTCGCCGGCACCGGGGCAGTGACGGGGCTTGCGGCAGGGTTCGCGTTTACGATATACACGGTTCTCTCCTGGCCGCTCTGGACAGGCGGTAAGCCGCTCGTATCGATCCCGGCCTTTCTGGTTATTAGCTACGAGCTGACGATTCTGGTCGGTGTACTGACGGCGTTCGTCGGTTTTCTCGTGCTGGCGAGATTGCCGGTGTTCCACCATATAGTTTCGTCAAAGAAAGAATTCAGCGAGAAGTTCGTTATTGAAGTGGGTGGTGAGGCAAGAAGATGAATGGTCTCCCTCGGAATCTGATCGTTTTGTTTATCGTATTCGGAGCGCTGATCGTGGTTCTGGAGACACTCGTCAATCGGACCTCGGACGGATCACTGCTCCTGACACTGACGTTCTGGACGATGGCAGTGCAGGGCGCCGTGGCGCTCGCCGCGGTCGCCGAGGCGGCCAAGGGGCTCTGGTTGATACCCGTGAAGCGCGAACTGCTCTCGATGTACCCGCTGCTTCTGTTTATGGCGTTTCTCTACCTCCTGATGGGTATGCGGATGGAGATCTACGACTGGACGGCCCATCCCAACATGTGGCTCAACGCGCGGTTCTTTATCGCCCGCAACTTTGTAGTCATGATGCTTGCCTTCTGGGCGGCACATCTGCTCGCCAGGGCGGTCATGCGTGGCGATCCAAAGAAGGACTTGTATGCGATACTCTATATCTTGGCATTCGTCGCCTCGGAATCGCTCATCGCGTTCGATTGGATCATGTCGCTCGAGTACCCGTTTGTCAACACACTGTTCGGCGGTCATTTCTTTGTGCAGTCGCTACTGATGGGTTTGATGTTCTCGGCGATCATCATTTTCTTCAGGACACGTGCCGGCGCCACCGGTCTTACCGAGACGCTTCGGGACACGGGCAAGATGATGTTCGGGTTCAGCTTCTTGTGGGGTGGATTCCTATTTGCGCAGTACCTGACGATCTGGTACGGCAATATCCCCGAGGAGGTCGCCTACATCATGAAACGCGTGGATCCCGCTCCGTACTGGGGACTTTCGCGGGTCGCGATCACGCTGATTTTCGCCGTTCCGTTTCTCGCTCTGCTCTCGCGCAAGCTCAAGACCGTCCCCGTCCTGATGCTCCTGGTGTCCATGAGTGCCGCGATCGGGCTGTTCCTCGAGAAGTTTATCCTGATCACGCCAGTGGTCCCCGTCAACCCGGTGGTCGTGGCAGCGGAATTCGTGCTGATGCTCGTGCTCGTGATCCTCGTCTATCGGGGTCGCGATTCCTTTATGTCACAACTGGTTACGGCTGAAAGCGTCGATCGGTCCCATGTCCCTCCAAACGCTAAGGCCGCGTCGGTCCCCTAGAAGGCAGCCACGTTTGACCCCGGGCCAGATTTGCGCTTGACTTCCGGTGGGGCTAACTGCTATATAATAAAGACTTTTCCAGAAGCGAAGGATTGAGATGAAGACACACACCGTAAAAGCAGGAGATATCACGCAGGAGTGGTACCTCGTCGATGCAACAGACAAACCTCTGGGCCGTTTGGCGTGCGAGGTGGCGAAGGTGTTGCGGGGTAAGCATCGAGCCGAGTTCTCGCCTCATCTAGATCTCGGAGATCATGTGATCGTGGTCAATGCGGACAAGATCTATCTGAGCGGCAAGAAGATGGAACAGAAGGTATACTATAGCTACTCGGGTTATCAGAGTGGGTTAAAGGTCCGGCGGATCAGGGAGGTTATGGCGAAGGACTCGAGCCGGGTGATTCGTCATGCGGTCAAGGGCATGCTGCCCTCGAATCGCCTTGGGTCTCGATTGCTCAAGAAACTCAAGGTCTATGCGGGCCCCGAACATCCGCACGAAGCACAGCAACCGAAAGATTTTTTATTTGGCAATTGATGTTGCTGCCCGGAAGACCGTCCACAGATGGCCGATCCGGCAGCATCGTAACTCTTGAGGAAAGATCGGATGGAGAAAACAACTCAAACCGCCGCCGTGGGAAGACGAAAAGAAGCCGTGGCGCGTGTATATCTGACACCGGGTACGGGTAAGACGTCGATCAACGGCAAGGATCTGGTGGACTACCTGGGTCGCGAAGTTCTCGTGATGCAGGTTCGTGAGCCGCTCGAGTTGACGGAGACATTGGGCAAGTACGATATCTTCGCCACCGTCAACGGTGGCGGCCCGGCCGGCCAGGCCGGCGCGCTAAAGCTGGGTATCGCCAGAGCGCTTGTGAAGATCGACGAACGATGTCACGGCGTTTTGCGGTCCAAGGGGCTCCTCACCCGAGATCCTCGCATGAAGGAACGCAAGAAGTACGGTCTTGCGGGCAGTCGCAAACGTTTTCAGTTTTCGAAACGCTAGAATTGCTGCAGCGCCGATCTTGTTGCCACTCCCGTCGCGCCTGGGCGGGGCGGGAAGCACGGCTGTAACACCAATTCACACACTGTCGCAAAACGAGCACCCTCGGTGCCTCGGTGAGAGGTGGGAGTTCGGACAGTGGAGGCCAAACCGTCAGGGGGTATACATATGGGTGAGATCACCCTTAAGGATTTGCTTGAGGCGGGGGTTCATTTTGGCCACCAGACGAAACGGTGGAATCCGAAAATGAAGCCCTATATTTTTATGGAGAAGAATGCCATTCACATTATCGATCTTCGCAGAACACTCCTGGCGACCGAGCGTGCCAGCGATGTCATCCGCAAGCTCGCGGGCGAGGGTAAATCGGTTCTGTTTCTCGGTACAAAAACGCAGGCCAAGAGCGCGATAAAAGAGGAAGCGGATCGTTGTGGAATGCCCTATGTCACCGAGCGGTGGCTCGGCGGGACGCTGACGAATTTCGAGACAATTCGCAAGAGCCTCGGCAAGCTCGAGCATCTCGAGTCACTGGAGGCCGAGGACAAGATGGACCAGTTCAGTAAGAAGGAAGCGCTCCGTCTCTCCAGAGAGAAGGACAAACTCCTCAAGGCTCTTGGTGGCATCCGTACAATGGACAAGCCCCCGGCGTTGATCTTCGTGATCGACACGACCAAGGAGTACAATGCGGTTCGTGAGGCCCGCAAGCTCGGCATCCCGATCGTTGGTTTGATCGATACGAATGCGGATCCTGATGAGGTCGACTACCCGATACCCGCGAACGATGACGCCATGCGGGCGATCCGGTTGTTCTCAAAAATGGTCGCCGATGCCGTCCTCGAGGGCCGCGCCAAGTATCTCGAGGGTCAGGAAGCGGAGCTCTTGAAGGATTCCAAATCAGAAGCCAAATCAGGAACGGAAGGCAAAGGCAAAGAGTCGGTAGCGTAGACGGAGGTTTCGATGGAAATATCAGCATCACTGGTCAAGGAACTAAGAGATAAGACCGGCGCCGGGCTCATGGACTGTAAATCCGCGCTCAAGGAGAGTGGCGGTGACGTTGAAAAGGCGATCGGTAGCTTAAGGGTGAAGGGGCTCGCCAAGGCGCAGAGGAGAGCGGGCCGCGACACATCGGAAGGCACGGTTGTATCCTATATTCACCCGGGGAGCCGGATCGGCGTCCTCGTCGAGGTGAACTGCGAGACTGATTTTGTCGCCCGGACAGACGAGTTTCAGACTTTTGGGCGGGATATAGCCATGCAGATCGCTGCAACATCACCGCTCGCGCTGGATAGGGATAATGTGCCTGCAGAGATCGTGGACAAGGAGCGCGAGGTTTACCGGATCCAGGCGAAGGAACAAAAGAAGCCGGACAAGATCATCGACAAAATCGTCGACGGACGCCTTGACAAGTTCTATTCGGAAAGCGTTCTCCTCGATCAACCGTTTATTAAAGATGACAGCAAAACCGTGAGAGATCTCCTCAACGAGCTGGTCTCGAAGCTAGGCGAGAACGTGAAGGTCGCGCGTTTTACTCGTTTCCAAATCGGTCAGTAGGGAGGACCCCGTGAAGGGTCTCCGATATGGACGGATCCTGCTCAAAATCAGCGGAGAGCTCGTCGGGCAACCCGACGGCGGCGGTATCAGTATCCCCAGACTACACAGACTGGCCAGGGAGATAGCCGACGTGCGGAAGCTTGGCACCGAAGTGGGTGTCGTGGCGGGAGGCGGCAACATCCTGCGCGGTGCACAGGCGAGCGAAGAGGGGTTTGAACGGGTCAGCGCTGACTATATGGGCATGCTGGCCACGGTGATCAACGCGCTCGCCCTCCAGAACGTACTCGAACAGGAATCGGTCGAGACCCGTGTGCTGACGGCCATCACCATGGAGCAACTCGCGGAGCGCTATATCAGGCGACGGGCGATCCGTCACATCGAGAAGGGCCGTGTGGTCATTCTCGCCGGCGGGACGGGCAACCCTTACTTCAGCACGGATACGGCGGCCGCGTTGCGCGCCATCGAGATCGAGGCCGATGTCGTGCTGAAAGGCACGAAGGTCGATGGGGTCTACGAGTCGGATCCCGAGAAGGACCCGAAGGCCAAGCGTTTCGATGCTCTATCCTACATCGACGTGCTGAATCGCGGTCTCCGCGTTATGGACGCGACGGCGATTTCTCTCTGCATGGAAAACTCTCTACCCATCGTTGTCTTCAATCTCAACGGTAGTCATAACATCCAGAAGATAGTCCAGGGTGAACGCGTTGGAACCATTGTCTCCTGAGGAAGGTGGTTTGTCGTGGCGGACGAAATTCTGAAACACGCGGAAGAGTCGATGAAGAAATCGATCGAGAATCTCCACCGTGATCTGGCGGGGATTCGGACGGGCAAGGCCAACCCCGCTCTTTTGGATACGGTCAAGGTCATGTACTACGGGCAGAACGTGCCCCTTAAGCAGGTGGCGAGCATCGCCGTGCCGGAAGCGCGATTGATCACGGTGCAGCCATGGGAGAAAACGCTGGTGCCGGAGGTGGAGAAGGCCATTCAGGCATCCGAGCTGGGTCTAAACCCTCAGAGCGACGGCACGCTGATCCGGCTGCCGATTCCGCCGTTGACCGAGGAGCGCCGCAAGGAGCTGGTCAAGGTCGTGAAGCGCTTTGCGGAGGAATCCCGCGTGGCCATACGCAACATCCGGCGTGATGCCAATGACCGCTACAAGAAGGCGGAAAAGGAACACACGATCTCCGAGGATGAGATGCACACGAAGCAGGATGATGTGCAGAAGCTGACCGACAGCTACATCGAGAAGGTCGACGAGGCCATCGCCGCCAAAGAAAAAGAGGTTATGGAGATATAGCTTCTGTGAGGCGGGAGCGAAGCTTTTCATCCGGACCTTGCTCCGCTTCGCTCGGCTAACCGCGCCGCGCTCACTTACGCTCGCGCTCGGGGGGTGCCTTCGGCACCACCGCGGGGGATCCTCGCGCGCTCGCGCACATGGTCCGGG
>CBDVBZ010000008.1:0-47025 GCA_965372355.1 uncultured bacterium | reverse complement strand
AGCCGGCTTGCTGGTCTCGGGCTTTTTGGCCTCCGGCGTTTTGACCTCTGACTTCCTGGTCTCCGACTCCTCGGCTTTGGCCTTGTCGGCTTTGGCCTTGTCGGCTTTGGCCTTGTCGGCTTTGGCCTTGTCGGCTGCGGCTTTGTCGGCTGCGGCCTTGTCGGCTGCGGCCTTGTCTGCTGCGGCTTTGTCCGCTTTGGCCTTGTCTGCTGCGGCTTTGTCCGCTTTGGCCTTGTCTGCTGCGGCCTTGTCTGCTTTGGCCTTGTCGGTTTCCGACTCCTCGACCGTTGTCGTATCCGACTTGGCCGAACTCTTCTTGGGTTTTGAGTCGTCGTATGGCTTTGGATCCTTCTGGGCGTACGCCGGGTTCAGAACCCACAGACACACGACCACTCCTAGAACAAAAGCAATCACGCGATACATGACACACCATCCTCCTCGTTGACTGCCGACGCGGCACACGGCTTGACGCCAGCCTCGATCACTCTTGCCGATACGCGACCGTTCGCCGTATGCGATCATGCTCACGGTTCCGAACGATCCATCGGCTGGTTCAAGTTGACAGCCCGGTTCCAACCATCAGGCGCAGGCACCCTTACAATATCGATCTCCTCCAGCAAATGCAGCATCTTTAGCCGTCCGAGCTCGATTTGTTTGGCAACGGCGGCTCGAACCGATGTGTGGTACAAACCAAATAGCGGCTGATCGCGCGGCGATTCAAAGAGCACCACCCTACCCGCACGCCGCTCCGAGAGAAGACGCCGTACCCAACAACCCTGGATGCCCACCCAATCGCAGGCTGTGACGAACACCCATCCATCATGACCGCGATCGTCGATCGCGGTCAAGAGTCCACCCAGTGGTCCCTTGTTGCGAACCACGTCGCCGATCGTCCGCAGACCGAGATCGGCGTATACGCTTGCCTCCCTTGCAACTACGGTCACGCTGTCCGCGACGTCGGCCAGAGATTCCGCAACATAAAGGATCAATGGCAGACCCTCGATCTCGGCCCTTGCCTTGTCGCTACCAAAACGGCGGCTTCGCCCTCCGGCCAGGATATAGACGGGCACACGGGGCTCGTTCGCGTCAGAGCCATTCCGCCGGGGCGTCGGCATAACGTTCCTTCTTCCAAATCGGTACCCGCTGCTTGATCTCATCGATCACTCTCTGCGTCGCCTCGAACGCCTCGCGGCGGTGTTCTGAGGAAGCCAGGACGAGCAGCGACAGTTCGCCGACGGTCAATTCCCCTACCCGGTGGACCACTCTCAAGGAACTTACCCGGCACTCGGCCACGACATCGTCGATGAGACGTCCGATCTCGGCCTCGGCCATCTCGCGGTAACAGTCATAGAAAATACCGGTGACCTTGCGGCCTTCGTTCGTCGATCGTACCACACCCGAGAACGTAACGACGGCACCGCACTTCGGGTCGAAACCGCCCGTGAGGTATTCTTCAAGATGAATCGGTTTGTCCGTAATCATTCCGTCAGCCTCCCGACACGGGTGTCAGGATCGCAAGACGCTCCCCGTCGCGAAGTGTGTGCGTCCCCGCAACGACCCGCTCGTTGACGGCAAACGTCAAGGGCAGTGAACCGAACCCCTGCCACTCGGCGCTAGCCTTCAGCGACGCGACCACGTCGTCGATCGTGCGCCCCTCTTCCACTTTCAGAATCTCACGATCCTTGCCGAGCGCCTCTCGGAGTTGCGCAAAGAACAAGAGCTCCACAGTAATCATGTGTCGTCCTCCATATAAGGAAGCTCGTAAGCCTCCATTTCACCGGCGACCTCGACACCTTTCTCCGACGGAGGAACAACGATGAGGCTATCGGTTTTCGAGAGCGACGTGATCATGTGAGATCCCTGATGGGGGAGCGCACGAACCTTTCCGGTCGCCCCCCGTTGCGCCTTGAGAAAACGCCACTTGCTTGGTAGCGGCACCACATCCTTTTCCGATTTCAGCGCGCCCTTGCGGAGCTCGATGACGTCGAACCCGGCCATCCGTTTCAACGCGGCATACACATAGACATAGAAACACGTAAACGCGCTCGCTGGATTGCCGGGCAGCCCGAACACGAGCTGCTTTCTCCTTGTTGGTCCCTTGACCCCAAAGTACAAGGGTTTGCCCGGTTTCTGCGCGACCCCCCAGAACACCTGCTTCACACCCAGCTTGTCGAGAACCGGGCGAACATAGTCGCGCTTACCAACGGAAACCCCGCCTACCACGATCAACACGTCGCTCGAGGCCAGCCCCGCCTTTATCGCATTGGCCAGGGCACTCTGGTGATCCTTGACGCGTCGGCTTCGGGACACCTCGATTCCCATCTGGCGTAGCATCGCGCGCACCATATACGAGTTGCTGTCGTAGATCTGCCCCTGGGCGAGACGTCTACCGGGGGGTACTGCCTCATCACCCGTCGTAATCACCGACACCGTCGGTCTCCGAACGACACGAACATGCGTCCGCCCGAACGTGGCCAGACACGCAATCGTCCCAGGATGAATAACATCCCCGGCCTGCAAAACGACAGCACCTTTGCGTACTTCCTCACCTTGCTTTCGAACATGCCGGTGACGATCAACAGGTCCTCCGACAACGAGTTGCGTTCCGCGGACAAGCGCCTCCTCAATCGGAATGATCGTATCCGCGCCCTTTGGCAGTGGGGCCCCGGTCATGATTGCGCACGCGTGACCCGCACGCAACGACCGCGCGACGTTATCCCCGGCGAACACGGTATCGTCGATCTGGAGACTCACGGGGCGATGGGCCACTGCATTCGTCGTGTCGTGCCACCGTACTGCGAACCCATCCATTGCCGAGTTGTCAAAACGCGGCCATGACATCGACGACCGAACCGCCTCAGCCAGAACGTGTCCCAGTGCGTCCTCGATCGGCACGCTCACCGACCCGAGGCGCTTCGCGTGACCCGCGATCAATCCTTGGGCGGTTCGCGGCGTTATCATACAACCCCCCATACCAGTTTCATCCCGACAACGACAACCAGCACCGCCAATACCCGTCGCACCCCGACGGTCGGCATGTGGTAGGACCCGGCCCTCGATCCGATCTGACCGCCAATCAGGGCGGCCAGCACCAGAGGGATCACCATTTCATTGACATAGACACCTTTGGCGAACTGCCCCGCGAGCCCGGCACCGGAATTGACGAATATAAATAGCGCGGCCGTTGCCGCTGCCTGCTTCACTTTCATCCAACCGGTGAGCACCAGAACCGGTCCTAGAAACACTCCGCCACCAATACCGACGATCCCCGCCAGCAAACCGAGTACGCCGCCGATGGGCAGCCCGAGCCGCCAGGCCTGTCCGCGCGTGATCGAGCGTTTCGAGGTCCCCGTGCTGCCTCCCATGAACATTCGCGACCCGGCAACCGCCAGCGAAACACCGGTCAGAATCATGAACACCTGTTCTCCGACCGAGATGCGACCGCCCAAATAGGCCATGGGTATCGACAGGGCGACGAATGGCAACACCTTTCCGGCGTCGAAATGCCCGCCACGATAGAAATGCCAGACACCGCCCGCGCTCACGACCAGATTGCAGATCAGAACCGTTTGCGGAATCATCTGGTGAGATAACCCGATTAGCGCAAGAAGGGCAAGGTAACCACAGCCACCCCCCAACCCCGCCATCGAGTAGATCACCGCAATGGCAAAGAATGCCACCGGGAGCCAGATGGGCAGCGTGTCCATCAATGCCCCTCCCCCTGAAGCATGCCGTAGGCATGCAGGATACCTGGAAAGATTGCTGTCATCGTTTCCTCCGCGCCACGTGACGAGCCGGGCAGATTGACGATGATCGTTTTACCGGCAACACCTGCGACACCGCGCGACAACATCGCGTACGGCGTGCGCTCTTGCCCATACGCCCGCCCCGCCTCCGCCACACCCGGCATCTCACGTTCGATAACCTGTCGCGTGGCCTCAACCGTTACGTCACGCGGACCCACTCCGGTCCCACCCGTTGTTACGATCAAGTTCGTGTCCTCGGCGATCAACTCGCGCATCAACCCAACAATGGCCTCCTGATCATCGGGCAGAACGGTATAGCTCGGTTTGATGCCAAACGACTCCAGACGCTCTTTGATGATCTTGCCGGAACGGTCCTTACGCGTCCCCTGATGCGTGCTGTCCGACGTGACGATCACCGCAGCCTTGAACCCCCTGGGCACCCGCTTGCCAAAATCGGTTTTGCCGCCCCGTTTCTCGTCGAGCCGCAGCGCCTCGATTTCCATGTTTTTGTCGACCGGTTTGAGCATGTCGTAGATGGTGAGCGCCGCCACCGATACCGCTGTGAGCGCTTCCATTTCAACGCCGGTCTTCCATACCGCTTCCACTGTGGATCGAATATCAACGCGATCGTTGTGTACCTCAAAATCGATCTCGACCGCCCCGATTGGCAAAGGATGACAGTAAGGTATCAGATCGGGTGTCTTCTTGGCCGCCGCCGTGCCGGCGACTCGCGCCACCACGAGAACGTCCTTCTTTGGCAGATCGTTCGATCGAAGAAGCTCGATCGTCTTGGGATTCGCGCGCACACAGGCCGACGCACTCGCCCGCCGAAGCGTCGATATCTTCGACGTCACCGATTTCATGGTTATCCTCCAATACTGCGAATAAACGAACCCGTTCGCGTCTCTCGCTCGGTCGATTCCCCCGCGCGAAAGGGTTGCTCGGCAAACTCGTTGCCTGCCGCCTTGTTCCACACGGCATGACGAACGGCCTCGATCAGCTGACCGTCCGATGCACCGGCCTTCAGGAGATCGCCCACAGGATACTCATCACTCGAGAACAAACACGGTCGAATACTCCCGTCCGCAGTCAGGCGCATTCTCGAACACGTGTCGCAGAACGGTTCGCTGAGCGATGCGATGAACCCGACCCGTCCGCTGCCACCACTTATCGAGAACATCTCCGCCGGCCGATCAGCTCGCGGGAGCTCCGTCAGATCGAAACCGGTGCGAACGAGTTCACGGACTTCTCCAACGGGGTAGACCCGATCCGCTTCCCAACCCGATCCGCACAGAGGCATGAATTCGAGAAAACGAACGTCCATGTCACAGGCAACGGCCATGCGCACGAACTCCATGATCTCCTCGTCCGGCATGCCCCGGATGACGACCACGTTGAGTTTTACGGGAAAACCAAGCCGCACCGCCGTCTCGATGCCGTCCCGTACACGCCCGTACTGGGGAGACCGCGAAATATCCTCGAAACGACTCGCATCGAGGCTGTCCAGACTGATATTCAGTCTGTCCAGCCCGGCCTCTCGAAGTGGCGCGGCAAACTGAGTCAGCAGACTCCCGTTCGTCGTCATGGAGACCTCGCGTATGCCGGCCACACCCTTAATGGAGCGCGTGATCCCCACGACGTCCTTTCGCAGGAGCGGCTCACCACCGGTCAACCGGCAACGTTCTACACCAAGGCCTGCGACGATACTGACAAAGCGGGTGATCTCCGCAGCTGTGAGATAGCGGGATTTGGAAACCGTTGGAAGCCCCTCTGGGGGCATGCAGTAAACACAGCGGAAGTTGCAGTGATCCGTCAAAGAGACACGTAGCGTTCGCATACGCCTCCCGTACGAATCCACGAGGACATGGTCGTCCATCGGCTTCTCCTTTTCAATTCATCGCATCATTCCGTGCGAATCGGAAGGCGGATCACCGTTTCCCGTGCCACCCAAACCGTTCCGGCTCCCATAGCTTCGATGCCTTAGGTCACCGGAATCGGAGAAGTTATCTATCTACGCTCCAGCCTACCCGATCTCGCGGGTCTCAGTCAATGGTTCCTCTGGGCAGCGAGCGAGGCTCTTCCTCGGGGGTCTCACCTGGCCACCTTGTGGAGAGGGAGCGGGCAAAGCCCTTACGTAGGACCCTTTGTGGGAACCCTCTTTCAGAGGACAGGCGAGCGAGGACCCACCGCGCAGGCTGCGGGTGGCGTCGTCCCACAAGAGCGGAGCGCAAGCGAGCACTTGTGGGGCAATCGACGACAGGGCCCGCAGCCGGACTGCCGTTTGTGGGGAACAGGGTCCGAGTAAGGGCCTCCCTCGGTCCCTCAACCGGCATCAACAACGAGATCGTAGGCCTCGCGGAGCCACCCGACAACGGCCCCGTCGATTTCTTGAGGGTCCTCGAGGACGGCGAAGTGGAGAACCCGCTCCTTCGACACCCGCACGCTTCGGTAGATCGGAAACTCGTCGACGCCGTTGCGCAGCTGGAATTCCAGTTGGAGGCAGTCCTTTTTGACCTTTACTGATAGAAACGTCGCACCGGCCTTGAATTGAATCGCCGTTTTGACGGGGTCCACAATGACCGCTCCAAACGCGGTCACGATACCGATCAACTTTTGCAGTAGTTTTTTGACGGGGTCGCACCTGTTTTTGAGGTGATCGGCCACACTGACGCGGACGCACGAATGCCACTGGTTTGTGTGTCGGAATGTCCTTTTGCAGTTTGGGCAAGTCCAGCTCATGAGCATCACACCCGCTTGCTATCGCTCCGCACTACGGAATCGACCGGTCAGGATTCCGAATCCAACCCGGATCACGTCCAGCAGAAAAAAGAGAGGAATGGTTGTAAACCATGCAAGGCGAGGAGAGTACCGCCAGAAGAAGATTCGATGGCTTCGCAGCTTCTGTCTAATTTTCCTCTTGGAGATGACACCCCAGTACGCACCGATCTTGTGCCACAACATCGAGGCCGGAACGTACTTGAGCTGATAACCGGCCAGCCGTGCCCGGTACGACCAGTCCATATCCTCGCCATAAGCGATGTAGACCGGATCCACGAGGCCGATCTTCTCCACCACCTGTCGCTTGACCATCAGGGCGCAGCCGGTGATGTAGTCGGTAGAGACGACTTTGTCGTACTGTCCCCTATCGATCTCGCGAATCCCGATATGCCTGGCGATACCCCGCCACAGAGAGATACGACCACCGGCGTACCACAGCTGCTTATTGTCCCCATAGTAGTATATCTTTGGACCGAGCATCCCGATGTGCGTGTCCGATTTTCCGACCTCGACAAGCGTCCCGACCATCTCCGGGTCGACGATGATGTCGTTGTTGAGCAGCATGATGTAGTCGGCCCCGTCCTCGATCGCACGCTGAATCCCGACGTTGTTGCCCCCCGCCCAGAACAGATTCCTGCCGTTCTCCAGCAGCACGACATCCGGGTAGTCCGCCTTGACAAACTCAATGGTGCCGTCGGTGGAACCGTTGTCCGAGACAATGATTTTGAGATTTGGATACGTGAGTCTGGACATGGACCCAAGGCATTCGGCGAGGTTTTCCCGGTCATTCCAGGTGAGAACGACGCAGCATACCTTTGGGAAATTGTCTTTCACGTCTGATTTCGTTGCTCGAGATAATCCGCCAGCCCCTTATCCCAGGGAGGCATCTCCTCGAGCCCGATCTCTCGCATGTGCAGATTATCGAGAACAGAATAGAGTGGGCGCGCGGCCTTCGCGCCGAATTCCTCTGTGGTTGTTGGGTGCAGATCCGCCTTGACCTTCGACAGCTCGAAGATCTTCGCCGCGAAATCGTGCCAGCTGACTTCGCCGGTGTTCGTTATGTGATACAGGCCGTACTCTTTTGTCTGGATGAGATCACAGATCCGCTCTGCAAGATCGACGGCGGACGTCGGGGTCAGAACCTGATCGTGCACGACACGGATCGTCTTGCCGTCCCCGGCCAGCTTGAGCATCGTCTCGATAAAGTTGCCGCCCTTGCCCGAGCTTCCGCCCACGGCATACAAACCGGTGGTGCGGACGATGAAGAACTTCTTGTTACCAATTCGCGTCATGAACTCGGCGGCGAGTTTTCCCGCACCATACACGGAGAGCGGATTGGGGTTGTCCGTCTCGACATAGGGGCTCCCCTTGGCGCCGTCGAATACGTAATCGGAACTGATATAGACCGGGACGGCTGAGATCTCGCGACAGGCGGTCACCACGTTCCTCGCCCCTACCGCATTCACCACAAAGGTTTCCTCCGGAGTGTCCTCGCACAGATCCACCTTGTGATAGGCTGCCGTGTTGACGACGATATCCGGTCGGTGCTTGCCCAGCGCCGTGGTCACGGTTGTCAGATCCGTGACGTCGACCTCCGGTCTCGTGAAAGCAACATAATCGATGCCACATCCACCGAGCACCCTGGCCAGACTGCTCCCGAGCTGTCCGTTTGCCCCGATAATACCGACCTTCACTTCTTGCCTCCGCTCTTGAGCGACTTGAACACCTCGATGTTGTAGTAGTTCGGGTTGTTGTAGTCCCTGAACGAGTCCTTATTGCCGATGAGGTTCATGACAATCTGCTCGGCGCTTCGTTTCGGCTTGAAGCTGAGTATGTTCCTGGCCTTTTCGACCGTGACCTTGTAGTTTCGAAAGTCCTTAATGTGTTTGATTTTCACCTTGATCTGTTTTCCGAGCTTTTCCGCAATAACTTCCATAACAACATCGGCGAGCTCTCCAACCGTGTAGTTCCCCGACGCAACATTGAAAACGCCGGAAATCTCGTAGTCGACTTCGATCGCGCGTGTGTACGCATCGACCGCATCCTGAATGCTGAGGATCGGACGCCAGATCGCGGGATTGTTGACCGTGATTTCACCCTTCACCATCGCTGCCTTGAACATTGTGTTGATGACGAGATCGAGGCGCATCCGCGGGCTGTACCCACACACCGTACCCTGGCGCAGGCTGATCGCCGAGAAGCTGTCGTCGACAAGCTGCATGATCGAGTTCTCGCCCTGCAGCTTCGAGATACCATACGGATAACCGCAGTTCGCCGGTGACGTTTCGTCGTAGAGCTCGTTCACCGTATACCCGTAGACCGAGCAGCTGCCAGCGAATACGAAACGCCGCACACCGGCGTTTTTGGCGATATAAGCGAGATACGCGGGGGCGGCGGCATTGGATATGAAGTTTTGAGCAGGCGAATACTCCGCCATCGGATCGTTCGAAAGACCGGCCAGAAAGATCACTTGCTCGTACCCTTCGAGATCTTTCTCACCAAGATCAAAGACATCCCCCTCGATAACACCGGTGCCGTCGGGCAGATGGTCGCCAAACCAGAACAGGTCGATCACATCGACCTCGTACCCTCTTTCCATCAGCTTCGGAACCAGCGCCGAACCGATATAACCCGCGCCGCCCGCTATGAGGATCTTCATTCGATTCTAGCCTCCATACCGAAAGTGATCCGATTCCGGAGTTTCGAGCCACTCGGCCAATGTCTGAGCATTCTTGTCCCGGTCCGACACGATGGGATCGCCGACCGGCCACTCGACGCCAATCTCGGGGTCATTCCACAGAACCCCCGATTCACCGTCGGAATTGTAGATGGCGGTGCATTTGTACTGGACTTCCGCAGAATCGGACAGGGCGCAAAAACCTCTGGCAAACCCAGCAGGGGCAAACACCTGTATCCTATTCTCTGCGGACGCCTCGACACCAAACCACTGTCCCAACGTCGGCGAACCCTTGCGGATATCGACGGCCACAAGGAAACACGTCCCCCGAGTCACCCGCATTAGTTTCGCCATGGGGCCATCGTACTGAAAATGCAGCCCCCTTGTTACCCCTTTTACCGAACCCGAGTGGTTATCCTGAACAAAATCGGTGGGCAAACCGAGTTTCTCGAACTGGTCCGCCCGAAAGGCCTCCAAAAAGAAGCCTCTCTGGTCCTCGAACACCTCGGGCTCCAGGACGATAACACCTCCCGAGAGATGCTTCGATTTCACGTGCATTTCCATGCTTTGCCTCCGCGGCCACTGAAAGTAAGTTCTGTCAAAAGGTCGGGGCGAGGACCCAGACCGGTTTTATTATACCGGTAGTCACGTCGTACAAGAAGCGGAAACGTCACTGGTGCCGGCCTCACGGAACCATTTCGCCAACATGCACAACGTCCATATGGGACGCGCGTATTCACCGTTTCCCGACAGATGGTTATTCACCAGAGCATCGATGGCGTCGGCGTCGAGCCACGGCGTGTACGCGAGCGCCCTGCGGCTCAGATACTCGTCGAGAAGCGGTCTCAATTCGCCCCGAAACCATCGGCCCATCGGCACGCCAAAACCCATCTTGCCCCGGTCGGCCAGTTCGGGACCGATGAGCTCGCGGAACGCAGAGCGAAAGATCCACTTGCCCACGCGCCCACGCATCTTCAAACCGGCCGGGATCCGTGCGGCCAGCTCCACCACGCGGTAGTCAAGCAGCGGTACTCTCGCCTCCAGGCTGAATGCCATTGTCGCGCGATCCACCTTCATCAGCAGATCTTCGGGCAGCCAGGTCTGGGCATCCACGCGCAGCGCACGGCTGAGCCGGTCAAGGCCCGGTGTCGCAAACGAGCGCTCGGTCGTCTCCACGATCCCGGCGGTCCCGCCGGAGTTTCCTCCCGGCAGGTCCCGCAAGAAATCTTCTACCGTCGCCGGCTTCATCACATACGGATACCCGCTCCAAAACGATCTGTGGCGGTACCCTCTATCACGCGCCCCGACCGACCGCGTCAGTGCGCGACGCACGACGCTTTGCGCGTGCTTCCATGGCGACAGGAATCGCTCGTAGTAGCCGTACCCCGCAAAGAGCTCGTCGCCGCCCTCGCCGGTGAGCACGACCTTGACGTGCTTCCGCGCCTCGCTCGCTAGAAGCAGCGTCGGCAACACGGCAGGGTCGGCAATGGGCTCCTCCATCATGCCGGCAACATCGTTGACCACATCAATGACCTGGCGGGGCGCAAATACCATGTGATGAAAATCGACACCAAAGCGTTTCGCCGCCGCACGTGCGTACGGTGTCTCATCGTCACCTTCCACACCGACCGAGAACGCCTTTGGCGCTCTCCCCGCGTGTCGTGCCATCAAACCAACCACAATCGAGGAATCGACGCCGCCCGACAGAAAGGCGCCAACCTCGACATCGCTGAGTAGGTGCACACGCACCGCATCGTCAATCAGTTGCCTCATCTCGTCGATCCACTCGTCAACCGTGCGCTGCGTATCGATCTCATCGGGAATACGCCAGTAGCGCACCGGACGCCCGACCCGGCCTGGGCCGATCTCGATATACGAGGCGGGCGGGAGCTTTCTGACGTGACGCAGCACCGTGTGATGAGCGGGTGTGAACTGACTGTGAAGAAAGAGGCGAATGCCGACGGGATCCGGTTCCGCACCGAGCCGCCCCGACGCCAGCAGGCCGGACAGCCCGGAAGCAAACAGTAGCTGCCCATCCCGAACGGTGTAGACAAGCGGTTTGATCCCCAGCCGATCCCGTGCGAGGTACGTGACATCACGGCGCCCATCGTGCAACGCAAAGGCGAACATCCCGTTGAGCTTCGCCAACAACCCTTCGAGACCCCACTCTTCGTAACCATGGACGATAACCTCGACATCAACGTGCGTGGTAAAACAATGGCCGCGGGCGATCAATTCCTCACGCACTTCCGGGTACGAGTACAACTCGCCGTTCGCCACCACGATCACGCTGCCGTCCTCGTTGGCAATCGGCTGGCGCCCCCCCTCGACATCGATGATCGACAACCGACGCATCCCGAGGCCTACACGCCCATGGATGGCGACGCCGCTGTCATCAGGGCCGCGGTGCGTCAAGGCCTGGACCATGCGGTCGAGGGTCTCGGGATCCGGATGCGTTTCCGTGTCCAATCCAATAATGCCGGCAATGCCACACATGCTGAGCACCACGATACCAGACCCTTCTGCGAGACGCACGGGAATAGTCCGTAGCGATGGGGTTACCACCCGCCGCACCGCTGGGAAATTTCACGCTCGAGCGGTCGGTAGCTGTGCCAATCCTCCCGACGTCCGTGTCCCATCTGTTCCCCCCCCCGCGGCGCTGGAAATATTTCCCGAGGAAATTCACACCGCTGCTTCGGTTCGTAAACCGAGAATTTCGAGATCGAGCATCCGTTCGCCGATCATCGACGCACCCAACGCACCGATTCCATCTGCCAACCAGCGATCGATGGCCGGACGTTCATAACACAACCGGCGACCACGAGATGTCATGAGCAACCACGACGACACCGGTTGCCGCTTGCGTGGGCTACGCGTCGACGGTGGACGCGTGAGGCGTCGGGATCGCTCTATGAGTCGGGGTCTCCAGGTGAGACAAGGTGTGCGCGCATCCGTGCCAACGAGCGTATGCCGTGACCATGATGACACGATACTTGCAATTGAAGTCGACCGTAGATCACTCAAAGTGTGTCGTTTCTCCGTTGCGCTGCTCGCGCAAAACGAACTCTTCGGTACATGGGAGCGCGGCGTCGTGTATCTCATTCGAAAACATCTTAAAAACAGAAAAGGCAGCACTCTCGTGGAGTTCGCGATCGTGCTACCGTTTCTTATGCTGGTGATCCTTGGTTTGGTCGACATATCCACTCTCCGAGGCAACCCACTCAACCTCGTGCACCTGAGTGGAGAGGCCGCCAACGTTCTGTCACGGGGTGCGGCGTTTCAACAGACGTTTGATGCAATCATCACGGCCGATGGCGCACTCGGTCTCAACGGCCCGGACGGCCTCATCATTCTCACAAAAACCGGACTCGATGCCGTGACCGTACCCGCGTTCGCCGAGGTGGAGCGCCGGCCGTTGTCCGTCGCGATGGTGCTCGACAACTCGTATTCGATGCACCCCAACTACGCAGGCACCGATGCAATCTCCTATCTCCGCGAGGCCGCTGACAGTTTTGTGCGGTTCTTCGATGATGAGATGGATCAGATGGCGCTCACGTTGTTTTCAACCGGTACCGAGGTACGTTTCCAGTTGGGTTACAACTTTCGGTCGTCGATCGCATCCCAGATCAGGTCCATGCAGGCCGTCTCCAGAACGAATCTCGCCGACGCGTTTTTCTCCGGACACCAGCAGCTGCGAAGAGACACGGATCCGAGGGCGTCCCAGGCCATCGTCTTCTTCACCGATGGGCGCCCCACGGCGCTCCGAGGCATCTTCCCGATCGGGAGCACGGACGTCGACGGTGTTATTGGGGGCGATCAGGACCCGTCCGGAGGGGTCAACAACCAGCTTTACGAGCCCAACCGGCTCAACAGAAGGATGGACGGAATGAGGTATATATCGAACACGTTCCCCGACGGCTCGCCGATGACTTCGGATAATCTGCAGCGGCTCGTCAACGAGAGACTTCTCCAGGCCGCCTCGCGCGCGCGCGAAGAAGGCATCGCAGTTTACGCAATAGCACTGGGCAGCCCGAACCACTCGCAGCCGTGGAAACAGCCGGATGTTCAATTGCTGGTCGAGATGGCGAACGTTCCGTCGGGCGTGGACCCTCGGAGCGGGACCAGTCTGGCAAACCCCGGTTACAACCCGAACCAGCCTCGGGGTGGTTTCTACTTTGCTCCGGACGCGACACAGCTCGAGGGTGTTTTCGAGCAGGTTGCGCGGGACATCGTCCTCCGGCCAATCCATTAGCCGGTTTGATTATGCCGGATATCAGACTTTCACAACAACTACTGACGCTTCTGATCCTGAGCATTCTCGCGATCCTCGTCTGCCAGTAGCCGTCATCGCGCGGACGCAGACCGGGACACCGGTGATTCCCCCCGGTCAGCTCGAATCAGCGAACCTGCCGCCGTGGGTATTCCTGCACCTCATCGTATTTGTACGCTACCTCGACACCCGCCTTGGCAAACATCCGCTCGGATTCCCCTGCCTTTTGATACTTGCGCTCGCAGACCACGCGCTTGATCCCGCAGTTGATGATCAGCATCGCGCACGTGCGACAAGGCGTCATCCGGGTGTATATTGTCGCGCCGTCTATCGACACGCCCAGCTTGGCCGCCTGGCAGATCGCGTTCTGCTCCGCGTGCACCGTTCGCATACAATGCTCGGTGGTCACACCATCCTCATCGGTTACCCTCTTCAGGTCGTGTCCGGCCTCGTCGCAGTGCTCAAAACCGATCGGCGAACCGACATACCCGGTGACAATCAGACGCCGGTCACGAGCGATCACGCAACCACTCCGGCCCCTATCACAGGTAGCGCGTTTGGAGATCGCGTGTGCTACCTCCATAAAGTAATCATCCCACGATGGGCGTTCGTACCGATCGGGTCCTTTGTCCTCGGTCATTGATAAGCTCCCATTGCAAAGCCGCAAACTGCAGATTGGTGCCCTAGGATATCAGAGTCGCCGGCAGGGGTCTACGGCAACATTCTACTCGCCGCAGCGGGTGGCGCCGTTTCGACTCAGCAAGGAGAACAGAACCACGAGGCTCAAAACGTACTGCCCGACAAAGAACCTTTCCTCGATCTCGGGGAATACGACGATGTGGACGATAACGTAGACAAACGACAAGACAAACACGAACAACAGACTTTTCATCGTTTTGCCTTCCAGGTCCGCCATCCGGCCGATGGTTTTCGCGGCGATGAGCACACTGACCATTATAAAAACAAGAAACGCGGCGTTGGTCAGAATTCCCCGAGCGTTGCCCGCCAGGATGGCCAGGTAATCCCGGAGCCCGATGCCGATACCGGCATCGGCAGGATAAGCGACGGCCTCGACAAAGGTCATGTAGTACGTGACCGACAAGCCATAGTGCCCGTAAGCCGCGTTGACGAGAGCATAGCCCGCAACCGCTGTTGCCAGGCTCACGATTGCCGCAAACCGCCATTGTCTGATCACAAAAACAAGATAAAAAGCCACGAGGATCGCGAGCACTATCAAATCCGTCCTCACCAGAACGGAGAGCGGCAACACGATCAGCACACCCCGGTTCTGTCTGACCAGGAAACAGGCCATCAAACACACCACCAGAAAGGCGAGCCCGTCCGGGGTTCCATACTTCGCCACGTCGAGCAATCCGAACACCACAGCAAACGGTGGCACGAGAAACAACAGGTACGTGTTTACATACGGACGAAAAACGAGCAATACAACCCACAGACCCGCGATTGCTGCCAGCGCGGATACGAGGTGTGTCGCCAGGAAGACGCTGACTCCCGTCGTGGCCAGCAGAAAGACCAACGCGTTATACAGGATACGGATCTGGTAGAACGGCAGCTGTTGGGCAAACGCCTCGGCATCCTCACTCACCGTCTGTCTGTAGGGCCCGCTCGTGAGGACCCGGTAGGTGTCGGCCGGGACGGATCGTTCGAGTTCGGCGTACGTCGTCGCGTGGAGCACCTCGCGGTCGTGCACCTGGAAGCTTCTCGCACAGGCCGCATAGGCAATCATGTCCCAGTTGTGATAAGGTCTGAGGACGGAGAACGCCAGCAGAACAAGACTGCAAGCGACGTAGTAACCAAACAGCGCATATTGGCTTGATTTGCCGTTCGTCATGGTCTACGCGCGGGCTCGAGGCTCGGCCCCCGTCAATGAGCCACATTGGAACCATCGATTGTGACGTGCCCATCCTAGGGGCCATCCGGATTTCGGTCAATCTGCTAAACGCCGCATGGGACTCTTTTTCTGTTGAATATGCGCGGCGCGCGACGTGTACATCCGTCAGTCACGCAAGGCAGACGCCTTCGAATTCAGAAGAGGAAGGTAAACATGCTCCCCCGCTCGGTAGCAAAACGTTATCTCGCATCCCACGTGATGCTGTGGGTGGCAATCGGTCTGTTCTCCCCCCACCCTGTCCGTGGTACGGAGAACCGTCTGACGGCGGTGGCCCACCGGTACGCAGAGTCCTTCATGGCCGCCGCATTCGATCAGGTCGGCAATCGCTACACACCCGATATGAAGGCGGCAATGACACCATCGGCGTCCGCGGAGCTTCGAGACGCCCTGATCGCCCGCAACGGGGCTATCACGCGGATTGGCGAAGCCTGGTTCGAGGACCACGTCCAGACGTATGTCCGTTACCGGGTGCCGCTGTTCTTCGAGAACGGCCCTCTGGACATGCGGATCGTGTTCGATGCGGAAGAACGCATCGCGGGCATGTTCTTTGTCGCCCACTCGGATCCACCACCGGTCGAAGAGCCAACGGTTCGCGAGACCGAGGTGATTGTCGGAGCGGCCGAGACCGCCCTCCCCGGCGTCCTGGCCCTGCCCGAAGACGACGGCCCGTTTCCGGCAGTGATCCTCGTGCACGGGTCGGGCCCCAATGACCGCGACGAGACGATTGGCCCGAACAAGCCTTTTCGGGATCTCGCCTGGGGTCTGGCCGATCGCGGTATTGCCTCGCTTCGTTACGACAAGCGGTCGTTTGCAAGACCCGGGGATCTCGCCGCGGTGGGCGATCGTCTGACCGTCAAAGAGGAAGTGATCGACGACGCGCTCGCGGGACTTGCGCTCTTGCGCGGCCGGTCCGACATCGGCGCGGTCTTTGTCGTCGGCCATAGCCTTGGTGGGACACTGGCGCCACGCATCGCGGCGTTCGAACCAGGCCCCGCGGGGATCGTCGTACTGGCGGGGATGACGCTCCCCTTGCCCGAGAAAATGCTCGAACAAACGGAGTATATCGTCTCGCTTGACGGTGTCGTCACGCCCGCCGAGCAACAACGAGTCGCGGAGATCGAGGCGGCGGTCACCGCGATACGCAAGGCTCTGAGTGAAGGATCGACCGCGGGCGGGTACTACCTCGGCGCGCCCCTCTCGTACTATCGAGATCTCGAAGACTATGACGCGCCGGCACTACTCGCGTCTCTCGATCTGCCGTGTCTGGTGCTGCAGGGTGCTCGTGACTACCAGGTCACGAAGAAGGACTTCGCGCTCTGGCGCGATGCTTTGGCGGGATCTACGAAGGCGTGTCTACGCGTCTATGACGATCTTGATCACTTGTTTCGCCCGGGAAGCGGCCCATCGGGTCCGAGCGACTACGACGTGTATGAAGCGGTGGACCCAACGGTGATCGACTGCATCGCCCACTGGATCCACACCCAATCCTGCTGTTCGCGGCGGTGATTCGACTTCTTGGCCTCGTCGCGCCAGAAACAACCTCAGAGGCACAACCGAACCGCTCGCCCGGGAGAATGTCCCTGGCGCCAGTTGTGCGATTCGGCTACAATGGAATAGAGAACAGCCCATGGAGACCCGTTATGAGCCGCTTTGCACCGGTGTTTTTTGCAGGAATGATCTTTTTGATGGCGGGCGCACCCGTCCGGGCGCAGACATCCTCCGATCGTGCGGGGATTCCCGTCAAGATCGGGCCTCCTCCCTCAACCTATCTTGGTGATTTCGAGTCTGCGCGTTTCACCGGCCCGGGCGACAACTTTCTCCAGGAACACCTTCGCCAGAGCGCGGAACGCTCTTTCACAGACGCAAAGCTCATGATCTATTCCGAGCGTTTTCTGGGTATCGAGAGATACGAGGCGACCGGTCTGCAATTGATGCTCGAGGGCGCTGGCCCCGCCGCCACGCTGGGGCTGTTCACGGGCGCCATTGCCAACACCGCGGGCTTGTGGGATGAGGACACGTCATGGTATATCGCGGGAGCTGCGGCCGCTCTGGGAGCTTTCCTCGGGTACAAACGGATCAACGACCCCAAGAAGCGGACCCGCTACCGTTGGAGTATCGACGTCAACTCCGGGAGCCAGAACCCATGACAACGGGTTGAGGGCCGGCGCGTCCTGCTTTCCTCATACGACGGCCGGGCGGCCGCACCTCGGAGTCCCCCTTACGAATCCCGGTCGGATCCACCGTTCCCCACCGCTACGATCCTTTCCTCCACCCCGCGGAGATAGTGCCGCGCCATCAGGATCGCGAGAATTCCCACAACCATGTTCGCAGCGGCGATCCCGGCAAACAGGCCCGGCAACCCGCCAAGCGCCGAACCGGCCAGAGCGAGAGGGATGGCCAGTACGAACAACCTGACGACGATGACAAAAGCGGCTCGTAGTGGATGATCGGCGGCATTGAACGTCGCGTTCACGGCAAACATCGCACCAAAGAGACCGTAGCTGGCCGGAATGATGTAGAGGTACCAACTGATCATGTCAGTGACAGCACCCTCGTTCGCAAAAATCGAAGCCAACGGGCGTGCCAGCAGTGCGAGCACCCCGGCGGCTGCCGCCCCATAAACGAGACTCGACACTACGCCAAAACGGAGCCCGGCTCGAACACGCCCGTAGTTGCGAGCTCCGAGATTCTGTCCGACAAACGGTGTGACCGACGCCGCCAGGGCCATCGGCCCGACCATCGACAACGACTCGATCCGCGTCCCAACGCCGAACGCCGCCACCGCCTGCGGCCCAAAGTTGGCCACGATCCGCGTGAGAATCGCCGTGGCCAGCGGTACCAGCATTTGCGTGGCCGCAGCCGGCACACCGACATAGAGGATTCCCCGCCACGATTCGATGACCTCGCCAAAGGGCGGACGAGAGAAATCGAGCATTCTCTCCCGCTTCCACAGAATCACAAACGCCGCGATGAAGGTAATCGTATAAGCGATGACCGTCGCTATAGCAGCGCCCTGAAGCTCCAGCCGGGGAAAGGGGCCCAGTCCGAATATCAGAAGCGGATCGAGAACCAAGTTCACGCCACCGGCGATGATCATGATCAGGCTCGGTGTTTTGGTGTCACCGGTCGCGCGGATCGCGGAGTTGCCCACAATCGGTATGACAATGAACCCCACGCCGATATACCACGGCACCATGTACTGGCCAATGAGCGCGATCATGTCGGGAGAGGCACCCAACACTCCAAACACCGGACGGATCGTGACCAGCCCTACGATCGCCACCATGACAACCAGAGTGTTGGCCAGGAGCAAGCCATCGCTGGTGAAACGGCGCACGCGGCGCGTATCACCAGATCCAATGGCGCGGGAGACCACCGCGGTGACGCCGACACCTATTCCAATCGAGATGCTCATAATGAGAAACACCACGGGAAACGTGAAACTCATCGCGGCGAGCTCGCGCGATCCCAGACGGCCCACCCAAAACGTGTCCACGACGCTGAAAAGGATCACCGCCACGAATCCCAGCGACATCGGTCCGGCGAGCCTGAGCAGCGTCCGGCCGACCGGGTCCTCCAGCAGATTTACGCGGTTCGTTGTCATATCGATCGGTTCTCTCGTTGGGTGACTTCAAATGATGCAGTGTACGTGACGTCACCGCAAGGCACAATGGATTCGTTGCGCGTTTGGGCGGAATGGACTATGCTCGCCCCGGCACATTCGCTAATCGGTCGACCGTCCTTCTGCCCAGACTCAAGCCATGAACGAACAAACGAATCCGTCAGGCCGCCGCGCAAGACTTCACGAGATCATCTTCGAGGCGGACACACGCGCAGGCAAGCTCTTCGATGAGGCGCTGATCCTGTGTATTCTCTCCAGCGTGGCCGTCGTGATGCTCGACAGCATCAAGGCAATCCGGCACGCCCATGGCGAGTTGCTGATGGCCATCGAGTGGATATTCACCATCGCCTTTACGGTCGAGTATATCCTGCGTTTCTACTCTGTCGGACGCCCCCTCAAGTACGCGACAAGTTTTTTCGGAATCATCGATCTCCTGGCCATCCTTCCGACATACCTCAGCGTGCTGTTTCCCGGCACTCAGTACCTCGTCGTTATCCGGATTCTTCGAGTACTCCGCATCTTCCGGGTGTTCAAGCTCGTGCAATTCGTCAGCGAGGCGAATCTCATGCTCCGCGCTCTGCACGCCAGCGGCCGCAAGATCACCGTCTTCTTCTTTACGATCGCCACCCTGGTCGTCATTTTTGGGTCGATCATGTACCTCGTCGAAGGAGAGAGCCACGGCTTTACCAGTATACCCCGGAGTATCTACTGGGCGATCGTCACCTTGACCACCGTTGGATACGGCGACATCTCTCCCGACACGGGCCTCGGCCAGGCCATCGCGGCGCTCGTCATGATTATCGGTTTCAGCATCATCGCCGTACCCACGGGTATTGTGGCCTCGGAGATGTCGAAGGCGGCGAGAGAGGCAAAACTGGTGAGTACGCAGGCGTGTCCACAGTGCGGCGCCGAGGGCCACGAATACGGCGCCAGGTTCTGCAAGGATTGTGGCGCTCGACTGTAGCGCCGGGGCCGGCCCGAGGGCTCGCCGCCATCCCTTGTGTTTTATGCGAGCATAACCCACTACAAACAAATGCGGTATCAGGCCTGTACGCCGCAGCTCGCCCCTTCGCAACCCGGCGAGGGCCCCGTCACCATTCCAGCGCCGTTCGAATCCAACCGGCATCACGAGCCCGCCGGCAGACTTGCGCTACCCTGCCGCCGCCTGCTAGACTCCGGCTCGCAAAACGAGCAGCGCGCTCGTCAAATGGAGAGCGTTTCACCGGCTTTGGGCCATAACTACGAAAGGAACACCCCTCATGGAGAAAGTCAATTCACTCGCGGCTCGTCGTGGCGTGCTGGTCGCGCTACTGGCCGTCGTATCGCTGGCCGTGTGCAGCATCCCCGCCGTTGCTGCCGATCTCACGATCACGACAAAAACGAACGACGTCGAGCGCAAGATGTACATCACGTCTGACAAGATGTGCGTCGCCGATGTCGAAGGCATGATGATCTTCGATGCGACAAAACAGGTCCTGCGCATGATCGATACGAATGCGAAGGAAGTCCGGGAAATCACGAAGAAGGACCTCGAAGCGATGCGCTCCATGGCCGGCGAAGGTATGGCTAACCCCGAGCAGATGGCCGAGGCCACGAAGATGATGACCGAGGCGCGCCAACAGGCGTTGGAATCGATAAAGGACCTGCCCGAAGAAGAGCGCGAGCTCGCCGAGCAGATGATCAACCAGAGACTCCCCGCCCCTCCGGGAGCCCCCGGGTCAAAGCGAACGTTCGTGCCTATGAACAAGACCGATACGATCAACGGCTTCAAATGCAAGGGCTACACAGTGAAGAAAGGTGAGACAGTCCTGGGTGAGCTGTGGACCGCGGGACTCGACGACCTCGGTATTTCCGAGAAGGATGTTGCCGTCATCGGCAAGATGCGCGAGTTCTTCGCCAGTGCGCTGGAGGGTATGCCGTTCATGGCCAACGCGATGGCCGAGTTCGACGTGCTCGATCCAAAGAGCGACTCATTCATCGGCTTCCCTATCCGTCAGATCGATCTCGAAGGTGGCGAGAAGGAAACCACGGATCTGGTTTCTATCGATAAGGGTGTCGACAGCAAAATCTTCGAAACCGGCAAGGACTTTAAAAAAGTTGATTTTATGAAACCCTGAGCTCTGTCATAGGGCCCTACAAGCGAGGGAAATACGAGCCTCGGGGCGGATCCAGACCGGATTCGCCCCATTTTTGGACCAGAGCCAATCGCCGGTTCCACGTCAAACCGCGGCGAGGGCCTGCTCGAGATCGGCAATCAGGTCGCCAGGATTCTCGACACCGATGGAGAGGCGCACCATGTCTTCCGTGATACCCATCTGCTCCCGGTCGGCGGGGTCGAGTTCGCTGTGCGTCATGGTCGCCGGGTGCTCCGCCAGCGACTCGGTCCCACCGAGACTCACGGCGAGCTGAATCAGCTTGAGCGAGTTCAGAAAACGAAACGCCTCTTTCTCCCCGCCGTGCAGATCGAAGGCGATCACGCCACCCGGTGCCAGACACTGCTTTTTGTAGATTTCGAACTGCGGATGTTCCTCTGTCAGATGACCGAGATAATAAACTCGCTTGACCTTTGGATGGTCGACAAGATAGCCGGCAACCTGCTGTGCGTTCTTCATCTGCTCCGTCATTCGGAGCTTGAGCGTCTCGAGACTGCGCAGGATCAACCACCCAACCCACGGCGTGCTGCTCGTGCCCATGAACGTGCGCAGCGTACGTACCTGATCGAGGAGCTCTTTGGAACCGAGGCAGACACCGGCGATGACGTCACTGTGACCGCCGATATATTTGGTCGCGCTGTAAATCACCAGATCCACCCCATGATCCAGAGGATGCTGCCAGAGCGGTCCCAGAAACGTGTTGTCGACGGCGACGGCCACACGCCTGTCCGCGGTGGAGTACTCGCGCCCAAGCTCCACGCACGCCTCGATATCCACGAGGTCATTTGTGGGATTCGCCGGGGTCTCGACAAAGATCATCCGGAGCTTGCTCTCACCCAGCGAGTCCTTGAGCCGCGCCCGTACCTCATCGATCGGACGACCGGCCTTGAAACCAATGGTGCGAATACCGAAATCGGGCAGCACATGTTTGACGAAGTAATCGGTTCCTCCATACACCGGCTCGCTGTGAAGCAGCGCGTCACCGGGCTTCAGCAGCGCCAGCATCGTTGTGCTGATCGCGGCCATACCGCTTGAAAACGCCGCGCAGGCCTCGGCGTGGTCCCACAGTCTCAATCGATCCTCCAGGATCTCGACGTCCGGATTGTTCAACCGGCTGTAGATTAGTCCCTCTTTCTCACCGGCTCCCTTCTCCCGCACCCCCAAAGCGATCTCAAAAAAAGCCTTACCGTCCTCGGCACTCTTAAAAACAAATGTCGACGTCTGGAAGATCGGACACTTGATGGCCCCCTCCGACCACTCGGGCCGGTATCCATAGCTCATCATCAAGCTTTCCGGCTGAAGCTCTCGCTTCCCTATCTTTCTTTCCGCCACAACGGACCTCCTTTGTCGGGCCTGGTTGCACCACCCGCACCGGCGGCAGTCCTACCGAACCCCGGTGATCATTGTACACCGCGCACCGAGCTTTATCAAACCCGACCGGTGCCCCCCGGCGGGCGTTGAACCCAGCCCTGCGCCGTTGGCCCTTGATATCGAGCGCGAATCCGCGCAACTTACATCAATCGGTCCCCAGGCCGTTCACATCAACAGTAGGATCGACCAATGTTTATCGATCAAATCATCGAGTATTTGACAGGCTTGGCGACGCAGTACCGCCAATTCGCCGAACAGATCGACCGGTTGATCAGCTACCTTCAGGGACTCGTCTAGGCGAGCCCAGCAAGAACTGCAAAAGAGGCCCCTCATCGATGATGAGGGGCCTCTAGCTTTTGCCGCGGAACGGATCGTGAAACACGCATAGGATATGGCCTTTGCGAAGGTTGCGGTGATGGGGATCACGCAAAGAGCAAGTGGTTCATCTAGCCCCGAGGCCGCCACGGTGCTATAATACTGTTATGGAGACACCTTTCGAGAAGTATCAAGCATACATTGTGAGCCAGGGGCGGCAGATAAAAGTGACCCGTGGGCACCCTGAGGCGCCCAACCCCGCGATCACCATTTCGCGCCAGACCGGCGCCGGGGCAATCACGTCTGGTCTTTGTCTGGCCAGGCACCTGAACGAGCAGGCCGACGAGAATACCGAACCGTGGATAGTTTTCGATAAGAATCTCATCCGGCACGTACTGGAGGACCATGGTCTGCCGGCGTATCTGGAGCGCCACATGCCGGAGGACAGCCCCAGTCATGTAAAAGACGCCGTGGGAGATATGCTCGGTCTTCACCCTCCTAACTGGGAGCTCGTCAAGCGCACGGGCGAGACCATCAGTCGTCTGGCAAAGACGGGGCGCTGCATCCTGGTGGGCCGCGGCGCCAACATCATCACGCGAGACATGCCCAACGTGCTCCATCTCAGGCTGGTCGGGTCTCTCGATCACCGGGTCGCCCACTGCGTGGAGTACTACGGCATCTCGAAGGCCGATGCCCTGGAACGTATCAAGAAGCAGGATCGCGCTCGGCGGCGCTATGTGCTCGCGTACTTTGACGAGGAGATTGACGACCCGACGAACTACCACATGGTCATCAACGTGGACAGCTTCACGACCCAGGCGCTCACGGAGTTAATCGCGGGTATCGTGTCGAACTGGAACAAGACCGTGACGTCATAAGGGAAGCCACGAGACCGGGCGCGTTGAGACACGTCTCACACACCACCCGGCCCCGGCCTGGTTGTCAGCGACTCGTCCTACTCGAGCACATTGATGTTCTTGTCGCGGCACATGTCCTTGAGGATCTTGGGCCACACCGTGACGCTGACCTCTCCAAGATGCGCCTTCTTCAACAAGTACATGTACGTACGGGACTGTCCGATCCCCCCACCGATACTCAGAGGAATCTCGTCGTTGAGGATTGCCTTGTGGTAAGGCAGATCGAGAAAATCCTCCTGCCCGCTCATCGACAACTGCTGCTTGAGCGTCTCTTTGGTCACGCGGATGCCCATCGATGTGAGTTCATGACGGCGCTTGGTAATGTGGTTCCATACGAGGATGTCCCCATTGAGACCGTGCATCGGTCTGCCATCGGCTGATTTCGTCTCCGTTACCCAATCGTCGTAGTCTGCGGCCCTCATTTCGTGCGGATAGCCATCCGCGAGCGGCCAACCGATACCGTAGATAAAGACCGCCGGGTATTCCTGGAGGATTGCCGTCTCGCGCTGCTTACGTGGCAGATCGGGAAACTTCGCGAGGAGGTCCTCGGCATGAATGAACGTCAGTTCATCGGGCACATTCGGGTACTTGTCGCTCTTCAATTTGGGGAAGAGCTCCTGGACATGCGTCTCCGCGCCCTTGAGTACCTTCCAGATCTTCTTGACCACATCGGTGAGAAACTCGAGATTACGCTGGTCCTCCGTCATCACGCGCTCCCAGTCCCACTGGTCCACGTATGCGCTGTGATCGTGATCGAGGAAGTAGTCCTTGCGAACCGCTTTCATGTCGGTGCAAATGCCCTCCCCGGGCGCACATTTGAACTGCGCTAGCGCGGGCCGCTTCCACTTGGTCGCCGCCTGCACCACCTGCGCGTCGATCGGGTTCTTATCGTAGTCGTTCGAGATATGGAATTGTATCGGAGTCCGAGATCCGTCACGGTCCAACATATCGTTCACACCGCTCTCGACATCCACGATCAACGGCACCTGAACCATCGTCAGATTCAATTCCTTGCAAAGATTCTCCTCGATGTAGCTCTTCGCAGCAAAAACCGCCTTCATTGTCTCCAGCGCCGTGAGCGACGAGCCATAATCCGCCGGCAGGATCTTCTCGAGCTCGCGATAATCGCCAATACCCGGTCCGGCCAGATCTGCTTTCTTGTCCGCCATGTTGTTCTCTCCTGTAAGAATTGAAGGTTGTGTGAATGGATTGCCAATAGAGCCAATCCTACCATCACCGGACAAGAATCGCAATCAATCTACGGTGCCTAAACGCTGATCTGGGTAGCCCTTGCATGGCACACCGGGCCCGGGCCAGCCGTCGCTCCGAGAAAAATGCGGCCCCGGGCTTGACAATGATCCTGATTGGCGCTATTGTACTAGTACAGATAGTACACAGAGAAGGTAACGTGCTATATATACAGATCGATACGCGCAGTCAGGTTTCCGTATACGCCCAGATCATGGACCGGATCCGCGCGCTCGTACTAGAGGGTCAGCTCAAGCCCGGTTCAGCGTTGCCGTCCGTCCGTCAGCTCGCCGCGGACCTCGAGATCAATCCCAACACCGTCGCCAAGGCATACAGCCTTCTCGAACACGAGGGCCTCGTCAGCGCCGTACGCCGCCGCGGCACGCTGATCGCTGGGTCAGCCGAGGCCGTCGCCCAGAAAACCGTCTCGGCCCGCCTGGAAGGCGCAATCGACCGGATCATCGAGGAGGCATCTGTCCTCGGTGTGACTCGCGACGAGCTCTTGAACGCTCTGAAAACCCGTCACGGAGACAACAAGAACAACCCCACGAAAGGCAGGTCGACATGAACGCACCCGTTCTCGCACTGATCATTCTTGGCCAGATTGTGGTCTTCCAATTCCTTTCCGTTGCGTTTGTCAGAAGTCTCTTTGCCGCTCATCTCACGCACCCGCCCGAGCCCCCTAGCGGTGCGGCTGCCGATCACCTCGGCAAAGCGAGACGACACCGGTTCGCCCTCGGTACGATCCTCCTCATACCGGTGTTGATCGCCTTTTTCGGTCTACCCAACGACCCGGGTTTGCGAAAGCTCATCCTCGCTGCCGTGTCGCTCGTCTCAAGCGTGGCCTTCGCGGGCGCATCGTTGATCGACCGCCGCGCCCTGCGGACTCTTCGCGATGCACTGCCCGACGCCAGTGTCAGGCGCGCCTCGCTTCAGCCCCGGTCGCTCTCGCAATGGTATGGACGTTCCTGGGAGATCGTTCCCCTTGCCCTGGTTCTGTTGACGCTTGCGGTCGCGATCACGCTCGTGCACCGTCTGGGTCACATCCCGACGGAGATGTGGGTGCTGCAAATCCTCCAGGCCGCGTTCGTTCTCGGTGCCCTCGTCTATACCGTGCGTCAGGGTGCCACCGTTCCAAATGTGTCCCTGCGACTTGCCATGCTTCGCGACCGTCCGGAGGTGGCGCTCGAGTTCGGCGAGCATCTCGCGGCGCGCGAAGCGCAGTACTTCATGGCCGCCAAGATCGGTGTCGCGCTTCTCCTCGGAATCAACACGCTCGAGGTAGCGTTGAAAGCGCTGGGTCACCCGGCGGCCGCGGTTGCGGATGCGGTGAGCTGGGTCGTCGTCGGTGTTCTCGTCTTGATGTTCGGTGGCTTTCTCCTGCAGATCATCACCCTGGCAAAACACATGCAACGCCAGGTCGGCAACGAGGTTAACGGCGAGAGGTAGCTCCGCGAAGAACACGCAAAAAAAGGGACAATCCGGCGAGTCGCGGTGTGCACCCAACTCGTCACAGCAGATCGAGAACCTGCTCGGGCCGCTCCACGGTGGCCCGAGCGCCGTTCTTCTCGAGTTCCTCCCGCGTCCTGAATCCCCAGAGCGCCCCGACCCCAAACATTCCCGAACGCTTGGCTGTCTTCATATCGATCCCCGTATCTCCCAGATAGAGGATCTCCTCTCCCGGATGATCGAGGCTCTCCGCCATCTCTATCGCCGATGTGGGATCCGGCTTGCGCGGACCACCCTCGATCCAGCCCCGGACGATCTCGAACCGCCAACTGGGCAGAATGTCGCGGACACACAGTTTGGTGACATCATCGGGCTTGTTGGAGAGGACGGCGAGTTTGAGCCCGAGCGCACTCATCCGATCGAGCATCTCCGGTATACCGTCGTACGGCTTCGTCCTTACATTCCAGTTTTGGCCATAGTCCTGCCGAAACGCCGCCACGCAATCGGCAATCGTCTCTTCATCACGCACGTTCTCGGGGAGCACACGGGATATGAGCTTCGGCACTCCATCGCCGACAAAGTAGCGGTAGTCTTCGATAGGATGAGTGGGATAACCGAACTCGGTCATCACCCGATTTCCTGCATGCGCGATGTCTTCCAGGGTGTCGAGGAGTGTCCCGTCGAGATCGAAGATTGCGGCTTTGAAAGGCATTGCTGATGGTTTCACAAACCAAGAAGTTGAACAGCTAGCCCCGAAAGGCAGATCACCGTCCCGGCAACGGCATGCCCGTAGCGTTCGAAGCGTCCAAGGCTCGCGAAACGAACGCCCCACGTCGACAACCCAACAATGGCCAGCATCGTGGCAATAGTCACGACACCAAACACGCCCGCCACGAGAAACACGGAACCCGCACCGCTGTTTGCCGCCGGGTACATCAGAATCGGAATAAGGGGTTCACATGGACCGAGAATGAAAATCGTAAACAAGACCCACGGCGTGATGTCGCGGCGGGCCGCGTCGTGCACGTGCGTATGTTCGTCCCTGTGCGAGTGCACGTGATCGTGTATCGTTCCGTCCGCATGACGGTGCTCGTGCCGATGCGATCGTTTTCGTACCGCGCGATGGAGACCCCACACAAGATAGGCAAATCCAAATCCGATCAGAAGCCACCCCGCGAACGTGCCCCGCAGCCCCTCGAGGGCCTCCAGCTCCAGGACCTTCATCCCGACAAAAACGCCAGCCAATCCCAGCACGACGCTGCTCAACACATGTCCGAGACCGCACAGCAATGTCACCCATGTCGTCTTCGCGACCGACCACCGTCGAGCCCGGGCCATCGCCACAAAGGGCAGATAATGATCGGGGCCTAGAACCGTATGAACAAAGGCGATCGAGGCCGCTGTTCCGCACAAAACTATGACGCTTTGATCCATATCCCCTGCTTCCCTACGCCTGCTGTATCGACGGGTGCCGCCCCGTGACCACCGTGTGCACGTGTCCCGCGGCGGACATCCACAGACCGCCAAAAACCTCACCGCTATCCGTGCAGCGCGCTGTGAACCGCTGCCAGAGATCTTCCCCGTGTCGAAAACCGCCCGCCACGTCGACGACAACGCTTCGCGTGTCCCTCCGCAACCCGACGCGCAGTGCCTTCAGCACGCTTTCCTTCGCGCTCCAAATCAATGTCTCGACAAACGGTCGATCCCCGGCCTGCGTCCGGCTCACCACATCACGTTCTTCGCTCGAAAAGAAATCCGACACAAACGCAGCCGTTCGGGGCTCTATCAGCTCTGTGTCGCATCCGAGGCTCGTTTCGCTCTCTACCAGCGCACACAAACCAAGCCCATTGCTGTGACTTATGGAAAGGGTGACAGGAGCGAGCTTGCCATGGATATACACGACGGGGCCGCCATCGGCGGCCGCGCGGACCTCGATATCCCCGTGCCCGCGTATGCTAAATTGCGCGTCCAGCCTCGAGCGCAGCAGACACTTCGCCGTCCACCGACCGAGCCGCCAGTCGGAGCGACGCTTGAGAACGGTCAGTCCGGCGAGCACATCCCTCTCGTTCGGACTCAGCCAGTCGTTATGATCGGGCACCTCGCTTCGGTGCCGCGTCAGCCAGTGGATGTCCAACGTTTGCCTCATTGCTTGGCTGGTGCCCCCATGTTCGTTTTCAACCGTTCCAGAAGCTCTTTCTCGATCAGATTCGGAAGCTGCATGGTCCGGTAGCCGCGTACCATCAGGTACACGTTGCCTTTGTCATCCACGACACGCGCATCGAACGAACCCGATTTATCCGATGTGACCGCGGCAAAATACTCGCTCGGCTTATCGGCCGTCGGTCTCAGGAAATCCACCTGATCGATGTGATGCGGCAGCCCCATCGCCGATGTCCCCACCATCTCGGAGAGTCCCGCAGTCTGGAAGCACAGCTCGATCAACCGCGGCGATGTCAGTGTCTCGAGATCGGCCGGCTCGTGGTTGGACGGCAGGTCCTTCTTGAAAGCCCCGATCACCTCGTCGCCGGCCCGCCACGATCGTTCGACAACCTGATAGGACGGTCCGTGGAAGTACACCTTGTAGATATCGCCTGCATCGACCAGGTTTCCCGCCACCGGCTCGGCGACCTCCTTACTCTTCGCCGTCTGCGGCGCCACGGTTACCAGACGAACACGCGCGGTGAAGTGCGTGGTCGTCTCGGGATCTTCACGACCATGGAGTTTGCGCGTGCCCACGAGACTGCAGCTCGCAATTACATCGTCGTCTTCCTTCTGGAATGTCGCGTGAACGATCACCGTGCGAGGCTCGCCTCGATAGAACTTGAAGGGGACGAGGAAATCGACATTCTCGACGGAGCCGACATAGCGTCCCGGGAATACGAGCCGCGCCGCTTCGACCAGCGCCTCGATCCCCATGACACCCGGCAGCACCGGTGTACCGTCGATCTGGTGATCGTAGAGAAACGGCTGCTTCTTCGGGTTCAGGGTCGTTTCCACCGTGAGTCCATGGTAGAGCCCCATTCCCACGAGTCTCTCCGTCATCACACCTTTTGATTTCAACATCGTGCCGAACACACCGTTCTCGCTCGTATCCAGCCCGCCGGTCACATCGAATTCATCGAGCATCGCGCCGAGGCTCCCGGCGATCACGACCTCCCCATGTCCATCGCCCATCGTCAGTTCCCTGCGAACGATCGGGATACCCGCCTCGGGGGGCAGCATGTCGATGCCAGCCTGTTTCATTATTGTCGGAATCGACCCGCGCGACGCCATACCGATATTTCCCCACGCCGTCCAATCGACGGCGACACCGTGCGTCTTCGGACGTACCACCCGAAGATTCGACACCGCCTTACACAAAAGATCGTTGGCCGCGCTGTAATCGGTCTGTCCCGCGTTGCCGAATCTCCCGGCGATGGAGCTGAATACAACGGCCGCTCCGAGCTTCATGTCGCCCACACCCGACATCACGTTGAACCACCCGTCGCTCTTCACATCGAACACGAGATCGAATTCGGCCGGTTTCTTGTCGGGCAGCGTACGGCTTATCTCCAGCCCCGCCGCGTGAACCAGTACATCCACTCGTCCGCTCTTCTCCTTGATTTGCTTCATCACACCACCGACAGCGTCACCGTCGAGCAGATTCACACTATAGTAGTGTGCCGTACCCCCGGTTTTCTCTATCGCCTGAACCGCACTCAACGCGGCGCACTTCCTCTCAATGCCACCGAGCTCTTTCTCCACCATTACCGGTGTTACACGCTCGCCGCTCTCTTGCAGTCTGCCGAAGATGTCGCGCTTGAGATTCTCGCGGTCGTTGACAAAGCGCTGGAGATCGGCGTCCTGGGGATCCGGCTCAGGCGCCAGATCCAGCAGATGGAATGTACCACCCGACGCAGCGGCGAGATCGGCGGTGATGGCCGACACGATACTCCCGGCCGCTCCTGTTACGACAAACACGGTGTCGCGATCCAGAACGATCCCCGTCCCGCGCTCCGATACTCCCACGTCCTCGAGTCCAATACTCCACCGATGGCCGTCCTTGTAACCTGCCTCTACGACACCGGGATCGCGGAGCGTTTCCTCAATCAGCAGATCGGCAAAGGCGGCCTTCTTGCGGCTGGCCTCGAAGTCCACTGCCTTCACCAGGGCCTCGGGTTTCTCGCGCTTGAACGCTTTTGTGAACCCGGTGACGGCACCCCCCAGCGGCGCCGACGCACCGGTGTCATCGTATCCGTGACGCCCCCCGAGCCGCGTCGCCGATACCAGAAATGTGCCCGGCCCGTCAATCTCTTCATACAGCGTCCGCATCGTCCTATAGAGCAACTTGACTCGCACGCGCGTGGCTTCACGCCATGCGGACAGATCCATCTCCGAGATGGGTCCCTCGTCGTCCAAGGCGGGCAGCCAGTAGACGCCGTGAACCGGTCCCTCCGCCCGCCACTGCTCGATGCGCTCTGTCAGTTTCTCGGCGGTGGGTGTGTCATCGATCACCAGAGCGTCCACGCCGCGCTTCTCGAGACGGCCAACGAGTGTCTTGCCGACACCGCCGGCGTCCGTCATTACCACGACACGGCTCCCCGCACCGAGTTCGACACCGGTGGGTTTGCACAGATCGAGATCGGGCCGGAGGTGGGCGACGGGGACCCGTCGCTGCACGGCGTTGGCTGCATCCATGTTGCCAATGGGCATCGTTGAGGCTTCCGTCATCGTTGTCGTCTCTGGTTCTTCTTTCGTTGACTCGCCTGCCCCACCCTGCTCCGTGGCATCCGGCCGTTTGTCGTGGACAAACTGGACCGCGTGAGCAAGCGTCGGATAGTCACGCAACTTGATGGTGTCGTCGCGCGGTATGTCGTACGCCTCGCGGATCGCAGCGAACATCTCCGCCTGCTTAACCGTGTCAATACCCAGATCTGCTTCGAGATCGAGATCCAGATCGAGCATATCGATCGGATACCCGGTCTGCTCGGCAATGATTCCCAGAACCGTCGCCTCGACGTCACCATCCGATGACGCCGGAGATTTTGCGCTCTCTTGTGCAGGGGACTTCGCGACCCGCTCCTGAGACTCGGCCACCGCGGGCTGTGCAACGGCACGATCGGCCGCGGCCGGCTGATCCGTGCTCGCCGTCGACGGTGTTTCCGCTTTGAGATCCGGTCGCTTGTCAAGAACGAACTGGATCGCGTGAGCAAGCGTCGGGTAGTCACGCAACTTGATGGTGTCATCGCGCGGTATGTCGTACGCCTCGCGGATCGCAGCGAACATTTCCGCCTGCTTGACCGTGTCAATACCCAGATCCGCTTCGAGATCGAGATCCAGATCGAGCATGTCCCTGGGATAGCCGGTTTGCTCGGCAATGATTCCCAAAACTGTCGCCGCCACGTCATCGTCAGGCGGCGCCGCCGGTGGAGGTTGCGCGGTTCTCTGAGCGGCGGGCTGCGCCACCGCCTGCTGTGGCGCCGAGGGCTCGGCCCCAGCCGGTTGACCAGTGCTCGCCACCGATGGTGTTTCCGCTTTGAGATCCGGCCGTTTGTCGTGGACAAACTGCATCGCGTGGCCAAGCGTCGGATAGTCACGCAATTTGATGGTGTCGTCGCGCGGGATGTCGTACGCCTCACGGATCGCAGCGAACATCTCCGCCTGTTTCACCGTGTCGATACCGAGGTCGGCTTCGAGATCGAGATCCAGATCGAGCATGTCCCGGGGATACCCGGTTTGCTCGGCGACGATCTGCAGGACCTTCTCCTGTACATCGCTCGCGGCCTCGGGGGCCGCATAGACAGGAGCGGCCTCGGGCTCGGGCGTGACTTCGACAGGTGTGGGCTTTGGTGCAGCTGGCGCCGGTGCGGGCGGAGAAAGCGCAGTCGCCGCCGCCGGCTTCTCGACCCGTCTCGCCTTTAAACCGTCATCCTTGATTCTGAGCGTGCGTTTGACGACTTCGAGTTCCGGTGTGGCAAGACCCGTCGCACGGGTCAGCCAGCCTCGCCAGGCATTCTGATCCGCAATTCGATACTGGTAACCGAGCTCACCCGGCGCCCTCCTGCGTCCGTCCGGCGCAGGCACCCGACGGATCAACGACATCGCGACCTGCGACCCGAAACCAGCGCCCAATCGCAACGCATACCGAATGGGGTAGGTCCCACCCTTGGAAAGATTGAGCGTGCCGAGGTCGGGATCGACTTCCTTATAGTTTGTCACCGGCGGGACCACACCCGTCTCGAGTGCCTTGATCGCCACGACGTCTTCTATCGCCACACCCATTGGGTGACCGGTCAAACCCTTCGTGTTAGCAATGACGATCTTGTCGGCCGACTCGCCGAAGACATGCCTCAACGCAAACACCTCGGCGGACGCGCTTCCACCACGCGCCGGTGTGTATGTCTCGTGTGACACGAACAGGGTTTCCGGAGCGATCTCGTGGCGACTGATGCCCCACTGCTCCTCCGCTCGTGCGATAAGCGATTCCATCACATCGCAGATGTGATCGACATCGAGCCGTGAACCGTGATACGCGCTGTTGGCCGTGACCGTATTCATCACCTCACAGATGGGTGTGATGCCACGCTCGCGAGCCGCTTCCTCGCTCTCCATCATAATCCCGGCGCCACCCATACCGACGATCATACCGTGCCGGCGCCGGTCAAACGGGATCGCGGCGTCTTCGACGTTTTCATCGGTGGCCGCCACTCCGGATACGAGGAAGCCCGACCCGAACCATTCCCAGAGGCTGTCGGATGTCACATCATCGGCAGTGACAATGATCACACGGCGGCAACGGCCGTTCTGTATCCAGTCCTCCGCCGTTGCGACTGCCTGCGTACCTGTTGCGCACGCCGCATCCACATGGCTGTTGGGACCACGGGCGCCAATGTATTCGGCGAACTGGGAGTGTCCCATCGCGAGGACCTGGAACAGGAACTGGCGGGGGTACTCGGGCTGTTCCCGCTCGATCTGAAGTCTCAGCTCGTCGATACGACGTTCCACATCATGCAGCGCGCCGTTGTCCGAACCAAGCGATCGTATAAGCCCGTCGCGGACCCCGACGAGTTCGGCGAGCCGATCCCGCCGGGCCTGATCCTGTTCGTGCGCGGTTATGATCCGCGCAAACGAATCGTGCCCGGGAAAGACCGAGCCGAAGACGATACCGGTGTCTTCGCGCATGTTCTCGGGAAGCATCCACCGGTCGATGAGCTTCGTACCCTTTGTCGTCGTCTTGTACCGCATGACCAGCGGTATGCCAGCGTCGCGAAGCGCATCGATACCGGCGCCGATGGCCAACTGGGTCGCGAGATCGAGCGCCGGAAGCCGGTCCTCTGGAAAACCGAAATCCTCCTTCAGATCGATACCCATCCCCCGCGCGGCGAGCTTAATGACATCTTCTATACCTTCAACGTTCTCGAAACGCGCCTCACCATCCTTGCCCTTTACGAGCCTTCTTATGTTCTTACCGGTCATCATCCGCCGGAACTTCATCGGGATCGCGTCGATGAACACATCACCCCGAAGAATTCGCTCGACATTCGTTTCATCGAACACACGCTCGACGCCGGGAAGACCCAACGAGGCCCCGGTGATACAGACCTTGATTCGTTTCTCCTGCGACGCTCCCTTATAGAGCTCAAAACCTCGATCGAGAAACTGCGCAAAGAGCTCGCCGAGCTGAACGTAGCGGTCATGATCCGTCGACCGTGGTTCGGCCTGAGGCACCGCGGACGGCGGCGTGACCGGCTCCGGTGGCGGACTGAACGGGGCAACCGGTGCACTCGGTTGCGGGACAACGGCTCTTACCGCTTCTGTTATCGTCGAGACGGTGTCTTGCACCTTCTCGTCCATCCCCACTCCAAGCCCGGCGGCGTACAATCCGCACAGCGCCTGGTTGAAGGACGCGACCCCCCCGACACGCGGGTGGTTCGTAAACAGTGTCGTCACACCCTCACGCGATCCAATCACATCGGATGCAAACCCGTACAACGCCCGCCTTGGCCCGAGTTCCACAAACATTCTGGCGCCCGAGTCATACAACGTGTTCAGGCCCTTGACGAACTGCACTGGCGAGGCAACCTGGCTGGCAAGGATCTCGACCATTTCAGGCACCGCGTTCGGATGCATCGGGTAGTAATCACCCGAAATATTGGCGACAACCGGGATCTTGGGCGGCTGAAGCTTCATCTTTTTGAGGACTACCACGAGTGCGACGGCGGCGGCCCCAACGATCTTGGTGTGGAATGCGTGGCTGACCGGCAACTGCGTTGCCGAAAACCCCGCCTCGCGGAGCGCAATCACGGCTTTCTCCACGGCTTCCGTCTCACCGCCGATCACCGACTCTTTTGTGCTGTTGTTGTTGGCGATCACGACGTATCCGCCGATCCCGGCGATGATCTTCTTGATCTCTTCGTTCGGGCCGTGGACGGCGGCCATCAACCCGTTGTCTCCCTTCGACGCCTTCGTCATTTCACCACCACGGGCGCTCACCGCGTAGAGACCCTCATCGAAAGGAAGCCCGCCGGAGGCAACCAGCGCGCCGTACTCACCGAGGCTGTGCCCCATCACCATGTCGGGCACAATGCCATACGCCTCCAGGGCACGCGAGAGCGCGGTCTCCGTGGCAAGCACTGCCGGTTGTGTGACCACCGTTTGTTTGAGTTCCTGCGTCGCCGCATCGACGGCCTCCTGATCCGAATCGTCGACGAAAATGTAGTCCGTGAGCGCTTTGTCGAGATGGGGCTTCATGACAACGTCGGCCTCGGCAAACGTGTCGGCAACTATCGGTTCGATCTCCTTGAGGTCGCTCAGCATGTTGACATACTGTGACCCCTGCCCGGTAAACAAAAATGCGACCTTTGGCGCCGGGCCGCGGCCGAGAAAGATACCCTTTGCTCTCAGGGCTTTCCAGCGGCCGGGCTGGTCTTGCTCGAGCGCCTTGAGCGCACGCGTCGTCTTGTCTGCGAGCTCCTTCGCATCACCGTAGTCGATGGCGATTCGCACCGGGGCCCTGAGATCCGACTCGAGGGGCGGCTGCAGCGGCGGTGCCTGACCGGCCTCGGCGTCTTTCTGAACGTCCGCCAGACGGTTGCGAAGCGCGTCATCGCACTCCGCACCGATCACCATGGCGCCACGGTGCGGCGCCTTGACAGGCGGACCACCCACCGAAGCAGGTGTCACCTTTTCGCTCACCGATATCATCGCCTTTCTCTCCGCTTCCAGTCGTCCCGGGATGTACTCCTCGAGAACAGCATGAAAATTCGTCCCGCCAAACCCAAACGCGCTTACGCCGGCGCGACGCACCTGGTTCTTACCCGCGTCCCACGCCTTGAGTTCGGTGTTTACGGTGAACGGAGACTTCGAGAAATCGATGTTGGGGTTCGGCTTGTGAAAGTTGAGACTCGGCGGGAGTACCTTCTCGTGCAGACTGAGCGTCGCCTTGAGCAGACCGGCTGCCCCAGCGGCGCCTTTGAGATGACCGATGTTCGACTTGACGGAGCCGAGTGTCACAGAACCAGGTGGCACGTTGTAATCGGCAAACGCCTCTGCCAGGCTCTCCAACTCGGCAACGTCACCAACGATCGTCGATGTGCCATGCCCCTCGATCATGTCGCCTGCCGACGGTGTAAGCCCCGCCGTCTCCCATGCCCGCTGGACGGCGAGTTTCTGTCCGATCGGATTGGGCGCGGTGATTCCCTTGCCCCTGCCATCGCTCGAGCCCCCGAGCCCCCGGATCACTGCATAGATTTTGTCGCCGGCTCGCTCGGCATCCTCCAACCGCTTGACGACAAACAGCGCCGCGCCCTCGCCCATCACAAAACCGTCTGCACCCTCCGCGAACGGCCGCGTCCCGGTGGCAGACAACGCGCCGATCTTACAGAACTTCACGAACGTCTGCGGGCTCATGTTGGCGTCCACACCACCCGTGATGACGGCGTCGTAATGGTTCTCGTGCAAACCTTCAATGGCCGCACTGATCGCCGCCATCGCCGATGCACACGCCGCATCGGTCACATAGTTCGGTCCGCGAAAATTGAAGAGCGCTGCAATTCGCCCGGCGATTATGTTGGAGAGCTCGCCGGGCATCGTGTCCTCTGTGATCTCCGGAAAGTGCTCTCCGACGCGTTCGCGCATTTCGCCGACGATCGTCTTGCGGATGTTCTCCGGCAGATCGGCAAAGCTCGGCGACTGCTTCAGCTTGGCTGCGTACTCGGGAAAGAGTATCCGCGCTGATGTCATAAGGTGGGTATCGCCACCCATCGCGTTACCAAGAATCACCGCGGTACGCTCGGAATCGAGAGGACGCTCGGGATAACCGTAGTCCTCCAGGGCTTCCCGGGTGGCCACGATGGCCCACTTCTGAGTGAGATCCATCTGCGCCGCGACACGGGGTGGGATCGGCAGCTTCCACTTGATCGGATCCCACTCCCAATCGCGCACCCACCCACCGATCTTGGTGTATGTTTTGTCCGGTGCCTTCGGGTCCGCATCGTAGTAAAGCTCCGCATCCCATCGATCGCCGGAGACTTCCGAGATACTGTAACGACCGTCCTTGATGTTTTGCCAGAACGTTTGGGTGTTCGACGCGTCGGGCATCACGGCCCCGAGGCCCACAATCGCAACGGCCCTGTGCGCTGACTGCTTCATTCCATCCTCCAGTCTCGATGTGCTGATACGCTACGATTCAAACTCGTTTGTACCGATTGAGCGTCTTGGAAGGGCTCACATCGGCAGATGTAACGCCTGTCCTGGAAGGGCTGTCTTCCGGTCAGTGTTACCTTTATTTCCTATGTAGTCGTTCGTTCATAGAGCACATCAGCTACGTAATCCATATCGGTTGTCACGCCGACCTGCGCCCTGTGAACCGCTGAGAGACCCAGCTTCTTTTCGAAATCCCCGATGTCCGTCACATTCTCCACACCGCATACCCAGCGAAACCCATCCGTCGTTACCCTGAGTGCCGCGTCACGCGCACAGATCCGGCTCATGGCGGCCAACGCATCCGGGTTGAAACGACCGTGTGCCTTGGCATTTAGCTGACCTTGAGCTGCGCGCGCCGCACGCCGTGCCAGACTCGATGCCCCCTCGGCGTAGGCAATCAACTCGCCCAGACGAAAGAGAATGTGCTGGTTGCGCGTGAGTCTCTGCACGCGTGCCCGTTCCAGAACCTCCGCCAGAGCGTGCATCGCGAGCGCCGCGATATCAGCACCGACGGTCGGATGTTCGGCGTGAAGACCCTCGAGCTTGCGTGCCTCCTCGTGATAGTGCTCGCCCCGTGTTTTGAGATGCATCTGCCAACGATCGCGGCATATGGTCATTTCCATGATCTCGGATGTGCCCTCGTAGATCGTCGTGATGCGTACGTCGCGTTTGATTTTTTCCACCATGTATTCACGTGTGTAGCCGTATCCACCAAGCGCCTGGATCGCCGCCTCTGCCGCGGCGCACCCCGCCTCCGTCGTCAGATACTTGGAGATAGCGCCCTCGGTGTTCAGGTGACCCTCGCCGTCGTCGATACGCTCGGCGGTCTCTTCGACAAATGCCCGGCCCGCTTCAAGACGTACGGCGTGCGGTACAATCAGCTTGTGCGTGTATCCTCGTTTTTCGGAAAGCGGCCCGCCGGCCTGGATGCGCTCGGTAGAATATGGAATCGCGCGGTCGAGCGCCGCCCAGCCACCAGCCAGACCGAACGCGGCAACCATCAGCCGCGTGTAGCCAAACACCGCCTGCGCCTGCACCAGACCCTGCCCCTCCACGAGACCGAGCAACCGGTCCGCACCCACCTCGACGTCTTCGAGCGACACGGCGGATGTATTGCTCGCACGGATGCCGTGCTTCTCCTCGGGTCTGCCGTGGTCCAGTCCCTTAGTACCCTTCTCGACCACGAACCAGCTTGGGCCGCCCGGGGTCTCGGCAAGAATGCTGTAGAGATCGGCAAACCCACCGTTGCTGATCCACATCTTGTTGCCCGTTATCTTGTATCCGGTCACCTTGCCGTCCTGCTCGACGGGTTTGGCAACCGTTCGCAGCGCGGCCAGGTCACTTCCCGCTTCCGGCTCCGTTGCGCCGTACGCCATCAGCAAACCTTCCCGCGCGATTCTTGTCAGCCATTCCTTTTTCTGATCGTCCGTCCCACCAAAGATGATCGGGTCCGCTCCGAGAAAAGTGGCCAGGACCGCAGTCGCCACACCGAGGTCGATGCGACCCAGCTCCTCGCACACGCGGTAGACATCGAACGCGCCGCCACCCATCCCATCGTATTCCTCCGGGATGAACACCAGTTGGATACCCAACCCCGACCCGCACATTGATCGCACGATGTCCTCGGGGAACTCATCACGGGCGTCGAGCTCGAGCAGCTTGTCCTGCGTGAGCTCACGTTCGGCAAATTCCTTGATCGCCTCAATTGTCAAATCGAGCGTTTCTTTGTCGAGACCTGCACTCATGAGCATTGCCTCCCGCAATTCAGTTCCGCCGCGAATCCTCGTGCTCGCACACAGCTCCAGATCAAGGACTCATTAATATGGCCCCCTTGTACGGCCAGGGCCTCCTTCCGACCGATCGACACGAGCGATCCCTGCCCCAACAACGCGGTCTTATCAAGACGTGTGATTCCGATCGAGCCTGTCCTAGGGGGGGCTGCGTCGGAAAGGCGCCCGACTGTCCTGGAAGGGCGCCTCATCGACCTGTCTGCTTTGCGCGTTTCAAGCACGAGAGACCGGTTCGAGGCGCACGGCTGGCGCCGCACTGTCGCAGCGCGTATACCGTGCGCCTCAAGATACCACTAGCGAGACCGCTGTTGGAAGCCGAAACTGAGGCGCCATCACCGGTAATACGCGCCAACTCATTGAAATACCGAGGAGTCCGGCCGTCAAAGGACCCGGATCGGATCCCGGATTCCAGCACTAGCACCTCTCGTCCCGAATGCAAAAGGGGGCCGACCAACATTCGCGCCGGGTCTTGTTCTTGTTCCACCCACGCATCATTCCGCTCACCTCCCCATTGGCCCATCAGAACCTTTTTCCAGGCTAAGTGAATTGTTTCACTTGACAGGCACAACTCATGCTATTAGTGTCCTCTAACAAACAAAGGAGCGTCATCGTGGCACAAGCAGTGCAGCTCACAGCCTCGTTAGAGGATTATCTGGAAACGATTTACGAGTTGGTACGCGACAAGAAGCTCGCACGGGTCAAAAACATCGCCCAAGCGCGGGGCGTGCAGGCTGGCTCGGTCTCCCCCGCGATGAAGCGCCTGTCGGCCCTGGGGCTGATCCGCTACGTCCAGCGGGACTACATCGATCTTACGCCGAAGGGCGTGCGGGAAGCCCAGCGGGTCTATGCCCGGCACCAAATGCTGACCCGGTTGTTCGAGGAGGTACTCCAACTCTCCCCTGCGGAAACCGAGAAGAACGCCTGCGCGATGGAGCATAACCTGACGCCGAAGGCGATGGACCGGTTGGTGCGGTTTTTCGAATTCGTCGATTCGTGTCCGGACGGGAAGAACATCCTGGAAGTATTCCACCAGTGCTCCCACGGCAGCGAGGATGGCGCCGACGGCACGTGCCAGTGCCGGACGGGCTGGGCTCAAACGGCGAAAGCAGTGCGTCGGGTGTCGGACCTCTCCCCCGGTGAGGGCGGGACCATTACGCACGTGGATGGATCGGGTGCCATCCGTCAGAGGCTTCTTGACATGGGCATCCTCCCGGGCGTCCCGATCGACGTCGAGCGAGTCGCACCGGCCGGTGACCCGATGTGGATCAGATTGCAGGGCTTCCAGCTCTCGCTTCGACGCGCGGAGGCCGAAGCCATCGCGGTCGATGCGGATGACTAGCCCCGGTTTCCCTTTTCTTCCTGAATAGTCATGTATGCCAGTTTTTGCACGAGAGAGTGGTAATCGATGACGGCGACAAAAAAAGCCCGCGTCCTGCTTGCAGGCAACCCCAACTCTGGTAAGACATCGATTTTCAACGCTTTGACAGGAGCGTGGCATCGCGTGGGCAACTACCCCGGCGTTACCGTGGAGAAACGTCAGGGTGAATCACGAATCAACGGACAGGTGTTCAGCGTCACGGATCTACCCGGGACCTACAGCCTGACCTCTTATTCGCCCGAAGAGCGCATTGCCCAGAGGGAACTCCTGAACGGAAACGGAAACGTCGTCGTCGTCGTCGTTGACTCAACGACGCTCAAGCGCAGCCTGCTTCTGTTTACGCAGATCATGCAGACCGGAGCAAACACTGTTCTCTGTCTCAACATGGCCGATGAAGCCCGGAGCGCCGGCCAGCGGTTGGATGTCGAGCGGCTCAGCACGCTGCTCGGACTGCCGGTGGTCGAAACGGTCGCGCACAAAAAGGAGGGCGTCGACGAGCTCAAGGCGGCCATCCTGCATGCGATCGACCAGCCCGCGCACGAAAACCGCCTTAGACTCGGCGACCGACTCGATGGAGCCCTCGCCCGGATTCGCGAGGCTCTACCGGAGTCGGGGTTCCCGGAGAAGTCTCTCACATGGGTTGCGAGCAAGCTACTCATCGGCGACCCGACCTACCTCACACACGTCGATGCGCTGGGCGAGGCGGGCCGGGATGCGATTGATATCGCCGAGCGCGAGCGCGAGCGCATCGAGTCGGAGATGGGAATCGACATCAGCCTCTATATCTCGGAGTGCCACTACGGCTTCGTCAATGGGCTGCTTACCCACGTTACGACGCAGGTGCCACGCCCCAACGCCCGTGAAGTCTCGGATATGGTCGACCGCATCCTCGCAAACCGAGTGCTCGGCGTCCCGATATTTTTCGCCGTGATGTACGCCATATTCTGGCTCACGTTCAGGGTGGGCGAAGTCCCGATGGGTTGGATCGAAAGCGGTTTCGCCGTCCTTGGCGACTGGATCGGGGGTCTGTGGCCCGTGGGTGTTTCTTCGCCGCTTCGGTCTCTCCTCGTCGACGGCATCATCGCCGGCGTAGGTGGCGTGCTCATTTTTCTGCCCAATATCATCCTGCTCTTTCTGGGGCTTGCCTTTCTAGAAGACACCGGTTACATGGCGCGTGCCGCCTTCCTCGCCGACAAACTCATGCACCGCCTCGGCCTTCACGGCCGGAGCTTTATTCCCCTCATGACCGGTTTTGGCTGTTCGGTCCCCGGTATCATGGCTACACGGACGCTCGAGAACGAGCGCGATCGCCTCGCAACGATGCTGGTGTTGCCGCTCATGTCGTGCGGCGCGAGGGTTCCGATCTGGATGCTGCTTATTCCGGCGTTTTTTGCCCCCCACCTACGCGCACCCATGCTGTGGTTGATCTATCTTGTGGGGATTGTCCTTGCCCTCTCGTTTGCCATGCTTCTCCGGCGCACGCTGCTCAAGGGCGAGGAAGCACCCTTCGTCATGGAGCTTCCACCTTACCGCATCCCGACTTTTCGGGGTGTCGTTCGCAAAATGATCGATCGATCGCGGATCTACGTGCGCAAGGCAGGCACGATCATTCTTGGTATCTCGATCGTCATGTGGTTCATCACGGCCTACCCCAAGCTGGAAAGCTCCGCCGTGGACCGCGCCGTTGCGAGCGGCGCCGTGGAGGTCATCGAATTTGGCGCGGGTGTGAAGGACGAAGATCAGGCGCAGGCGCTCGCCGAGGCGCGCCGTGCGGCGCCGACGGGTGTTGCGGTACTGACCCCCACCGAAATCGAACACCGGCGTGTCGCCGAGGAACTCAGACACTCGATCGCCGGTCGACTGGGTACATTCATCGAACCTGTCATCCACCCGCTAGGGTTTGACTGGAAACTCGGCACGGCGATGATCGGCGCATTTGCGGCAAAAGAGGTTTTTGTCGCGCAAATGGGAATTGTGTATTCGCTGGGCGAGACAGACGAGCGGTCGGAAAGTCTGCAGGAGACGTTACGCCGCGAATATTCCCCGTTGGTTGGCGTCTCGCTGATGCTTTTCCTACTGATCGCGACGCCGTGTCTGGCTACCCTGGCTGTCACGCGCCGCGAATCGGGAAGCTGGAAATGGGCGTGGTTGCAGTTTGGCGGGTTGACGGTGCTCGCCTACATTGTTTCCCTGGCAGTCTATCAGATCGGAAGGATCATCGCGTGAGGTGCATGTGATGGAGTCTCTTATTGTGTTGGTCATAGTAGGCGCCGTGAGCGTGTGGTTGGCGTTTCGGGTGCACCGATTTATTCGAGGCGCCCGGGCATCTGGCGGTCGCGTCGCTCCTGACTGCTCCGCCGGCTGTCTCGGGTGCACCGAGGGCGAATCGGAACGCAACAGCAAAAACTGCTCGTCATGCGCCGAGTTCAATGATGCCGGAAAGGCACTATTGACAAAGCAGAGAAAAGACGGGAAATGAACCATTGCACTGGCAGACCGCTTTCAGTGCTTTTGTTCACCTTTCTCGCGACGCAGAACGTCGGTGTTGGAAACGATGTCCGAGCCGCGGAAATCGGCGACAGGGTATTTGTCAGCGGCATACTGGCCGGCGTTTCCCAACGCGAAAACACCGCCGGCCCTGCGAACAAACGGGATCTGCGTGGAGGTTCCGGGCCCTTTCAGTTGGAGTTGGGCTTTTTGCCGTCGGAGAGCAACGAGTTCTTCGTGAAGTTTGGGTTCAATGCCGGCAACGGCTTGAACGACATCACCAGCTTTCACCTGGCGTCGTGGGCCGCCGACCAGGAAGACGATGTCACGAACATCAACGGCCGCCAACGGGACCACGTGCTCACCGTATGGTACAAGCACACGTTCGAGTTCAAGGCAGAATACGAGCTGGGGTTGACCGGAGGCATCATCGACGCGACCGACTACCTGGACCAGAACGTCTATGCCAACGACGAGTACACCCAGTTTATGAACGAAGCGCTGGTCAGTGGTCCCAACTCTTTTGCTCCCTCTTACGATATTGGCGGCGCGCTGGAGTGGCAGATCGACCGGATGTCCCTGAGTGCCGTGGCCATGGAGGTCGGCGAGAACGAAGAGGGCAACACGTTTCAATTCTTCGGAGCACAGCTTGGATACCATCTCGATGCGCGCATCGGTGAAGGCAACTACCGCATCATTGTCGAGGGCTCCGATGCCACATTCCTGAACCCTAGCGGGAACAGACTCACGGCTCGGAGACTCCTGCTCTTCTCGTTCGACCAGCAGCTCGGCGGTATCCTGGGAGCGTGGACCCGATTCGGATGGCAGGATGACGACGCGGCAGTCAACTATCGAGATATCTATTCCGGGGGGATCAACATAAACGGCAGACCTTGGGGACGTGGGATGGATGAACTCGGCATCGGGTACGGCTACCTCCGGGGTGGCAACCTGGATCTCAAGAGCACCCACGTCTTCGAGAGTTATGTCCGCCTTGCCCTGAGCGAAACCCTGTCAATTACCGGGGATCTACAGTATATGAACGACGCCCTTAAAGTGGGGGAAAATCACGACGGCTTTATCTACGGTCTTCGTGTGACGGCGGCCTTCTAAGCGGAACATTGTACACGTCGCTATCGGCTCACCGCAATGTGGCTCGCTCGGTCACGGACGATAGAACAAAATAACCAGGGCGAGGATCGCCAACATCACGAACCACGACGTCACCGCAATACGAGTCGCCTTCTTTGCCTTCTTCGCTTGCCACCACGTTCTCAGTCTTACCCTGCGGGCCAAGAAAGTCGCCACGCCCGCAAGATTCAGACACGTCACATTCGTAAGCGCCAAAGTAAACGAACCGATCGCCAGAGACTGGTAACCCGCCCCGGCAAGCAGACCGGCCGCCACAAGCGGTGGCAGAAGCGCGACGGCGACCATAACTCCGATCGGCGCGGACGGAAGACCGGTCGTATATACCAACGATCCGGCGATGCCGGCAGCAAGCGCGAGCGCAACATCGGAAAAACCGATTTCCGTTCTCGTCCGAAGCTCGGGCACATCGGGATCTACGGGCGCAAAGGGTCCAACGAGATACGACTCGGAGAGACATCTCCGCCGTTTCTTGTATGTGCCGCTCGTTTCTTGACTTCCTCCCGTGGTACGACAGCTTATTCTACCACGGCGCGGATTGTTCTCCATTTTCTGTCTTGACCCATCGTCGCATTGCTACTATATATATAGTAACGCTACGCTAACCGTAGGAGGTCGGATGAAATCCGTCAAACTGACGCCCGCCGAATGGGAGATCATGGAGGCCGTGTGGGAGCTCGGAGGCTCTCCATCGGTTCGGGACGTCCTCGACCGCGCGTTCGGGAACGGTGAAAAGGCCTACACAACGGTGCAGACGGTCATGAACACCCTCGAGAAGAAGGGGCTTCTCAGGCGTAAGAAGAAGGGGCTCGTCAACTTCTACCGGCCGACCCGCACCAGAACCGAGGCGATCAACACCGAAATGTCCTCGATGCTCACCCGGGTCTTCCGGGGATCCATACCCGAACTGGCCGATTCCCTTCTCTCGATGGATGACCTGAGCATGGTGGAAATCGAACAAATCAAGAAAATACTCCGTAAGAAAGAGAAGGAGCTGAGAGGGGGTCAATCGTGATCGGACTACTCAATGATGCCGGAGCCGCCTGGGCGGCCTATTTTGGGCCGATCGTCCTCCAGAACACGGTTTTTCTGGCCGTCGTGCTTGTCGTTCTTCACCTGCTGAAAAACACGTCGGCGCGCGTGAGGTACGCTGTCGGTATGGTCGGGGTCGTCAAGCTGCTTCTGCCCCCGTTTTTGCCGGTGCACCTGAGCGAGTCGACAAATGCGATACTCGTTCCGCTCTCTCAGATCGTTCCCGGCGCGGCGCCCGTAACGAACGCCGTGGGCCCCGAGACGCTCACATCCGTCACCGAACGACCCGAATGGCTGGGATTGCTCTTTGCCATCTGGTTCGGGGTTACCGCTACCTACATTATTGGGACCGTCGTCTCCACGATGCGATTGCGCATGGCGCTCAGAGACGCAAACGACATCACCGAGACAATGGCTCCACAGCATGTCGGCGACACGCGCATCGGACTCTATGAAACCGATCGAATCGCGATGCCGCTGACGATCGGCTTGCTGCCCACGAAGGTCTTTGTCCCTGCGGTGTGGAGTCAGTGGAGCGATGAGTGTCGAAGGATGATCATCCGTCACGAGGTCGCCCATATCCGGCGGCGCGATGGCATCGTTCAGATCGTTCAGATCGTCGCGCAGTCGCTGTACTTTTTTCACCCGCTGGTTTGGTATCTCAACCGTCGCGTCAACGAGTACCGGGAGATGGCGTGTGACGATGCAGCAGCAGGTCTGGGCTCCGGTACACGCCTTCGCTATTCCCAGCAGCTGGCAAACATCGCCGAATCGGCGATTCTGTCACCCCTCACCGGTGATTCAGTATCCGCCCTTCTGCGGCGGAAACACGAGTTGTTGAACCGTATCCAGTATCAAATAAAGGAGGGCAAAATGAGTTCGCTCTCGAGAGTCAAAACGGCGCTGATGCTCGTCGGCCTGGCGCTCCTCGTCGTGCCCTTATCCGGTTACGTCGGCACTTCCGGGCCGGGCGATCGCAGCGACGGCGCGCAGGTAGCGATGTCCAAGGAAGATGGCATGCGATATATCACCGTCGGGATCGTCCCGTCTGGGAAGATAGAGGTCGATGGCAAGGAGACGTCATTTGACTACTTCAAGGAACATATAAAGAAAACGGTTGGCGATGACCGCGACAACGTCGTCATCCGTATCGTCTGCGAGGAGGAAACTCCGATGGGCGCTGTCTTCGATGTGCAAAGAGCGCTCAGCAACATCGATCTGCTCAAAGTGTCGTATATGAGCCATTCGCATAAAGCGATGCCTCTGGTTCTGCCGTCGAAGGATATAGAGAAGAGGATCAAGGAGATTCCCGCGAAACACATCGCAGAACTCGTCATCGATCCGTCAGGAAACCTCCTGCTCGACCAGCAGGAAGTCCGCGTCGGCGACCTCGACAAGGTTGTCGAGGGACGCATTTCCGATAACCCGAAATTGATCGTGTCGGTCCATGCGGATCGGAAGTCCACATACGAACAGTACGTATCGGTTCTGAATCAGCTGAAGAAAGGCGGCGCGCAGCGGATCTTCGTGCAAAACACAAAGTCTTAGGATCACCGCCTGGCGTGTGCGCCTCTGGGAACTAGCGGCGATCGGTCATCTGGCCGGTCGCCGTTCTTCGTTCGGCTACTCGCGATGCCGGAAACGCATCACGAACTCCTCGCCGAATGTCTGCTGTGCGGCCAGTCTATTGTGCTTCGCGCAGAGAAGTCTGAGGTTTGAAGCCGTGTTGGCCCCGCCTCGGGTAAACGGTTTAACGTGATCGATTTGGAGCGCCTGAGTGGAGCCGCAGCGCTTGCCCGTTTTGCCCACATAGGTGCATCTGCCGTTGTCTCTTGCGTACACCTTATCCCGCACGGCTGCGGGTATATGGCGCGAGCGGGGTTTGGGCTTCGCCTCGCGCGATGTCTCTGCCATGACTGATGTCTTTGGTGCCGCCGCGCTGCTGCACGGTCTCCTCGACGCTGATTTCCTCTTGTCACGCCGCGCCTTCCTTCGAGTGGGGCTGTGACGCTCCAGAAACTCACGGATAAGCGCCTCGAAGACGTTTT